>JBHAFL010000120.1:0-6481 GCA_041856085.1 Anaerovoracaceae bacterium | reverse complement strand
CCGCAAGCGCCGGACTCTCCGAATTGGTAATAACTTCGGTCGCGTCGACAAAGGAAATGCTTCCCATGAGCTTCCTCTTGCCGGTGTATTTTTCGGTCAAGGCTCTCATTTTATCAATCGGGCCTATGATACATATTTCGTTTGCCGTCTCCGCCGCAGCTAAGACCGCCCCTTCAACCACTGCTTCAGGCGCATTGTCTCCGCCCATTCCGTCAATTAAGATTTTCAAGTCATACCTCCCGCTTAAGGACATAATTTAACGAGTTTCATTTTATCACAAAAAATGCAAAAAAGCCAATGTTTATTGGCTTTTTTGTGTATTTGTGTATTGCACTAAATTACTCGGCCTTTTCGGCTCTGAGCTCCTTAATTATTTCGTCGATTCTTCTTACTACAGCTCTAAAATCTTCCTCGTTATAGCCTCTCGTAGTCATAGGCGCCGTGCCGATTCTCACGCCCGAAGCCTGCATAGGCGAACGCTTCTCGTTAGGCACGCAGTTCTTATTTAAGGTGATGCCCTTGCTGTCACACCTCTCCTGAAGCTCCTTGCCGCTGAACGGCTCGTCGGATAAGTCAAGAAGAATAAGATGGTTATCCGTACCTCCCGTGACTATCTTATAACCTAATTTAAGGAATTCGTCGCAGAGAGCCGCGCAGTTTTTAACGACATTCTCAGCATATATCCTGAACTCGGGAGCGAGCGCTTCCGTAGCGCAGACCGCCTTACCTGCTATGATATGCTCGAGCGGTCCGCCCTGTGCATAAGGGAATACGGCAGAGTCGATTTTCTTAGCGAGGTCGAGTCTCGCGAAGATCAGACCGCCTCTCGGTCCTCTAAGCGTCTTATGAGTAGTGGTTGTGACGATGTCCGCAATCCCGAACGGCGACGGGTGAGCCCCCCCGGCTATGAGACCTGCTATATGCGCCATGTCAACCATAAAATATGCCCCGACTTCTTCGGCTATCCTGCCGAACGCTTCAAAATCGATGATTCTCGAATATGCGGAGGCTCCCGTTAAAATCAGCTTAGGCTTGCATTCCAAAGCTTTCTCTCTTACGCTGTTCATATCTATGAATCCGTTTTCGTCCACATCATAGAAGACGACGTTATAGGTCTTACCGCTGAAGTTTACCGGCGCGCCGTGGGTGAGGTGTCCGCCGTGGTCGAGGTCGAAGCTGAGTATGGTATCTCCCGGCTCAAGCACCGCCTTAAAGGCGGCGAAGTTAGCCTGCGAGCCCGAATGCGGCTGCACATTCACGTGATAATCGGTGTTAAAAACCTTTCTCCAAAGATCACAGCAATATTCCTCAAGCTCGTCGACGAACTCTGTTCCGCCGTAGTATCTTCCCTTATTTCCCGAAGTTCTCTCGTAAGGATAACCCTCGGCATACTTCCACGAAAGGCAGCTCCCGCAGGCTGCCATTACCGCGTCGGAGCAGTAGTTCTCGGAAGCGATGAGCTCTACGTTGTTTGTCTGTCTGTCGAATTCTTTTTGTACTAAATCGGCAACCTCCGGCGATGCCGTCCTGATTACATCGATGATTTCCTTATTGTATTTTTCATACATAGCTGAATCCCTCTTTCCCGTTAAAGATAGTAGTTTAATGTTAGAATAACCTGTCGCAGTGCCCGAAATGCTTGAACCGAGGCACATACAATGTTATTATATATTTATGTCCGATAAAAATCAATCTTCTGTTGCGTTTATTTTTGCGTTTGCGTACATTTATTTTAATAAAACTCGGCACTCTCCATTGATTTTAATATGAGCCTGTTGTAGAATTATGAGTGCGTCATATGGCGTTTCGACTAAAAAAAAGGAGTAAGATAAATGAACATAAAAGGGTTATTGGTTCCGTCTCTCACATTCTTTAACGAAGACGGAAGTCTCGCGAAAGACTTCATAAGCCGGCACTTCAAATGGCAACTTGCTAACGGAGTCGACGGACTTTTCGTCACAGGCTCTTACGGCTCAGGATACCTTATGAGACCCGAGGAACGGGTGGAAGTCTATAAGATAGCAAAAAACATAAGCTCCGCTTATGCCGGCAGCTTCGTTATCGCGCATGTCGGCGCCAACGATACGGACAGCTCGACATATTTAACCGAGGAAGCCCGAAAGCTCGGAATTGACGCCGTCGCCGCCGTTAATCCCTACACTTTCAAATATTCCGCCAGCGAACTCGTATCCTACTACCGCGCGCTTACGGACGCCGCTCGCGATATGCCTGTTTTCGCATATAATAACCCGTCTCTTACCTCCAAGCCTATTGATATCGAGCTCCTTAAGAAGTTTGCCTCGGTCGGAGTCAGCGGAATCAAGGACTCCACCTCGAGCGTTTCTTTCGCCGAGGAGATAATTTCGAATCTGCCCGGGCTAAAATATATCGCAGGCTCTACAAAGAATTGGGCTGAGATGAGAGCTTTCGGAATCGACGCTCTCATTTCCGGAATGTGTAATTATATCCCCGAGCTTATTTCATCGATGTATATATCATCTATGTCTGATACACCCGAAGACGCTAAAATATTCTCCGCGCTTTTCGCCCTTGTTGAAAGCGTCGGTGACATAGTAAAAAAAGGCAACGCCGTAATATCCTCTCAGCTCGCGCTTAGCTCAAGAGGCTATGACGTTCCCTATATGAAGCGTCCCCTCTTCGCGGATTATGAGGGAAACCGCGATAGAATGGCTGAGATGGCAGCCGCCATATCCGAAGCGGACAAAAAAATAAAAGACCTCATTCCCGAATTGGTAATCGCGGAATGAGAGCCTATGCCGCAGCTTGACAGCTGAATTGCGTTATGCATTTTTGTTAAAACTCTAATTTCATTACCTCAGGGAAGCAAGAAACTCTATATTGAGGACACTGGCCGCACTCGAAGAAATTCGGTGCGGTTTCGTTTTTTACCATACTGAAACCCAACCTCTCAAAAAAAGCAGGAACCTTAGCAACGAGGTACACCCTGTTTCCCCCTCGGCTCTTTATCTCTTCTATCGCCTTGTTTATCATTATCCTGCCGATTCCGCTCTTACGCATCGGGGTATCCACGGCAATTCCGTCTATGATATATTCCCCCTCTCTCATCGCCAGAATCACGCCGCCAACCAAAAAATCCGGTTCCTGAGTCACTTTCCAACACTTAATAATATCGGTATCCACTTCATCGTCCGCATCGAACTCAAGTCCGAAAGGAATCATAAACTTTACCAATCTGTCATATTCATCTGTCTGACTGAGCCTGAACTTCATCGCTTAATTCGCCTCCCCTTTTATCACTTCTGCCGTCGAAATGCTTTTTTATATATTCGGAATAATATCTGTTCGCTATAGCGACCACCATAAATCCGAGCGAAATGGCTATAGCAACCTCTAATGCCATTCGACCGAAATATGCCGCATAGACTTCCTCCTCATCAATAATATATCTCATTGTACTGTAAAGCGCTGAGCCCGGAACAAGCGGCACCGCCGCCGAGGTCAAAAAAACCGTCGCGGGAGCCTTGTTTATTTTAGCCATCGCTTCCGCGAAAACACCTGCAAAAATCGAAGCAAGCAGAGTCGGTACGAAAAGATCGCCTCTGAACAATGAAGAAAAGAAAAGATATACAGCCCATGTCACCGCACCGCCTACGGACGCATAGATAATATGATTCTTTTTCAGATTATAAAAAAGCGAAAATCCCACGCAGCCGACAAAAGCGGCTAAAATCTGCACTGCATATCTCATCTCGCCGCTCTTTAACGACAGCGTAAGTATGCTCGGAAACAACTCTATCTGCATAAGATTCGAAAGCTGTCTTATGAATGCGAGCGGTATGGCGAAACCGAAGGCGATAAACAATGCTATGAGCACGGAGTTTGCGAGCCTGAGAAGACCTGAAGCCACATCTCCCAAAAGCATATCCCTCACCGAATTCGTAAGGGCTATTCCCGGTATCAGAAGCATTATACTGCCTATCGCAATCTTATCGACAGCCCCGAGTCCGGAAGCCGAGAGAAAAATAGCCGCCGCACTCGCTACGAGAGAGGTCGCAAAAATAAGCGCTACCTGATTTTTACCGTACTTGCCGAGGTGAATCAAAAAGAACATTATTACTACCCCGACTATTGCCGAGCTTAACCCGTCAAGCAGCGTTCCCTCAAAAAACACTGCGAAGCCGCCTGCTACGAGCACGGCGCTCAGGTATCTTATAACGGAAGAATATTTCGGCTTCTTCATAACCTCATCATATCTTCTCTTCATCTCATCGCTTTCAGGTCTGTGCTCGCATATATATCTGGACAGATCGTTTAAGCGGTCAAGCCTCTCATAATTAGAATCCGATCTTATAACTCTCCTTATCTGAGTTACTATCTTACCGTTCGGATCCTCCAAGGTAACCTGAATATTCGATGTGATGATAAATACGTTTACCCTTGTCTCGTCGCAGCCGTAGGCGGAGCACATCCTCTCTATGCTGTTCTCAACTCGATTGACCTCCGCTCCCGCTACGAGCATTTCTTCCGCAATATCCAAGATAGTCTGTAAAAGTTTACTGTAATCCATTTTTGTCGCTCATATTCCATCTAATCTGAGCAGAGCTCTGACTTTACCGATAAGATAAAGAGAGCCTGCAAAAATTATAAGTTCATAATTATTTTTTTGCTCGAGCGCGGCTGAAACGGCTTCCCCGCAGTCTTCAAAAACGACGGCCTCAGCCCCTGCTTCTTCAAAGAGCTTCTTCAAGTCAGCCGCCCTCAGCTTTCGAGGGTTATCGGGTTCTGTTACGATAAAATCTCCCGTTATCGACATAAAGTTTTTTATTATGCCGGCTGTGTCCTTATCCGCAAGCATTCCGGTTACCATAAGAGCTTTTTTGCCGGCGGCATATCTCTTGACCGTCTCCGCCAAAACCCTCGCGCCGTCCTCATTATGCGCGCCGTCTATAATTATGAGAGGTTCTCTTCCCATTATCTCGAATCTGCCTATTTGCCTGGCACGTGCGAAGCCCTCAAGCACAGCCCTCCTGCTTATTCTGAAATCGGATGTTTCCTCGCAGATTGCCAGCGCAGCCAAAGCCAACACCGCGTTTTCGACCTGATGTCTGCCGACCATTCCTATTCTGAGGTTCCCGACGTTTATTCCCTGAATTATGACGTCTATAACCGTCCCGTCTATTGATTCCTCCTTTATCTCAACGGGAAGATTTTTTGTTTCAAAAAACAGAGATGACATTTCCTCTGCCTTTTCTCGGATTACCTTAAGAGCGTCTTCATCCCTGACAGAAGTAACCACGGGGCAGCCCTCCTTAATGATTCCCGCCTTGTTTGACGCTATCTCTCCTAAGCTGCTCCCGAGTCTGTCGATATGGTCGTAGGATATGGACGTTATAACCGATACCATCGGTTCGCTGATTATATTCGTCGAGTCGCCTGTTCCGCCGAGACCTACCTCGAGAACGACATAGTCCGCGTTTTTTTCTTTGAAATACAGAAACGCCACCGCCGTTACAACCTCGAACTCCGTAGGCGAGTCCTCGCCCCTTTCCGTAATAAGCTTTACTTTTTCGAGAACAATGTCGGTATATTTCTCCAAGTCCTCGTCGGAAATGAATTTATGGTTAAACTCGATTCTTTCATTAAAAACTTCCAGAAACGGGGACGTATACAGTCCCGTCCTGTACCCCTCCGCCTGAAGAGCCTCGTAAAGATACTTGCACACCGAACCCTTGCCGTTAGTGCCCGCTATGTGAAAAACCTTAAGCTCCTTATGCGGATTACCGAGTTCATTCATAAGTGAAGCCATTCTTTCGAGTCCCAGCACGCTGCCGAATTTCTCGAATTCGTGTATTTTTTCTATCGCATTCATATTACTCCCGTCGCCTATTCAAAAAACGCTCCGCAACTTATTACATTTATTGCATACTATGCGCTCTGTACGGCGCACAGTACGCGTTAAATATAGCCGCTCGGCTTAGCCTTATCAGCTTAACTTGCTTATTGCCGTCTTAAGCTGCTCGTTAACCTTGCCGAGCATTTCTTCGTATGATTTCAGCTTATCCCTCTCAGCCTGAATCTTCTCGGCGGGGGCTTTTGAGGTGAAGCCCGAATTCGCGAGCATACCGGCAGAACGTTTAACCTCGCCCTCAAGTCTCGATTTTTCTTTTTTTAGTCTCTCAAGCTCTTCCTTGAAATCCACGAGCTCGTCGAGAGGTATGTATATTTCGATTCCGTCTATAACTGCTGAAACCGCGTCGGACGGGATATCCTCTTTGTCGACGGTAAAACTGAGCTCGCTTATATTAGCCATACTTCTGAGATATGCCTCGCCCGCCTTGACGGTAGCCAGCTTTTCATCGGCTAAAATCACCGCTTTGATTTTTTTTGACGGCGCTACGTTTTTCTCCGCCTTGATGTTACGGATTGCCTTGATTGCTTCCATAGAGGTCTCAACCACCCTTACAGCCTCAGGGAAGATATAGCTTAGACTCGTCTCGGG
>JBHAFL010000119.1:0-8511 GCA_041856085.1 Anaerovoracaceae bacterium | reverse complement strand
GGTTTGTCGAGGCAAAATGCTGAAAGCCAACCGCATTTTGACAAATTCTCCATACAAATGATAACACAACACCCGACGAAAAGCAACTTTTGTTTTCCGTCGGGTTATTTTTGTGATTATTTATGCAATTACTGTATCAGAACAAGCCGGAAATCACGCCGTTTTCATCGACGCAATCGCTATCATCAAATACATAGCCCTCAAGACCGAAAATAACCTTAATCGGTCGACCCTTTTCAGTTTGCTTCTGCGCCTCCTTGAATGCATCGGGGAAAGACTGAACGACGCCATGGTCAGTGATGGCAATAGCAGGCTGTCCCCATAGAGCCGCCCTTCTTACCGCTTCCTCCGGCTCGTTGAACCCGTCCATCTGACTCATTTTCGTATGAAGATGCAGCTCAACCCTCTTGCCGATTTCGGAATCGTCAGTGCTTACTTCTTCAACCTCAAGCTTTTCGATTTCCTTTGCCTTTATGATATTCAGGTTTTCATATTGGTCGAACTCTACCTGACCGAACACCTTAACTCTGCAGCCATATTCGAAAAAATCCTCCATCTCCGCAAGCTTCCTGTCAGATACGAATAACTTGCAGCATACGCTATTGATTTCGTCCGTAACCAGAACGGAAGCTATATATAAACCCGCTCTGATGAGCTTGCTCTCTATCTTAAAAAGCGTTCCTTCAACTATTACATCTCCCATCTTAGGGTCAAGCATTGAAATTACGGCATTTGCTTCACCACTCATCGGTCTTCCCATGATGAAATTCCCGTTTCTCTCTTTCTCGCCGCCCTGCCTGTTTCTCCAATTATTCTGCGGGGCTTTCATCTGCTTTTCGCCGTCTCTGTAAGAGTCGGGCGTACTGCCTGTCTTCACCCGCTCTGTATGCTTCGCGGCTTGCTCCTCTATGCACTCCTTGATTTCTTTCATCTCGGACTCTGAAAAGCTTGAAGCAATTTCTCTATAAAGCTCCTCGTTATTCTTAAATAAGAATTCGGCGTCAATCAAAAAAGTTTTCTTGATTATCCTCTCGAATTCTCTTTTGACATATTTATTGAGCTTGTCCTCGGAAGTCTTGCCGAGGCAGCCTATCTCGCAAAAAACTTTCTCCCGTCCGTCCTCTTCGGAAGCGGAGCGAATATATAAGCTTCCGCCGTCTATGGACTTAGTGAACGGAGCATAAGGTCCGTCAAGCAAAGAAATCATATATGGAATGTAATTCCTTATGATTTCTTCTTTGGTAAGGATAAGATTCTCAAAGTTGAATTTGATTTTTACGTCATTTACGAGAGGAAGCTTAGATTTAATAACAGCTTTCAGCTTTAGGAGACTGTCAAAAGGCATAATAAAATTAAGGGTCATCGGTACTACGAGAGCCCCTGAGTCCTTATTGATTATTCCCTTTTCAAGGCTGTAGGTGAATTTATCTCTGTCAACTCGTCCGTCTGTAATTTTTTCCCATTCGACGGCTGCTTCTATTATGTTTCTCATTTTTTGCTATATATATGCTTCACGTATCATCTCAATGAGCTCGGGAACTATCCTGTCCTCAGAGACTTTTTTTATTATCTCGCCTTTTCTGAAGAGCAGTCCCTCTCCTCTGCCGCCCGCGACGCCGAAATCGGCTTCCTTAGCCTCTCCCGGTCCGTTTACCGCGCAGCCCATTACTGCAACCTTAATCTTTTTTTTGCCGCCTGCTGCAAGCTCTTTTTCGATAGACTCAAGCTCCTTTTCGATTTTTGCCGCGAGACCCTCAAGGTCTATCGCTGTCCTGCCGCATGTCGGGCAGGAAACCAAATCAACCGCCGAATCGACGAGCCCGACCGCTCTCAGAATTTCACGGGCATAATATACTTCCTCCACGGGGTCGGCTGTGAGCGAAACTCTTATGGTATCGCCTATCCCGTTTAGGAGCAGCGCCCCGATTCCGACCGCCGACTTGACCTGTCCTCTCTTAAGGGTTCCCGCTTCGGTTATTCCCACATGTATAGGAAAATCGCATTCCCTGCTTATGAGCTTATGCGCGTCATAGTTCATCTTGACGTCCGAGGACTTGAGAGACACGACGAGATTATCATATCCAAGCTCCTCGATGCTCCTCAGATTAAGCAGGGCGGATTCAGCCAATCCCTCAGCCGTGACCCCGCCGTATTTTTTTAGTATATGCTTTTCGAGTGAGCCTGAATTAACGCCGACTCTTATCGGAATACTCCTCTCTTCGGCAACCTTTACAATCTCCCCGACCTTGTCCGCGCTTCCGATATTGCCCGGGTTTATCCTTATCTTATCCGCTCCGTTTCTTATGGCGGCAACGGCAAGCCTGTAGTCAAAATGTATATCAGCCACAAGCGGTATATCGTAACCGGATTTTATCAGACGTTTTTTAACACGACCGAAGACCTCCGCCGCCTCACTGTCCGGAACCGTAAGCCTGACTATATCGCAGCCCGCGTCTGAAAGCGAGCGAACCTGAGCTGTAATCGCATTTTCATCATGCGGATTCGCGTTTGTCATCGACTGAACGGCAATAGGATTTCCGCCGCCGATTTTTATGCCGCCTATAGATATCTCTCTTGTCATTTCATCACCCGAGCAGCCTTCCTACGTCGTTGACAGTAACATAAAACATAAGCCCGAGCAAAAGCATCATTCCAACCAAATGAATTGCTCCCTCAATCCTCTGCGAAACTTTTTTACCTGTTATCCAGCCGAACAGAACGATTAAAATTCTTCCGCCGTCGAGCGCCGGAAGCGGCAGCAGATTAAATAATGCCAAATTCACGCTTATGAGCGCCGCCAAAAACCCGAAATACAAAAAGCCGTAATCCTGCGTATCGCTTACCATCTTGACGATTCCGACCGGCCCCGATATCTCGTCCACTCCTGCCTGTCCCGAAAACAGCATCGTTAGCGACTTAATCATAACGCCGAACAGCCTCCCCGTGGCTTTCACACCGGCGACAGCCGCTTTGGCGGGACTATGACTTATCTTCGGCAATATGCCTATCGCATATTTTTCGGATTCGGGATTGAAGCGGGGAGTTATGCTCAGGCTGATCTCCTCACCCTTTCTGATTACCGAGACGTCGATAATCTCGCCGCCGCTGTCCGAGATTGCCTGACCTATTTCCTGCCATGTTTTTATCTCTCTTCCGTCGATATGCGTAATCCTATCGCCTACCTCAAGCCCCGCCGACAGCGCCGGAGACTTGTCGATTATCTCGGCGACTGCCGTCGTCTGAAAGCCCGCTATTCCGACGATTAAGCTCATTATCAGAAACGCGCAAAAAACATTCATCGCAGCTCCCGCCAAAAGCACGGTTATCCTGCTCAGCGGGCTTTTGTTGTTAAAGGCTTTCGGATTATACTCAGCCTTACCTGCTCCCTCTCCTTTGCTGTTTCCGTCCTCCATGGCACAGAAGCCTCCGAAAGGAAGCAGGCGCACCGAATACAGGGTTTCGCCCCGTTTTTTCTTCCAGATAATCGGCCCCATACCGAAAGCGAACTCATTCACCTGAATCCCGAGTCTCTTCGCAGCTATAAAATGCCCCAACTCATGCGGGAATATCATTATACAAAACAGTAATATAGCAAGAAACGCCGTTTTCATTTTATGTACCTTTCCCTTATCATCTTTCTCGCGTCCCTGTCCGCTTCCCTTATGTCTTCAATGCTCATATTATATGTCGCCTCGCAGCAATCGACTACTTTCTCGAGAGTTTTTTGAATATCCGTGAAAGATATTTTTTGCTCCAGGAAAAGAGATACGAGCTCTTCGTTGGCTGAATTGAGAATTGCCGGAAGCGAGCCGGCCCTCTTAATGGCTACACGCGCAAGCTCTATACATCTAAAGGTTTCGTTATCCGGACGCTCGAAGCTGAGATTCGACGCCTCTCCGAAAAAATCCATGCCCCTGTCTGTCGTCTCCAGCCTGTCGGGATAGCCCATCGCAAGGCTGATAGGTATGCGCATATCCGGCAACCCGAGCTGCGCCAATATGGAATTATCCCTGAACTCGACCGCGGAGTGAACTATCGACTGCGGGTGAACGACTACTTCGATATCATCGGGGGCGACGTCGAACAGCCACCTCGCCTCAATCAGCTCAAGTCCCTTATTCATAAGCGTGGCGGAGTCTATCGTAATCTTCTTTCCCATATTCCATTTAGGATGTCTGAGCGCCTCGGCGAGGCTGACTTTTTCGAGCATCTCCTCGGTGTAGCCTCTGAACGGTCCCCCCGAGCAGGTCAAGATGAGCTTTTTTATCGCCCTGTCCGGTGCGCCTTTATTCGAGTTCTCATCCGTGCTCCTGTCCGAGAACGACGCGCAGTAAGCGCCGCCGTTTCCCTCGAGGCACTGAAATATAGCCGAATGCTCGGAATCTATGGGAAGCAGCAGCACCTTATTTTTTTTAACCGCCTCCATTATTATCTCTCCGCCCGCGACGAGCGTTTCCTTGTTTGCCAGAGCTACGTCTCTTCCCGCCGTTATCGCGCGGTAGGTAGGCTCAAGCCCCCTCATTCCCATAAGAGCGTTTATCACAAGGTCGCATTCAAGAGTGGCTGCCTCAATAAGTTTTTTATTATTTTCATCGTCCGTGCCGCCGCAGACATAACAATTTTTTTTCGGCACCCCGAACTCCGCAGCCTGCGCTTCCATAAGCTCCGTGCTCGACGAGCAGGTCAGAGCGACCACCTTGAAGCTGTCGGGATTTTTTCGTACAATATCGAGCGTCTGAGTTCCTATCGACCCCGTGGAACCCAGAATTACTATCTTCTTCATTTCACGTCCCTCTATATAGTGAAACCGCCGTCCGAGGTAATCACCTGTCCCGTTATAAACGAGGCTCTTTCCGAAGCCAAAAATGACGCAAGCTCTGCGATATCCTCCGGCGTACCCAAGCTCCTCATAGGAGTATCCTCTGCGAGTCCCTCCTTAATTTCCCGAGGAAGCGCATTAAGCATTTCGGTATCTATCACACCCGGCGCTATGCAATTCACTCTGATTCCCGTCGGCGCGAGCTCGCTTGCCAAAGACCTCGAGAAGCCTATGAGAGCGGCTTTCGTTGCGGAATATACGCTCTCACATGACGCCCCTCTCAAGCCCCAGATTGAAGAAATCATTATTATGCAGCCGCCGTGTGCGCTCAGCATATCGGGCACGGCGCAGCTTACGGCATTATAGGCTCCGTCCACATTTACCGCAAAAAATTTTCTCCAGATTTCAGGCGTAACGTCTTGGATTTGCTTTTGCTCGGCGATTCCCGCGTTACTTACGAGCAGGCATACCTCCCCGAGATTCCTTTTTACCTCTTCAAACATCAGCCGGACTTCTTCCATATCGGAAACGTCCGCCTTAACCGTCATACCGTCTCCGCCCGCTTCCCTGATATCGGCGAGCACCGCTTCCGCTCTTTCCCTGCTCATATTATAGTTTACGGCTACCGAGTACCCGTCCGCCGCAAGTTTTTTTGCTATAGCGCTGCCTATGCCGCGGGAAGCGCCGGTGACAAGCGCGACTTTTCGTTCTTTCATTTTTTGCTCCATAAATGTTTAGGGCATAAGAGGCAGAATATATGTGATATAGATATATAGATAAGGCGCAACGAAGAGCACCGAATCGAATCTGTCCATAATCCCGCCGTGCCCCGGTATCAGGTTGCCGTAGTCTTTCAGACCCGTGCGCCTCTTTATGGCGGAGGCTGAGAGGTCTCCGAGCTGTGATACGACCGAGCCGAGCAGCACCATAATTATGAAGTGAACGCTCAAGGCGTTTTTGCCCCCTATTACGAAAGCCTCAAAAAGCGAGGCAAGTGCAGCGGCTCCTATCATTCCGCCTACAGCTCCCTCTACAGTCTTCTTCGGGCTCAGGTTCGGGCAAAGCTTATGTTTCCCGATAAGCATACCTGTGAAATACGCGAAAGTATCCGTGCCGAGGCTTATGATGAATACAAGCCAGATATACTCACTGAAATCGTCCGAGCCGTCTATGAGAACTGTAAAGAAAAAGAAAAATACTACATAAAAGGCTCCAAAAAGGGTCGCAGCGATGTCCTGAAGCGAGACTCCGTCAGTTCTGAAGCCGTAAAGCATACAGGCGAACATAAGGACTACGAGCCACGGAGTTACAGCCCAGGCTCCGAAGAAAAAGTAATTTAGAGCATACAGAAACGGAATAGAGGCATAGCCGATTACTCTGCACGGCTTCAAGCCTGCCGCTCCGAACGCTCCGTAAAGCTCCTTTAAGCCCGCGAACGAAACCGCTATCACCGCGATCTCAAGATATATATCTCCGAGATACACGATTCCGAGCAGCGGAAGCATCACAAGTGCGGAAATAATTCGTGTCTTCATTTATTTTCTTCCCCCAAATCTTCTTTCTCGACTCATATACCCCTCTATTATTCGCTCAAACTCCTCGGGGGTGAAATCCGGCCACAGCGTGTCCGTGAAAGCAAGCTCGGAATATGCCGCCTGCCAAAGCAAGAAGTTCGACAGCCGCTCTTCTCCCGAGGTTCTGATTATCAGATCGGGGTCGGGTATGTTACCGTGCTCGTCTCCGCTATATAGCGCCGCCGAAAACTCCTCTTCCGTGATTTCGGCGAACTCGCCCATAGAAGCGCGCCTGCTTGCGAGCTTATTGACCGCTCTCAATATCTCAGCCCTCGAGCCGTAATTAAGCGCGATGTTAAACACGAGACCCGTATTATCCGCCGTCGTTTCGAGAGCGTTCGCTATGGCGCGCTTAGCGTCCTCAGGTACCCTGTAGTTCCAGTCTCCGAATATATTGACTTTGACGTTGTTTTCGTTCAATTCCTTTAGCTCCGAGGCAACGAAGCTGACGAGCAGCTTGAATATGCCGCCGACTTCCTCCTGCGTGCGCTTCCAATTCTCGGTTGAAAAGGCATAAACCGTCAGGTACCTGATACCCATAATATCGCTCTTTTTTATTATTTCTTTCATTGCGAGCATACCGCGGTTATGTCCCTTTATCTTAGGCAGCCTGTGTTTTTTAGCCCATCTGCCGTTTCCGTCCATTATGACGGCGATATGCTCGGGCAGTTTCTTTTTTTCTATCATTTGATTAAAACAGTATGGCTACCGACAGGTAGCCATAAAACTAAAAATAATACCGATTAGACTTCCATGATTTCTTTATCTTTTATCGCGATAACTTCATCTATTGCTTTTTCTGTCTTCTCTACTGATTTCTGGATATCGTCGAGCGCTTTTTTTAGCTCGTCCTCGGATATCTCATGGTCTTTTTCCATTTTTTTGAGCTTCTCGTTAGCGTCTCTTCTGAGGTTACGAACGGCAACCTTAGCGTCCTCGCCGAGCTTTTTAACCGTCTTAGTGAGCTCTTTTCTTCTCTCTTCCGTAACCTGAGGAATAACAAGTCTGACGTTTTTGCCGTCGTTTGACGGATTGATGCCGATGTTGGCGATGTTTATTGCTTTTTCGATATCCGCAATCGACTTAGGGTCAAACGGGCTTATCAGAAGAGTTCTCGGATCCGGCACGGTTATGTTCGATATATTCTTAAGAGGAGTAGGCACACCGTAGTATTCCACCGTTATCTTATCAAGAAGCGCCGGATTAGCCCTGCCCGCTCTCACGGTATTGAGGTCTTCCTTTAGTACCGAAATCGTTTTTAAGCTTTTTTCTTCTAAATTCTTTTTTATAGTCTCCATTTTTTTCTCCTTTATCTGATAATCGTACCTATCTTCTCTCCGCAAACGGCTCTTTTAATGTTGCCGCCCTCCGCAAGCGCAAAAACGTGTATGCTAATATTGTTATCCTTACAAAGCGCAGCCGCCGTGAGGTCAAGCACTCTGAGATTTTTCTCGATAAGGTCCATATGCTTAAGCTCGTCAAACTTCTTCGCGTCCGGATTTAGGTCGGGGTCGGAATCGTAAACCGCGTCCACGTTCTTGGCAAGGAGTATTACCTCCGCTTCCATCTCCGTGGCTCTAAGCGCTGCCGCGGTATCCGTCGTGAAAAACGGCGAGCCCGTGCCGCCTCCGAATATTACTATCTCGCCGTGGTCTAAGTGCGAGAGCGCCTTTAGTCTGGTATACGGCTCCGCAACCTCTCTTATCTCAAGGGCGGTCTGTGCTCTGCACGGGGCTCCTATCGACCTCATAGTGTCGTGAAGCGCCATCGTGTTCATAATGGTGGCGAGCATTCCCATATAGTCTGCCGTCGCTCTGTCCATATCTCCCGAGGAGCGACCTCTCCAGAAGTTGCCGCCGCCTACGACTACGGCAATCTGAACGCCCATATCGTGAACCTCCTTTATCTGTTCACATATGTTTCTGGTAACGTCGGGGTCAATTCCGAACCCCTTGTTTCCCGCCAGCACTTCGCCGCTAATCTTTAACAATACTCTCTTATAGACCGGTTCCATTCGCACTCACCTTTCTATGCTTTAATAATTTTTTCTGATATGCAGTCATTATACCATGTTTACATGGTATAATTCAGCCATGTGCGATTTTGCCGAAGTTTACG
>JBHAFL010000118.1:0-13014 GCA_041856085.1 Anaerovoracaceae bacterium | reverse complement strand
TTTGTGAACCAGTCGTTTAGAGTTCCCATCCATCCCGACTGTCTGCCTCCGTTAAACTCGGCAAGCTTTTCACCTCCTTTATTTATTTCGGAAAGGTAAGTAATATTCTTGTATGAGCCTCCTGTGCCGTTAAAGCCGAAGCCATTTCGTTCGAGAGCTTCGAGGACTAAGCCCATCATCGTACTGTCGTCATTCAAGGCAACCGTACAATCGACAAATCTGCCTCTGAACGGAAGCGGTGCCTCCTTAAAAGTTGTATTCTCTACTGTTACATGGACGCTTCCCTTGCTTCCTACTTCGCCGCCTGCGGTTCCCGGGATAATATTTCGCTTTGGAATCGCTTGCATAGCTTCTATCGTTGAATTTTTTGCATTCAGCACGCCTTCCTCACTCTCGGAAGACATAATGTTACTTACTCCCTCATTATACGCTGACATAAGATTAGCCCAGCCGGCACCATCGTAGTCAGATTTTTTGTAGCCGTCTTTTTCCCTATTAACTGCCTCTATCGCAACTTCTTTCGCTTTTGCAAGAGAAGTTTTGAGATACACCTTAACCGTTATATCGCTGTCAGGCATGATGAGATTTCCTATTCTATCCGAGAAATAACCGCTAACAGTCAGTTTTTCCGGTTCGGAAATGAATCCCTCTGATGGGGGATGATGACCCGCAGTATAATTAAATTTGTCTTCGCCTAAAAGCTCTCCAGTACTGTCGTTCCAAACTTCGATTTTTTCAACTTCAGGCACATAATTACCAATTCCAGGCATATAACTTTCGCGACCTACCGCAAGCCATATTTCGCTTCCCTCAAGCATGGTAAAATCGGATGGCTTATTGTATTCCACGACTCTGTTGTAATGACGAGTCCTTCTCGCTACAATAACCTTCCAATTTTCTTCATGTATTTCCTCCTCGTATAATATGTTTTACCGACACCTTTCTTTATGAAAAAGTGTCATGCAATAACTTGTTCAACTTTGGATATCCTGATGGTAGAATGTCTTTAGCAGACATTCTACAAAAGGTACGTCTATTTCCTCCTTACAGCACTTTATGTGACTGTTTAGAAAGCCTTACGCCTGCCCTTGATGTCATTATCTGCTTACACAGATGTTTCATCCTTTGGGGAGGGTCTTCCAGCAAGTATACCCTCGAAAGTGAATGCTAATTATGCGAGGTTTCAGTCAGCATCAAGGCTCAGGATAATCCTTTGTTGATGTCTCCATCCTTACCCGGAAAGGAGGTGATTTCGGATGAAGAACATTAATGTTCTTACTACTTTGTTTGTTGGTATTGACGTTAGTGCAAGGACAAATGTTTGTCTTGCAATGGATTTCAATTCCAATGTTTTACTAAAACTTAATGTCCCGAACAACCAAACAGGTGCAGATACGCTAAAGGCTAAGCTGCTTGACTTGATTCAAAGGTATGATTTCAAAACTACAATCGTCGCATTAGAATCAACATCGTTTTATGGTATGCATATATCGAACTTCCTGTCTGCTGATGAGGAACTTATTCCTCACAACGTGTATGTTCATCCTCTCAATCCTAAGATGATAAGCAACTACAGAAAATCTTTTATCGGCCTTGGTAAAACAGATCCCATCGATGCTTACATCATTGCAGACTTTGCAAGGGTCGGGCGTATTACCACAGAACCGTGGAAAGGTCCTCAATATCTTGCGTTGCAACGATTGACTCGCCATCGTCTTCACATGGCCGAATGCATTACCGGAGAGAAAGCATATATGGTATCCAATATCTTTCTCAAGTTCTCAGAACTTGCTGTTTTAAAAGAGAGCGACCATCCATTCTCAAGCAATCACACGGCTACCGCTGAGGCGATCCTTACGGAAATGCTGAGCTTGGAAGACTTGATTCGTCTTTCTTCCGAGGAATTGATTGAGTTTGTCTGCAGCCATAGTAAAAATCGTTATCTCAATCCTGAAGAAGTTTGCAAACTGCTTAAAAAGGCTGCTCGTGATTCATATCGCTTAGATAAGACTCTCTATGAACCCCTTACTGTTTCGATTGCTTCATCCTTTAATTGCATCGAAACCTATGAGCGTGAGATCAAATCAATCAACAAAGCCATAGAGAAAACACTGAAGGGTCTTTGTTCGGATGCGTTTACTGTACTTCAATCAATTCCCGGTATCGGACCGATCTTTGCTTCCGGCATTCTATCTGAAATTGGTGATATACACGCCTTCCATTCTGCAGATGCTCTTGCCAAGTATGCCGGCATCTACTGGAACCGTCATCAGTCCGGTGCCTTTGAAGCCGATAATACATCTATGGTAAAAGCCGGCAATAAATATCTGAGATATTATTTGATTGAAGCAACAAACAGCATTAGATGCCATGAGCCATCTTTTGCAGCTTACTATCGCAAGAAATACGATGAATCGAAAACTCATAACCACAAACGAGCACTCGCACTCACGTCTCGTAAGACGATTCGGCTGATTTACAGTTTGCTGGACAAAAATCAGCTTTACTCTGCAAACAGAGTACAAATAACTCCATAATTTCCTTTCCAAATTTTGAAGTTTTTTTCAAGGTTCTTTTTGTTGTGCGTCTAAATGCACGTTTTTATAGCAATATGTTTCAAATACCCTCTTGACTATTTACCAGATTGCTAAAAAATCAAAAAGTCCGTCAACAGCGCCATAGCTCTCTATATAGTAGTGAGCCGCGGCACGCATCGCGTCGGGTTTTTTTTCCTCGTCGTCCTTGACGGCAACCACCTTGAAACCGTCGCTTTTGGCGGTATTAAGGGCGAACAAAGAATCCTCGAAAACCGGAGTAAGAGCCTTTTCGGTATCAAGGTGCGCGAGGGCTTCTCTGTATATTTTAGGTTCGTCCTTGCTTGCGCCGACCGAGTTGCAGGTAAAAATTTCGGAAAAAAACTCGGCGATACCGACCCTTTCGAGGGCGGCGCTAACGAGGTGTCTGTCCGTAGCCGTAGCTATGCACATCTTAACATCCATTTTATGCAGCCTTTTTAGAAAATCATAAACCCCGGGCTTAAGCGGGGCTTCATTCAAATAAAAACCCTCCACAAGCCGATTTATTCCGTCCATTATCTCGTCCGCAGTCAGGGAAACCTTGTACTCATCTATGATGTGGCGGGCGGCCTGATAGAGGCTTGCCGTTCTGAATGCCTCCGCAAGGTTTTCTTTCGGGGTGATTCCAAGCGAGAGCAGATATCGCTCGCCGATATTGCTCCAAATCGGATTGGAATCGAAGAGCGTGCCGTCCAAGTCAAAAATAGCTCCCTGTATCATAGTAGACCTCCGAATATTTAATAAAACTTATTCCTTTGAATCTCTCCTGACCGAAGCTGCAGGTATTCTCGGATGTTTAGCAAAAATAAGTAAAAAACTTATAATTATGTTGATTTAGCCTGAGAACCCCATCGGCTCAGTCTCGCAAGCTCATCGGTTTAACCTGAGAAGCTCGTCAACCTTGACCTTGAGCTTCGCCGCGGCTTCCACAGGCTTGGAGTCTTTCATAATGGCAGAAACCGCGCAGATTCCCGAAACGGGAATGCCCTTAAGCACATCGAGGTTTTCACTGTTTAGACCTCCTATGGCGTTTACGGGAATCGGAACGGAGTTACAAATATCTCGAAGCATATCCGTGGAAGTAATTATAGTGACCACCTTGGTGGAGGTAGGATAGATAGCTCCGACGCCGAGATAGTCGGCGCCCTGCTCGTATGCTCTTATAGCCTGCTCTACCGTTTTAGCTGTAGCGCCTATTATCTTATCGGGACCGAAAAGTCTGCGCGCCGTATCGACAGGCATATCGCTTTGACCGAGGTGAACTCCATCCGCGTCTGTTGCCATCGCCACATCGAGCCTGTCGTCTATTATGAGGGGTACCGAATATCTCTCGGCAATTTCATGAACTTTATCGGCGAGCCTGATGTATTCTCTCGTGCTCCTGTCCTTTTCCCTGAGCTGAAGCAGGGTTACGCCGCCCCTCAGGGCGTCCTCGACTCTAAAGAAAAACTCGCTTTCGGAGTAAGCGCTGCTGTCAGTTATGAAATACAGTCTTGAGTCTAATTTTTTCATAGTTTAATGACCTCTACCTTGATTCGTTCCCTGACAGCGTCTATGTCAAACGTAGATAACCTATCAAAGAGATTTACCGAGAAGCTGCCGTTTCCTTTATCCGTTTCCGCAAGCTCACCGGAGACGCCTAAGCAGATGGAAGCTGCGGCAGTGGATAGAAAACGATATTCTTTTAATGATAATTCGATATTAGGGCTTTCACCGAGTAATATTTTAGTTATACAGTCGGTATCGGGCATGAAAAACCCCGATTTCTTTGAGTCCGATGTATTCGATTCATTTGAAATATCGGGTTCTTCCGCTGCTCTAAAGTACGACGCCCCTGCAAGGAAGCAGGAGGTTAGAGCGCCGAGCATACAACCTGTGCCTGTTATGCTTGAAAGCATGGGAGAACCGTTTTTAACCAGTATAACGGACTTGCCGTCTGTGATGATATCTGTTTTACCGCTCGCAAGCACGACGCCGCCCGAGAAATCCGCCAGCCCGGCAGCGGCATTTAACGCGGTATCAAACTCCGGACCGTCATAGGAGTCAACTCCATCTGAAAGATAGCTTAAATCCGTTAAAGCCGTAATCTCGGAATAGTTTCCCTTGACTACAGCGGGCGAAAATTCTTTTATGAAATTGAGGGCGTAAGTTCGTCTGAGAACCGAACATGCAACCCCGACCGCGTCGAAAACTATCGGGATAGACTTTGAAACGGCTGCTTCCGCGGCGAGTCTCATGGATTCCATCCTCACATCGGTAATATTGCCGAGGTTAAGCATAAGCGCGGAGGCGGTTGATGCGATTTCCGCGACTTCGAGCGGGTGTTCGGCCATTATAGGCCTCGCTCCTGTTGCAAGCACCGAATTCGCACACTGATTTATAGAAATCGGGTTTGTGATACAGTGTATAAGCGGGCGCCGTTCCTTAAGCGAAGTCAAAATACCGGAAATATAATCGGAGAAGCATATGTGAACGCCCGGCTTGCTGCAATTCGCCTTATTACGACTTGATATTTTCGGAGCTTCTGCAAAAAATCTTTTGGAGTTAATTTGTAAATCTGAGAAATACATTTTCATAATTTTTTTTACCTCAATTCTAAATATCAATATTTAATCTTTTTATGCATTTAATCGGCTCCCTTCGAATTATTTATTTGCTTTTCATTCTTATTTCAATTTTTATCTGCTCTTATTTATTATATAGTGTATTAAACCGCATGCAACAAAAAATCCTAAAATACCATAAGATGCATAGAGCCAAACCGGACTTTCCGTCTTTGCAATTCCGGCGATAACCCTCACAAGAGCAAAGCCGATCATACCGAGCGAGGCGATTGCCGCCGCATTCGAGGCGGCGCTTGCGGTAGTAGTATAGGCCTGTGTATCGAGAGCAATCTGGATTTTTTCGAGCATACCGTTTGAGGACAGTTTCCTTAACATTATGTAAGCGACGCTTCCGCCGATTAATGTCGCGAGAATGAACGAAGGCACATAAAAAAGCCAGCTAAGCCCATCCCTGCCCCAGAGAAGAGTCATAACGGGATATGACATTATCGCGCCTATGATTCCAGTACCGATAACCTCGCCGATAAAAGCGAATATAAGCTTGCCCTTAGAGAGCCGATAAAGGAAGCCCGAAAGAAAGGCTCCGAATACGGCGCCTGTCAGAGCAAGCGGGGGAATTCCCATAGTGGCCATACGTATTATGCCTATCATCGAAGCGCACAGAAGCGAATACCACGGTCCCATAAAAACCGAGCAGGTTATGTTTATGAGGTGGGCGGTAGGGCACATTCCCTCGACCCTAAGTATAGGCGAAATCACTACGCCGACCGCGACGAACATCGAAAGCGCCGTCATTTTCAGCAAACTTTTTGAACTTCTCATTTTTTCCTCTTTATAGACAAATATATTTTAAGATGAACTGTTTAATCCGGCGTCTTCGAATATGCCGAAAGCTGACAAAAACGGGAATAACCGCTTTGGTAATTCCCGTAAAAATTGTCATATTTCAGGCATCCCTCCGTTGGCATTATCCAAATCAGGTTATCGGTCAAAAGGGCGCACCTTCCTCTCAGCCTGTTTGCAAGCTCCCGTCTGTAAAATATTAAGTTATCCATATCAATATACTACCGAAACGGCAAAAAATCAATCGTTGTCACGCATAATCCCGCATATATTCCACGAAGCCTCATAGTCACCGAGATGGATACGTTTTGATATGTAGTATTCGCTGCCGTTATCCGGACTTTCTCGCTCTAAGATATAGCAGCTGCCGCCGCGTTTGAAATAGAAGAACTCCTCTAAAACCCTCCACCGCAGGCTTAACTTTACCGGTCAAAATATATGCCGCGGAAGCGATATGCTTTTTCGGCATACCGGTTAAATTTGAGATATTGTTTTTGCAGCGATATATTTTCAGCCTACAGGCTCAAAATATCCCTCGGAAAAGTCGGATGCGTTAGTCGCATAAACCGGATAATCAAGCAATTTTATTTTTTTCGAGGCTCTGGAGTATCTGTAATAAACCGCATTATAGTCATAATCGTATGCCTTGTAGTAAATGTAATTAGGAGTGACCCTCGAGAGCTCATAATAGAATCCTTTTTTAGGCTTCATGCTGAAAATCGATTTCGCGTTTATTCCGTCGGGACTTGCCGAATATACTTTGAACCGGGCGTCCGCTATCTTGCCGTAATATAGTTTGCTGTCAGTAACCGCATAGCCATGCACGTTCTTGACAATCCTTACTCTTTTTAGCGTATCAAGGTTAAATATTTCCAGGTTATATCTGTTGCCTGCCGCTCCGTAAATGCCGTAGTAGATATATTTACTTTTTGAGTAGGACTGCGAGTAGTCGGACGCGGAGGTATATACTTCGGTTGCGACAACCTTGCCGCTTTCATCAAAATAGCAAAGCCCTACATCCGGAAGCCCGAAATAAAGCCTGCCGTTATATTTTTTGATAAGCCATGGTATGGAATGGAGACTGTCCGATTCCAGTACCTCATATTTGCCGGTTCCTGTATCGATCTTAAGGATACAGTAGAGCCATGTGGATTCAGGCGTGTAGTTCTTGTCATACATGGAAACCGGAAGATATAGATATTTGTCGCTGCACAGGAGCGGGACGGTGTTTGCTACCTTAACGGTGTCATAGCCTCTCTTCTCGGCAAGGCTGAAGAGGTCAACGTGCCATATCGCGTCACCGTTGCCGAGCTTATCGGTTTTTTCGAAGTAAAAGTTGGAATCGTCGTAGTTTTCTGACAGTGTACAAACGTAGTAGCTGCCTCCCCTCTTAATATAAAGGAAATGATTTTTGTACTTGAAGTTATAAAACCGCACAGTACCCTCGTCTTCCGTGGCAGCCGCCGAATCCGTAACGGAAGCGGTGTTTATCGCTGACGAAGAATCGGCGGAAGAAGCGGACGCTTCCGCATATACCGGTGCGGCAAGCATTGCAGCCAGCATAGCGATTACCATAAAAATAATATTAAATCGTTTCATTTTTTACCCCCCAATTAATTTTCATCTTTTTAACCTCAGCCTACCGGGTCAAAAAACCCGTCGCCGTAGTCGGAAGCATTTGTCGTATATTCCTCATAGCCGATTGTTTTCGACTTTTTGGTTTTAATAGAATACTTGTAGTATATAGGGAAAAACATGTCGTCACGGTATACCTTATAGTAGATATATTTTGAGGTGACTCTCGAAAGCCTGTAGCGATAATCTTTCACGGATTTTTTGCTAAAAATCACCTTGGCATTTTTACCGTAAGGGCTTGCGGCGTAGACCTTGAAACTTGAGTTTATAATCTTGCCGTAATACAGCTTGTCGTCGGTTACGGCATAGCCTTGAATCGATTTTATCGTATTGACTTTTTTCATTGAATCGAGATTGCATATGGACAGCTGCTCGCTGCCGTTTCTTGAGTAGTCAAGCCCGTAGACATAGTTACTTTTTGATGATGACTGAGAGTAGGTTGAGATATACGTAGGTAAGCCGGTCGAAACAAGCTCGTTATTATCGCCTATGTAATAGAGAGGCTCTTCCTGCATATACACGTAGAGCTTGTTTTTGTATTTTTTTATGATATATGGGGTAGAGCCGGCTTCTGAAGGCTCAATTATTTCATAATTGCCGGTTGCTTTGTTGATTTTTAAGATATAGTAGAGCCAGTCGTTATAAAAATCGTTTTCGTCTTTGTTATAAAGCGTCACCGGCATATATATGAAGCTGTCACTTGCAAGAAATGAAACATATTCATAAATTTCAATGCTGTTACGATTTTTTGCTCCGGCGAGTTCTGTAAGGTCGACGCGCCAAATCACATTCCCGTCGCCGAGTTTATCGGTCTTTTCAAAATAAGGAGTACCGCCTTGCTCTCTGGAGAGGGGGAGAGAGTAATAGCTGTCACCGGTCTTTATATATAAGGTATTATTTTTGTATTTGAAATTATAGAAACTGACGGTTCCCTCATCCTCCGCCGCATATGCGGGAATCGTGAACAAAGATGAAAGCAGCGTCAGTACCATTAGAATAGCTGTTACTTTTTTCATAATATAATCCTTTCTTTTCAAAATCGTTTATCGAAAAAATACATAATGCCGGGAGCAAATTTCATAGGACAGTAACGTGGGTGCAACAGATTGGCGATTTGGCAACTATGAATAAAAGCCGCACACTGTTGTTATAATAATACCACTCAGGACTTTTTTATGCAAGAAAAAAGTCCTGCTCCGGACAGGGCGGCGCAAACAAAAAACTCTTAATTCAGCCTTGAATTATTGAGACCAAAGGCATATAATGGCAATGTAATTAAAGTGAAGAGGAGATGAAAATATGTATAAAGCGGCTATGAGGCCTGCGTGGGCAGAAATTAACCTTACCAATTTAGAGTATAATATCGACAGAATCAAAGAAAAAATAGGAGAAAGTGAGCTAATAGGAGTCATTAAGGCGGACGCCTACGGACACGGCGCCGTTAAGTTTGCCGAAGTCCTGCGAAATAAAGGCTGTAAGACCTTCGCTATCGCAACGCTTCAGGAGGCAATAGCCTTGAGAGAGGCGGGCTTTGATGAAGAGATAATTATGCTCGGGCTCGTCCCCGATATGTATGCCGATATCGTACTGAAATATGACGTCATACCGGCGGTATGCGACTCGGCTAACGCCGCGGCTTTTGATGAAGAGGCCGCGAAACAGGGAAAGACCTGCACGATACTCATCGCGGTCGATACGGGAATGGGCAGAATAGGATATCAGGCTGACGACATAGACTACGCTGTTGAAGACATTAAAAAAATCCAAGAGTTAAAGAATATTAAGATAAAGGGGATGTTCTCGCATATGTCCACGGCGGACTCGTTCGATAAGACATATTCGCACGGACAGGAAGAAAAATATAACAACCTCTACGAGAAGCTTACGGAAGCGGGAATAATCATACCGATGAGAACCCTCGCGAATTCCGCTTCAATTATGGAGCTTCCGACGGTGCACTTCGACGCTTGCCGCGCAGGAATCATTCTATACGGACTCTATCCGTCGGAAGAGGTCGACTATAATCAGCTTTCGCTTAAACCCGTTATGTCCGTCAAGGCGAATATAACGCAGCTTAAGGAAGTGGGAGAGGGTTTTTCGGTAGGCTACGGACGAAAGTTCATCTCAAGCGGGCCGTCTAAGATTGCCACCCTCGCCCTCGGATACGCGGACGGATATCCGAGACCGTACTCTGCTTATGCCAAGGCAATCGTAAACGGCGTAGT
The DNA here is from genome assembly GCA_041856085.1 of Anaerovoracaceae bacterium. Lineage (GTDB taxonomy): Bacteria > Bacillota > Clostridia > Peptostreptococcales > Anaerovoracaceae > RUG754. The sequence continues at coordinate 3,171 of JBHAFL010000118.1, read as the reverse complement.
TTGCCCTATAGCCGGCAATATATGTATGGATCAGTGTATGGTGGACGTCACCGATGTGCCTGATGTCAAGGCGGGAGACGAGGTAATTCTTATGGGGACGGACGGGATAAACACCGTATCTGCCGACGACATAGCTAAGGCGACAGGCACGATAAATTACGAAATCACCTGCGCGCTCGGTCAGAGACTTCCAAAAGTATACGTAAGATAAAAAATTAAACGCCGAACAGATTGACGGGAAACCGCAATCTGTTCTCTGTTTGTAAGACGGTAAAAGAGAGGAGACGCGATATGCAGTTATTTATACATATAACAAACCACAAGGAAACCGTTAATCCTATTATGTCAAAGCTTATGGAAAGAGGCATAAGCGGGGCTTCGGTTGTAGATTGCGAGGGAATGCTTTCGGTGATAAACAGCGATTCGGTGGACGCACCCTCTATGTTCGGAGGACTCAGACAATTCCTGAATCCTGAGCACGAAAAGAACAAGATGATATTCATACTTCTTAAGGACGAAGAGATAGCCGATGCGGTTGATGCCATACACGAGGTAGCGGGAAGCCTGAAACTGCCGAATAAAGGAATAATGTTCACCTTGCCCGTGACGAGATGGGAGGGTGTGAACAAAGACTGATGGATAATATATTTTTTGTTGGAATTGCCATGGTTGGAGGGTTAATCGCCACCAGACTGACTAAACTCGTGCGCCTGCCGAACGTTACGGCTTATCTTTTAGTAGGCATATTAATCGGCCCTTATGCGCTCAATTTTCTTCAAGAGGGAACGCTGGGGACGCTGGGAATTATCACGGAAGCGGCGCTCGGCTTCATTGCATTTTCGATTGGAGACGAGTTCAAACTTTCGAGCCTGAAATCAATCGGCGCTTCGGCACTGATAATAACGCTCTTTGAATCTACGGGAGCGGTGGTTTTCGTTATGACTGTTACGATGCTCTTAGGCTTCGACCCGGCGATTTGCATAGTGCTCGGGGCGTTATCGGCGTCGACCGCGCCGGCGGCGACGCTTCTTGTCGTAAGGCAATATAAGGCTTCGGGTCCGCTTACGAGTATGCTGCTGCCGGTGGTTGCCGCGGATGATGCGACAGGTCTTATCGCATACTCGGTATGTATATCCATAGCTAAGGGGATAATTCATCATCAGGCATTCAGCATATATGCGACCATATTGCTTCCGCTTATACACGTCGCGATATCTCTTGCAGTCGGAGCCTCGTTAGGCTTGCTATTGGCACTTACACACAGATTTTTTAAGAGTCATGGAAACAGAATGTCGTTTATTATTGCGGCAGTGTTTATCGGCTGCGCGGTTGCGAAGCGCTTCGAGCTTTCAAGCCTACTGCTCTGTATGGCGATAGGAGCGTTCTATGTCAACCTGTCCGACGAGGCGGATAAGCTGCTCGGCTTCGTTGACGACTGGACGTATCCGCTTTTTATGCTGTTCTTCGTTATCTCAGGCGCGGAGCTTAATTTCGAAACCCTGCCTAAGGTCGGTCTGATAGGGATAATATATGTAGTCGCACGTTTCGCAGGAAAATATTTCGGGGCATTCATAGGCGGAACCATAACTAAACAGCCGCCGGTCGTTAAAAACAACATCGGCTGGGCGCTGATGCCGCAGGCGGGAGTCGCAATCGGTATGGCGACGATGGCGCTCACGCAGCTTCCGCCCGAGTACGGCGGACAGATACAGACGGTTATCCTCGGAGCTACTTTCATATATGAGATAGCGGGGCCGATATCGGCTAAGACGGCGCTCAGACGTGCAGGAGAGATAAAGGTATAGAAAAATATTTTTTGTACTCAAAAAGTTTTTTTGTAAAATATGTTTCAAAATACTAAATGTAGGTATATAATATCTACTTACCGATAGAATATATCGACATATAGTAAAGAGGAGGACGAAAAATGGGTGTAACAATAACAGGGAATGCGCCTGCAAAAGAGAGTATGGAATATGTGGGCTATCTCGAGAAGAAATATAACAGGAAGCTGAGATCTCTTGACATTAAGATAGACGGCGACTATGCCGAGCTTAACTATGAGTTTGAAAAAGCTCCGTTTGAAAGAATAAGAAGAATCACAGGCTACCTCGTAGGAACCATGGATCAGTGGAACGACGGTAAACGCGCGGAAGAGAGCGAGAGAGTTAAACACGACGTATCCTCGGGTATGGAGAGAATATAGCTGTGGTTATAGAGAACAAATAGAATTTATAGTTGTTTATCTGAGTTTTAAATGTTATACTATGTCTATCAAAACTACGAATGGAGGTGTTCAATTATGATGAATACAAAAAGCAGTACTAAACCTGAATATCGATTGAAGACCTCATGGCTAATGCAATAAAAAAGATTTTGCCATGGGTGAGTTGCCATGGCTTTTTTATTGCCAAAGCTTCATAGATATTCATACAAGACCAACAGTTCAAAGTTAATGAAAAAATTGGAGGAATATTTATGATTAATCTTAGAAAAATTACAGAAGACAATTTTGTTGATGCCTTTAACTTAAAACTTGGTGAGGGACAGGATAAATATGTTTCCCATCCGATTCGAAGTTTAGCTCAAGCCTATATATACCGAGAGCAATGTCAGCCATTTGGCATTTATATGGATGATATAATGGTTGGCTATGTTATGGTGATTTATGATTATGATATCCCGGAGTATAATATCTGGCATATGATGATTGATGAGCGCTATCAAGGGAAAGGCATTGGCAGGGGAGCCCTTAGTAAAGTGCTTGATTACATTAAGACAAAACCCTTTGGAAACTGTGTAAGAGTGACTCTGACTTGTAATAAAGACAATGAAAAAGCTTTACATTTATATATGGGTATGAGATTTACTCAAACAGGTGTTGAAGACGAAGATGAAATTGAACTCTCCATGATAGTAGAGTAAGAAATTCCGGTTTGCCTAATTGAATATAACAATTTCAGAAACAGTAAATCAAGAAGGTTTACTGTTTTTTCTTTGCCTAAAAATGAAAAACATATTAAAGAAAGTGTCCATAAATATAAAAGCACTTGACAAAACGCTTCATGGGAGGTACACAGAGGATTTATATTGTCTCCCATGTTTATTTTAGCGTCATATCAAGGCTCATTCAATCATGGTAAATTCGTGGTAAAATAAGTGTTTTCTTAT
>JBHAFL010000117.1:0-9376 GCA_041856085.1 Anaerovoracaceae bacterium | reverse complement strand
GAAGCCTATAACAGGCCCGATCACGGACTCCCAAATTGAGCCTATCGCGCTTATCGTTCCGGCTATAGCGGGACTTACTCCCGCAACCGTCGTAAGATAAATTAAAAGATATGTGCCTGTCAAGGTATACAATGTGTTGTCGCAGACTCCGCCTGCTCCGTAGCTCAGCCTGAGCTTTTGTCTTTCAGATAACATTTTTTTGCTCCTAATATTTCGGTAAGATACGATCCGGTCATTTCTTACGGACTTATCCTCTATTTTTAGCTAATTATAAACTATACTGTTACCGTATAGTCAAGTGCCAATTTTATTTTTTGCAATTAAATAAGCGAAAAACATTCATATTCTCCTAAAAAAGAGGATTTTTATGATTGTTCTTCGCTTGTATTTTTTTCTTACGATGAGGAGCGGTTTTTCACGACAACTTAGCTGAATAAATCCTTAAACAGCTTCGAAAATCCGCTTTTCTTCTGGTAGCATTCCTCGGTAACCTCTTTAGCCATAGCTGCTATTGCCTTTTTTTGTTTATTGTTCAGTTTCGTAGGAATCTCAAGGTTTACCGTGACATAGAGGTCACCCTTGGATTCGCGTTTAAGGTGCTTGATTCCCTTATCCTTTATTCTGAACTTCGTCCCCGGCTGAGTACCTGCCGGAACCTTGTATTTTATCTTCCCTTCGAGCGTCGGAACTGTAATCTCCGCTCCGAGCGAGGCCTGATCAAAGCTGATAGGCATGTCAAGATAAATATCAGCGCCAACACGCTTAAAAATCTGATGCGGTTTGACATTGAGAACAATGTATAAATCACCTGCAGGTCCTCCATTAAAGCCCGGCTCGCCCTGACCTCTTATCGGTATTACCGATTCGTGGTCAACTCCCGCCGGAATATCAACTGAAATTGTAACTGTTTTTTTAACTCTGCCGCTCCCGCCGCAAGCGCTGCACGGCGTTTCGATAATCTTGCCGCTTCCGCCGCATTCGTCGCAGGTATTAACCGACTGGAACTGTCCGAAAGGCGTCCTCTGAACGCTCGTAACCTGACCTGAACCGCCGCAGCGCGGGCAGATCTTCTTAGAGGTTCCGGGTGCTGTCCCCTCTCCCTTGCAGGTATTGCAGGAAACGAACTTGTTAAGCTCTATCTTCTTATTGCAGCCGAAAGCGGCTTCCTCGAAGGTTATCGTTATAGCTTTTTGGAGATCTCTTCCCTTTCTCGGTCGGTTGGCCTGTCTGGCGGAACCGCCGCCGAAGCCGCCGAAGCCGCCTCCGCCGAACATATTGAAGATGTCCTCGAAGCCGCCGAAGCCCTCAAAACCGCCGAAGCCACCCGTGCCGCCGCCGAAGCCCGCGCCGTTCGGGTCTACGCCTGCGAATCCGAATCTGTCGTACTTGGCTTTTTTGTCCGCATCGGAAAGAACCGAATACGCCTCGTTTACCTCTTTGAATTTTTCTTCAGCCTCTTTATCTCCCGGATTTTTGTCAGGGTGATATTTCATTGCCATCTTTCGGAATGATTTTTTTATCTCGTCTTCACTCGCACCCTTTTGGATTCCGAGGACTTCATAATAGTCTCGTTTATCTGCCATATACTCCGATATCCCGTGAGCAGCTAAGCACTCACGGGATTCTCCTTATCCTTTATCTTAGATTATTTGTCTTCGTCAACTACCGTGTAGTCAGCGTCAACCACATTGTCGTCTGCAGGACCCTGCTCCGCCGAGCTTGCCTGCGCGCCGTCCGCCGCACCCGTAGCCCCGGCAGCCTGTGCCTGCTCATAGAGCTTAGTCGAGATGATGTGGAATTTTTCGGTGAGAGCCTCTGTCTTTTCTTTGATCTGGTCGAAAGTTCCGTTGTTAAGTACCGCCTGAAGCTGATCCTTTGCGTCCGTTATCTCCTGTTTCTCCGAATCCGATATCTTACCCTCCAGCTCCTTGAGAGATTTCTCGGTATCATAGATGAGGGATTCAGCCCTGTTTCTGAGCTCTACCTCTTCCTTTCTCTTCTTATCCTCTTCGGCATATGCCTCAGCCTCTTTTACTTTCTTTTGAATTTCTTCTTCCGTAAGGTTCGTGGACGAGGTGATGGTTATCCTCTGCTCCTTGCCTGTACCCATATCCTTGGCGGATACGTTTACGATGCCGTTAGCGTCAATATCGAAGGTTACCTCAATCTGAGGGATACCGCGAGGGGCCGGAGCGATGCCTGTGAGCTGGAATCTCCCGAGCGTAGTGTTACCCGCCGCCATCTCTCTTTCGCCCTGCATTACGTGAATGTCTACAGCAGTCTGATTATCCGCGGCTGTGGAGAAAATCTGAGATTTCTTCGTAGGTATCGTAGTGTTTCTCTCGATGAGCTTCGTAGCAACTCCGCCGAGCGTCTCTATCGAGAGTGAAAGCGGTGTAACGTCTAAGAGAAGCACGTCGTGAACTTCGCCCGTAAGCACGCCCGCCTGTATAGCCGCGCCGATTGCAACGCACTCGTCAGGGTTGATTCCCTTGAACGGTTCTTTGCCCGTAACTTTTTTAACCGCTTCCTGAACCGCAGGAATACGCGTCGAACCTCCTACGAGTATCACCTTTTCGATATCGGAATTAGTGACTCCTGCGTCTGCCATAGCCTTGTTCATAGGCTCTATAGTTCTCTGAACGAGGTGCTCGGTGAGCTGTTCGAACTTAGCTCTCGTGAGGTCTACGTTCATATGGAGCGGTCCCTCCGCGGTAACCGAGATGAACGGGAGATTGATATTAGCTGTCTGCGAACCTGAAAGCTCCTTTTTAGCTTTCTCGGCGGCTTCCTTTAATCTCTGAAGAGCCATCTTGTCCTGTCTCAGGTCGACGCCGTTTTCTTTAGCGAAATTATCAGCGAGATAGTTCATAATCACATCGTCGAAGTCATCTCCTCCGAGACGCGTATCTCCGTTGGTAGCGAGAACCTCAAACACCCCGTCGCCAAGCTCTAATACGGAAACGTCGAATGTACCTCCGCCGAGGTCATAAACGAGAATCTTATGTGAGCCGCCCTCTTTTTCGAGTCCGTAAGCGAGTGACGCCGCCGTAGGCTCATTGATAATTCTCTTGACTTCAAGACCGGCGATTTTGCCTGCGTCCTTAGTAGCCTGCTTCTGCGCGTCGGAGAAGTATGCCGGAACGGTGATTACCGCTTCCGTAACCTTGCTTCCGAGATAAGCTTCTGCGTCGTTCTTTAATTTAGTGAGGATCATAGCGCTGATGTCCTGCGGCGTATAATCCTTGCCGTCAATCGTAACCTTATAGTCCTCTCCCATATGCCTTTTGATAGATGAAACGGTTCTGTCAGGGTTAGTTACAGCCTGTCTCTTCGCCGTTTCTCCCACGAGCCTTTCACCGTCTTTTTTGAAACCTACAACCGAGGGTGTAGTTCTCATTCCCTCCGCGTTCGCGATAACCGTAGGCTCTCCGCCCTCAAGTACCGCTACGCAACTGTTAGTAGTTCCTAAGTCAATTCCTATTACCTTTGCCATTTTTATTTCCTCCCGGGCTCATGCCCAATCTCTTTTTTATTTTTTTCGGCTGCGAAGCCCATCTCCGCGCCGCTTGCTTAACGATTTTTTTAAGATTCACAGTCGGGACGAACTGACGCGCCGACCGAAAAAACTATCCGATTTTTTGCTTTCGGTTTATACCCTTCAGTTCGCCACCTTAACCATACTCGGTCTTATTACTCTGCCGTTTAAGATGTAGCCTTTCTGAAGCACCTCTGACACCTTGCCGGAAGCGTGCTCTGAGGAGTCTTCCATCATTACCGCATTATGGTAGTTAGGGTCGAAGTCCTCTCCAAGCGCCTTTATCTCCGAAACTCCCGCCTTTTCGAGGGCTTCCCAAAGCTGCTTAAGTATTAACTCCATTCCCTCAACCAGCTTCGCGTCCGAATCTCCCGCCGCGTCGAGCGCCCTGTCGAAGTTGTCAAGCACTCCGAGCAGATTTTTAACTATGCCCTCGTTGGCATATTGGTAAATATCGGCTTTTTCTTTATCGAATCTCTTCCTCTGGTTCTGAAAATCAGCCATAAGTCTGAGATATTTTTCGTTAATATTCTCCGAATCGGCGCCGCCCGCCGCACTGCCGGAATCGGAACCGGCTCCGGATTTTTCACCATCCGCTCCGATATCCGCGTTCTCGGCGTTTGCCGAGTTTTCACCGAAGCTGTCCGACGCGCCCGAATCGTTCGCTGCGCCGCAGTCTTCGTTTTTTTTATCGGCGCAGTCCGCACACTGCTCGCCTTTTTTCTTTTTTTCTCTGTCCGTCATTTTTTTGTTTCCTCTCCCCTCGTCTCAAGTTTGAATGTGTCCGTCAGATTATCGGTAAGGTATTCGATTATCGACGTCACCTCACTGTATTTCATTCTCGTAGGCCCGATAACTCCTATTTTCCCCACGAGCTTCCCGTCCACCGAGTAGCTGGCGGTAATTAAGCTGCAATCCTGAAGCCCCTCGTCGGCATTCTCTTCGCCTATGGTTACCGTAATTCCGTCGTCTCTCTCTATGAGCTTTCTGGTGATTTCTTTTTTTTGCGTGAGGAGCTGAATGAAATTCTTCGCTTTCTCGAGGTCGCTGTACTCGGGTATATCGAAGATATTAGAGAGTCCCTCCATATACAGGTTGACGTTTAGCATATCCTCAAGAGTTTTGAGAAAATTCGGCATCACGTCCTGCGCCATTCCGCTCATCGCGACGACGTCGGTTTCGAAGTTCGCGATTATATTGTTAGTGAGCGCCTGCGATACGGTCTTACCCTTGTAGTTATAGGTCATCGTCTTCGATAGAAGCTCAAGGCTGTCGTTAGTATACGGTACGCTCATTCTCACAGCCTTGTTCGAAACCTTGCCCGACTCGGAGACTATCATCAGTATAACCGTCTCGCTGTCCACCGGAAGAAGACTGATGTACTTAATAACGTCTTCGGTCTTCCTCGGCGTGAGCGCGAAGCTCGTGAGGTTCGTAATCTCCGATAGTATCTCGGCTGCGTGCTCAATCGTCCTCTCGAAGTCTGTCGCGGAGTTCTTTAGCCTCTCTGCGATTATTATCTTCTCTTCACCCGTCAGCTCCGGCTTATCCATAAGCTCGTTAACATAAAGTCTGTAGGCTTTAGCGGACGGCACGCGTCCCGCCGACGTGTGCGGGTGAGTGAGATACCCCATCTCCTCTAAATCTGCCATCTCGTTTCTAATGGTCGCCGGACTGAAGTCCATCCCCTCTTTTTTCGAAAGGGTGCGGGAGCCGACCGGTTCGGCGGTCATAATGTAATCGCTTATTATGGCCTGTAGTATTTTCAGTTTTCTCTCGCTGAGTTCCATATTGTCTTCCCCGAGTCAATTATTTTCTCAAAATTACGATTAAGTTGCTGTCGATTTTCACTCCCAGCTTATATGTTAGCACTCATCACCTTGGAGTGCTAACCTATGTGTATAATATAACCCCGCAGACGCCATATGTCAACAGGGTTTTATATGTTTTTTGTGTGATTATTGTGAAATATATTCCTTAAGCCTGTCTCTCGTCCTGTTTTCACCTAAAATCTGCTGTATCTGCCAAATATCGGGGCTCTGCCGTCTTCCCGTCAGCGCTACCCTGATTACGGTTGAAATATGCCCGACATGTCCTTTGTAAAGTTCGGGATTCTTCTTGAAGTCTTTCGGTTTAGCCGCATATCCGAGCTCTCCCGCAATCTCCCTTATCTTGTCGAACCACAGTTCCTGATTGTCCGAATGGTCATAGGTCGAGAGGTACGAAGCAATGACGGTCTCAATATCGCCTGCCGCTGCAACCTCTTCCGGCATATCGTCTTCTCGCGCAAAAAATTCATCGAAGAAATATGAGATATTCTTAACTATCTGGACGGCGCAGATATGGTCTTTGCGGGGGTTTCTGTCCTCGTTTCTTCCTATATCGAGTATCCTTTGAAGATATTCCCTGTCGGCTAAAACAGGAGCCGCTTCAGGGTAAAACTCCTCCGACCAGCCCTTAAGGAAGTCATACAGCTCGGAAGCCGAAATTTTCAGAAGTACGTCCTTTGAGATATCGTTTAGCTTATTTAAGTCGAAGAGCGCGCCGGAGTTTGACATCTTTTCTGTAGAAAATTCGAAATCCTCGGCGGGAGAGTCAGGGTTGGCGATTCTCCACTCTTCGAAGTTGGAGTTAAGTACAGTCAGAAGATATTCTCTCACCGCAAGCGGGTGGTAGCCCTCTCTTCTATAGTAGTCGAGCGACAGCTCAGGGTCGAGTCTCTTCGACAGCTTACGCTTGTTTCCCTCTTCATCTAACTTCATAAGCTGAGCCGTATGACAATAAACGGGAGGCTTCCAGCCTAATTTCTCAAACAGCTCAATATGTACAGGAAGAGACGGCAGCCATTCCGCCCCTCTCACTACGTGCGTAGTCCTCATAAGATGGTCGTCTATAACATGTGCAAAATGATATGTCGGAATACCTGTCGCCTTAAGTATCACCGTGTCCTGGTCGTTTTCAGGCATATCCAAAACTCCCCTTATAGCATCCTCCACCCTGATACGTCTGATTGCTTCCTCAGGCTTATCAAGGTTGCCGCTCGACTTGAGTCTGACTACGAACTTCTCTCCCGCGTTAATTCTTTTCTCAATATCCTCTATATCGAGATTCCTTGACTTCGCCCACTTCCCGTAGATTCCGGGGTTGGCTTTTAACGTTTCCTGCTCTTCCCTTATTGAAGCAATCTCTTCCTCCGTAAGGAAGCAGGGATATGCCTTGCCCTCTTCAACCAGCTTTTTGGCAAAACACCTATATATCTCTCCCCTGCGGGACTGAGTGTAGTCTCCGTAGCTTCCGACGTCTCCCGACATAGTCGCACCTTCGTCAAAGTTAATGCCGAAGAATCCGAGTGAGCTTATTATTGTCTCAACCGCTCCCTCTACCTCTCGCTTATCATCGGTATCCTCTATCCTCAGAAAAAACACCCCTCCGCTCTGGTGTGCGAGTCTCTCATCCGCAAATGCCCCGAACAGGTTGCCGAGATGTATAAAACCCGTCGGCGACGGTCCGAGTCTCGTAACCTTAGAACCCGCCGGCAAATCGCGCGGCGGATATATTTCTTCATAATATTCAGGCGTTTTCAGTTCCTCGGGAAAGAGCATCTCCGCCAATTTTTTACAGTCCATATTTTTCTCCATATTATTTTTTTATTTTCGTACTATGACATTCATCTCCCGTCACACAGGGACGTACCTTAGTCAATTTTTCTGTTGTCTCTTACCAAACCCTGTATGACTTATTAGACCACTTCGTGTAGTATTCGACGTCGTTTATGACTCTGACGCCGCGAACCTTATAGTAATATCTGACGCCCCTTTTCAGAGAAGCTCCCTTGTTTATAAAATATCTTCTGTTTCCGGTGCTTGTCGTAAATATCGGCCGGTTGCCGTAGCCGGAGGATTGTTTCGTGGAGCGATATACCTGATAATAGTCTACCTTGTAGGCGATTCCGTCTACGGTGTTTTTTTTCCAATTAATCCGAAGACCCGATTTCAGCTTGGTCGAGGTGAGCCTGATGGATGACGCCTCTACTCCTGCGATGGTTCTCAAGGTCTTCTCGTCAAGTTCCGGCTCATTATCTTCTCCGTCTTCTCCGGCTTGAGCGTCCGTCTCAATACCCTGCGCCTCTTTTTCGGCGTTGGTGAGACCGCTGAGCTCAAGGTAGACGATATGCCTGCCCTCTTTATATTCCTCGGTTTCCGCCGCCGTTACAGTGAACTCTACAATGCCGATTTCATCTCCCACGAGCGTAACCGCTCCGAACTCGTCGATTACAGCAATCGACGGATTAGATGAAGAGAAGCTGAATGCACCGCCGCCGTTCGTCTCGGGAACAATCGTGAATCCTTTCTCCGAGGTATCCCTTTTATATCTCGTGTATTTTGTCGTAATTATCTGTTCAAGCTTAGGCTGAGTGATGTTAAGCGCAATCGTCTCCGTCTTGGCGAGACTGTTCTCGGTCGCTGCCGCCCTAATCGTGATAGTCGCGTTTCCCCGCTTAAGAGGCGTCACCAAGCCCTCGGGAGAAACCGAAACTACGCTTTCATCGCTTGAGCTGTAGGTTATCGGAGCCTCAAACTTGGCCGTTACTCCAAGATTATACGGGCTCTCGGTAGTATCAATCTCCGTCCTGTTGTCGTTTATCGTCAGCTTCTGATAAGCCTTTTTTATTTCGAAGCTGCGCTCGAGCGTACCGGTATAATTGCCCGTGAAGTTTATCTTTGCCCTCGCAATTCCCGGCAGAATGTTATCAGAATACTCAACCGAATAATCCGCTCCGCTTCTGAGCTTATTGCCGTTAGGGTCGGTGATGTTAAGCGACGGCTTTCGTTCTTTGCCGGTATATCTCACCGGTGCGATTTCTTCTATCCCCATGCCGCTTAAGTCGGTTAAAGGCTCTATGGTAAGCGGCAGGAGCTTATAGTCCGTGAACCTGCCCTTGCCGATTATGACAGCGTAACCCGTGCCGGCGTCGACATTGTTTACGAATCTCAATACATAATCCCTGCCCTCGACAAGCGGCGTCCCCGCATACGTCACATAAGCCGAGGTTGTCGCGGGTCTGCCGTGACCGTATGAAAATGAGGTTTGAGCCAAAGCGGCTTCCGCGCTCAGCACCGAAGTCGTAGGCAAGCCCTGTATCGCGAAAGACGACTCCATAAAGCCCGACCTCTCAACGAGGCTGCCCCTGTCAATAGGATCGTTTGTCGGCCTCGGATTCTTGTTAATATACCAGAAATTAACGTCGCATGCTCTTGCGTTAGAGCCCGGTACCGAGCCCGACGAGGAATACTGCCACCAAGTGTACGGAATCGAGAAATTATTCTCCGTATGATATTGAGCCGCCCAAAAATTATACTGCTCCGCTATCTGTCTGCCGTCCACCGACTTGTTCGAAAAAACGAGATAGGTATAAAAGCCCGGCGTGTATCCTCTCGTTCTGGCGTATTCAAGCCAATACAGCGCTATGCTCGTTTTTTTCGCTTTAGACACTCCGCTCAATCTGTCTCCCGGCCTTTCGTAGTCCATAAAAAGCGGCAGATCCAAGTCTTCGGCCGTGTAGCCGGCAGCCTCGATAAGCTCAATGGCATAGTCTACTTCTTCCCTCGCCTCGGCGTTTGTCTTCGCCATAGAGAAAAAATATACGCCGACCATTATTCCCGCCTCTTTGGCTTCCCTCATATACCTTTCGAACTTATCGTCCTCGTAGAGCTTCCCCGCGGAGGCGTAGCCTCTTCCCCCGACTCTGATAATGGCAAAATCAACGCCGCTCCTTTTAACAGCCTGCCAGTCGATATCCGGCTGGTAGATGGACACGTCAAGACCGTCAACTACTAT
>JBHAFL010000116.1:0-5121 GCA_041856085.1 Anaerovoracaceae bacterium | reverse complement strand
TCTGCTCGATTTCAGCCTTTCGCCTCAGCTTGGATTCGGTCTCTCTCATCTCAGCTTCATTGTCCGAGATTTGTTTTTTTAGTATATCTATCCTATTTTTCACGGATATAGACGTGCTCGCATTGCAGCTTCCTAATCCGGCGCCTGCGAGCTTTTCATCTATGTCTTCCAGCCTAAGTTTGATTTCTTTACCGATGGCGGAGCATTCCGCGCTGATATTCCTCTCTTCCTCCTGTGCGGCGTCAAGCCTCAGCTTAAGCTCGTCCAAGCTCTCTTTCGAGGGAACGTCAAGGGTCTTAGCCGCAAGCGACGGGTGCGACGTAGAGCCGCAAACGGGGCACGGCTCGCCCTCTCTCAGATTTTCGGCAATTATTCCCGCCTGACCGTCAAGGAAGCTCCTGTAGTTAAAATCATATTCCGCTTTTATTTTTTTCGCCGCGGTAGCCGCCTCAAGATAGTTTTTTTGAAGCTTCTCAAGCTTGGAAGCCGATTTTTCCTGCTCTCTTATCTTATCGAAAATTGCCGACAACGTCCTCTTCTCGTTTTCGAGACTGTCCTTAAGGCGGAGCAGCTTTAGCCTGTCCTCGCCGCTGCTTTTGAGCGCTTCAAGCTCTGCCTTTTGGGCGGCTATGAAATCGTTCCCCTTAGTCGTCCGCAATCTTTTCTCTTCGACCTCCTTTCGCAAGCCAAACATCTCCCCCGTTAGCTTCTCCGCCCCTTTTTTCAAGGAGTCGAAGCTCTCATAACGAGGAAGCTCGCTTTCTATTATATTAAACTCTCTGCTCAGATTTTTTGCTTCAGATTGTCTGTCTTTTTCTTTAGCAAGCGTTTTTTTCAGTTCCTCGTTCAGCTTCTTTTCTTCAAAAATCTCTTTTTGAAGTCTTATTTTGTCCAAGCTCGCCTTTTCGTGTTCTCCTATTATGCCGAGTTTAATATTAACCTCTTCAAGCTCTTTCGAGATTTTTTGCTTTTCGCCGTCTATCCTTTCTTTCCTGTGCTCGTCATTTTTTATAAGGCATTGAATAATCTCTTTCGTTTCGCCGAACGGCAACTCGGAGTTTTTTGCTTTTCGGACAATATGGCTCAGCTCGTCCGTATCGTCGATGAGAAGCCCGTCGATATATTGTTTGATACCGTCCTTAAGCGTCTTAAGCTCGTCCCTCATTATTCGGGCATTAGTTTTCAGAGCTTCCTGCAAAGCCTCGTATTCGCCGGTCTTAAATATTTCGCGAAATATTTTTTGCCTTGTCTCGGTCGAGGCGTGGAGCAATTCCATAAAACGCCCCTGCGCTATCATCGCTATCTGTAAAAATTGGTTGATATCGAGCCCGATTATTTCCCTTATTGCGGCGTTTACCTCCCCCTGCTTGGTTATTACCCGTCCGCTCGGAAGAGTCAGGCTTGCTTCCGCAGGCTTTTTAGTGACGCCCGTGCCCTTGAGCTTCGGTCTCTCCTGCTCGGGGCTTCTCTTGACATTGTAGCTTTTGCCACCGTATTCAAACTCAAGTTCAACCTCGGTGAAGACCTCGGGTTCGGCATATTTTGAACGAAGCATATCGGTTTCTCTCGTGCCGCCGCTTGCCTCGCCGTAGAGCGCATAGGTTATAGCGTCAAATATTGTCGTCTTGCCGGCTCCCGTATCTCCGGTTATCAGATATATCCCGCCTGTTCCGAGCTTGTCCATATTAAGTACGGTTTTGCCGGCATAGGGTCCGAACGCGGAAATCGTAAGTTTTTTAGGCCTCATCTCTTCCTCTCCCATATTTCTTCGATGACTTTGCGCATATAGGCTGTTTTTTGCTCGTCCATTTCGGCATTGTTCTGTTCTCTGTAAAACTCCGAAAAAAGCTCGAGCGGCGTCATAGCCTCCGCTCTCGGGGCTTCTCCTATGCGACTCAGCTTTCGCGTTCTCATATTATCATAGTCGAGCTTAAGAAGATTTCTGTATATTACACGAAGCTTGCCCATAGCCTCGGGGATATCCTCTTCATCGGTCAGGGTGATATGCGCATAGTCGTCCCTATATGTCGTTCCCTCATAAAAAGACCTCAGTGTAAGCTCCTCGTAGCTTCCCTTGAGCTCCACCACATCTCTTAAGGGCTTCAGCGCCACTTTTCTTATATTGATTTTACCTTTTTCGCCAAGCTCTGCAACGGTGAGCGACTTGCTGTCCCGAGACTCCGAAAACGAATATTTTAGCGGCGAGCCCGAATATCTGATATGCTCGCTTACGCAGTGCTGCGGCGAATGAAGATGTCCGAGCGCTACATAGTCAAAATCCGCAAATACGGAAGCGTCCACATTATCCGTACCGCCCACGGATATTTCCTCCGATTCGCTCCTTACAGCGCCGGTTACAAACTGGTGCGTGATAAGTACGCGTCTCTCTCCCTCTTTCTTCTCAATTCCTGAAAGGACATAGTCTATGGCTTCCGTATATGTCTTCAGTTCCCTGTCCTCGCAATATCTTCTCACGTTTGCAGGCTTGATAAACGGAAGCATATACACGGCTACCTCCCCGAACTCGTCGAATACCCGCGTAGCCTCAAGACTTCCCGTGAAAACAGGAGAAATGTGAACTCCGCTTTTATCCAAGATTCGCGATGCGAAAGCGAGCCTCTCCGAGGAGTCGTGGTTGCCGCTTATTATGAAAACCTCAGTCCCGAGCTTAGACAGCTTAAACAAAAAATCATCAAAAAGCGCTACCGCCTCTGCAGGTGGAATCGCCTTATCATAGACGTCTCCCGCTATCGCTACCGCTTCCGGTTTTTCGCTCTCGATGATTTCGAGTATCTTTTTTAATATATATTCCTGATCTTCCAGCAAGGAGGCTTCTTTTAACCTCTTGCCGAGATGCAGGTCGGATATATGAATTATTTTCATAATTGCTCTCCCGATATGTAATGTGCTGCCGTGAGGTTATTATAAAGCGCCTTACTTTATATCTGTTACCGCATATTCGAGATCTTCAACAGCTTTTTTCAGGATTTCGTCCGCTACGTCCTTGCTGAGAACTACTTTCGCTACAGCTTCGTTATGGTCGGCGACTGCCGTTTCGACTCCGTCAACTTTCTCAAGCGCCTTTTTCACCGCCGCTTCGCAGTGCCCGCACATCATTCCCTCTATCTTTATAGTTTTTTCCATTTGTTTTTCCTCCGTTTCGTTATTATTGCAATTGCTATTATTATTTTTTTCGTTTAATACGGCTGCTTTTTTAGCGTCAGCGCTATCATATCCGCTTATTTTTTCCGTCTCTTTTTTGTTTGTCTCGGACTTGCCCGCACTTTCACCCGAAGAGCCGTACATCTTCACGAAATTAAGCCTCAGCGCGTTCATACACACCGAAAAACTCGAAATGCTCATCGCCATCGCTCCGTAAACCGGCTTCATCGCTATTCCGAGCAGCCCGATTGCAAGCGGAATACATATTATATTATAGATGAACGCCCAAAATAGATTTTCATGTATGTTTTTTATTGTCGCCCTGCTCAGCCTGACCGCCGCGCTAAGGTCCGTCAGCCTGCTCTTCATCACCACTACATCCGCGGCATCGAGAGCTATATCGGAGCCTGCTCCTATTGCAATCCCCGCGTCCGCAACCGTAAGCGCCGGCGCATCGTTAATGCCGTCTCCGACCATTGCCGTCCTGCCGCTGAGTTTCAGCTTTTTTATCACGTCGGCTTTTTCGTCAGGCAATACGCCCGCGATAACCTCATCAACACCTGCAAGCTTGCCTATCGCCCCTGCGGTTTTTTCATTATCGCCCGTGAGCATAACCGTACGGATTCCCATAGCTCTGAGCTCCGCTATAGCAAGAGCCGAATCTTCCTTTATGGTATCAGCTACCGCTATTATTCCCAAAGGCTTGTCTCCGGCAACGAATATGAGCGGCGTTTTCCCCTCCTCCGCAAGTATGTCAATCAATGCCTTTTTTTCTCCTGATATCTCGGCAATTGATGAAATGAACTTATAGCTGCCTGCAAAAATTTCGATGCCGATATCTCTTGCTTTTTCGCAGCTTAGCATTTCATTTAGAATCCCGGTGCATTCAGGCGGCTGTTCGACTATAAGCCTCCCCCTAAGTCCGTTCCCCGGAAGCGCCGCGAAGTCCGTAACCTCGCCGAAATTAAGTTCTTCCGTTGTGAATCTGTTTTCAGCCATAGAAACTATGGCTTTAGCGAGCGGATGTTCGCTTTTCTTTTCCAGAAGATATGCTAATTTTATCAATGTTGCTTCATTTATCGGTATGGTATCCTCTTCCAGCATTACACCGCTCAATGCGCCAATCGGCAGAATATCCGTAACCTGCGGCTCGCCCTTTGTTATGGTTCCCGTCTTATCGAGCGCGACTGTCTCCGTCCTGCCTAAGGCTTCAAGCGAGGCTGCGGTCTTATACAGAATACCGTTTTTTGCACCCATACCGCTTCCAACCATTATAGCGACAGGAGTCGCAAGCCCGAGCGCGCATGGACAGCTTATCACGAGCACTGAAATCGCCCTCGCTATGGCAAAGCCGAAAGTCTCTCCCGCGAGCAGCCAGCCGCCTAAGGTCAGGAGCGCTGTCGCTATCACCGCGGGGACGAAGATTCCCGAAACCTTATCCGCAATCCTTGCGAGAGGAGCCTTTGTAGCCGCCGCGTCGCCGACCGTCCTGATGATCTGCGCAAGCGTGGTGTCCTCCCCCACTCTGACCGCGCTGCACCTTATATATCCCTCATGGTTAATCGTCGCCGCTGACACAAAGTCTCCAATGCCCTTATCGGTAGGCAGACTTTCACCCGTGAGCGCCGCCTCGTTTATCGACGTGCTCCCCTCTATTATCCTGCCGTCAACCGGAACGCTTTCCCCCGGTTTAACTATGAATATATCCCCGACTCTCACCTCCGTAATATCGACGAGCTTCTCTCTTCCGTCCGTCTCAATTAACGCCGTTTTTGGCGCCAGCTTCATAAGCCCCTTAAGCGCATCGGTGGTTCTGCCTTTCGAGATTGCCTCGAGCAGCTTACCGACCGTTATGAGCGTGGGAATCATCGCGGCGGACTCGAAATATAGATTCATACCGTATTTCATCACCGTCTCGTGGTCGCCGTTTCCCAGCGCGAGTATCATCATAAAGAGCTC
>JBHAFL010000115.1:0-7495 GCA_041856085.1 Anaerovoracaceae bacterium | reverse complement strand
GGTAGAAAGGAAAAGAGATGAAACTACTATTAAAACAGAGCCGCAGGGCGATATCCATCGCGCTTGTGCTTATGCTGGCGCTTACGCTCGTGCCGGCGACGTCCGCCTACGCGGCAAGCGTCTCAATCGACGCTGTCAATTTCCCTGACGAGGTTTTCAGGAACTATGTTAAAACGAACTTCGACACGAATAGTGACGGCACGCTTTCAGATGAGGAGCTTGAAGCGGTAACCTTGATCGATGTGAACTACCGCGGAATCACGGATCTTAAAGGCGTAGAGCACTTCAAGAAGCTTTCTTTACTTAAGTGCGGCGGTAATAAGCTGACAACTCTTGATATTACTAAGAACACGGAACTGACGCAATTAGCATGCTATGTCAATCAGCTGACAACTCTCAATGTAGCTGAGAACACAAAACTGGGGGCTTTATTTTGTGAACAAAATGCGCTGAAGGCTCTTGATGTAGCTAAGAATACAAAACTGGGGTCTTTAATTTGTGGACAAAATGTGCTGAAGGCTCTTGATGTAGCTAAGAATACATCTTTAAGAGTATTAGGCTGCGGTATGAACGAGCTGACAACTCTTGATGTCACTAAAAATACGGAATTGATTTACTTAGAATGCGAAAATAATGAACTTTCCTCCCTTAATTTAAGCGCTAATATATCTTTACAGGAATTATTGTGCGGTCGCAACAATCTGACAACTCTTGATGTAACTAAGAACACGGAACTGGATAATTTATTTTGCGATGGTAATAAGCTGACGTCTCTCGATTTATCAAAAAATACGAAAATAGTCAGCGACACTTGTAGTAATTGTAAAGATCAAACCTACCGTGTAAAGCTGACAGACGGTAAGGTAAAGTTCTCCGACTTGCCGTCGGGCTTTGACGCATCTAAGGTTTCGGATGTAACAGGCGGGGAGATTGAGGGCGAGGCTTTCAAGTTCGCAGAAAATACGCTCAGATATAAGTATGATACGGGTCTTACCGCAGGAGGTGATAAGATATACCTTGAGGTAGAATTAAAAAAATTGAGATATGACGTTAACGTTACAACCGACGGCAACGGCACGGCTGAACCCGACAATGAAAGAGCATACGAGGGAGAAACCGTAACTCTCACCGTAGCGCCGAATTCGGGCTATCACTTCAAAGCGTGGGAAACGACCCCTGCCACACTTGTGATAAAGAGCGATAACACGTTCATTATGCCTGACAGCAATGTGACCGTTAAGGCAATCTTCGAGGCGAACACGGTTACCCCGCCGAGCGGCGGCGGTGGCGGCGGCATAGTGCTCCCGCCTGCACAGCCTGCGGACGAACTTAAGAAAGTTAAAGACGCGGCGACCGCCTCCGTAGCCGATATGCTAAAGGCTCAGACATTCTCAGGCGAAGAGCAGAAAAAAGCCGAAGAGATTAAGAAGAACTTCGAGGATAAGCTCGCCAAGGCAGCTACGGCAGACGAGGTTAAGAAGATTCAGGAGGAAGCCTTAGCTGCAATCGACGTGCTCTGGTCCGATGAAGAAGTAAGCCTTAAAGCTAAGGTAGAAGCGGTAGGCAGGACAGATTTAATCGCTAAATCTAAGGTAGTTAAGACCAAGAGCGGAGCTAACGCCGTAAGGATAAGCTGGAATAAGGTAGAGGGTCTGGACTTCGACGGCTACGAGATATACAGGTCAACGAGCAGGACGAAGTTCGGCAAGACCCCGATTAAGACGGCAGACGGAGCTAAGACAAGCTACCTGAACACTAAGAACCTCGGAAAGGGCAGGACATATTACTATAAGATAAAAGCGTTTAAGACAGTAAACGGCGAGAAAGTCTACACCGATTTCTCGACGAGAACATGGAAGACGCCTAAGAAGTAAAAGATTTTCTTAAAAGTTTTATGTTTTTCAAGAGGGTACCCCCTAACCCCCTTACCGCTCCGCCTAAGGGCGATTACACGCAATTTCTTACGAAGATACGGAATGTTTGAGATAGTGAACATAAGCGAAGAACCTCCTATGAACGAGAACCGGCGCTTGCGCCGGTTCTCGCTGTATAAGGGCTTGGAAGAAGCCTGAGAAGTAGAGGCAATGCGAAACGCTAACGAGTTAGAAAAGCGCATAGCACATAGCTAAAAAATACGGATAAGCATATTATTCATATCAGACCGGCTCGCAAGCCTTTGACTCCGCGATTTTCGGTCCGGGCACGAGAAGCCCGATTAAGAAAAACGCCGTCGCAGGCAGAAGCCAGCAGAAACCGTAATCATAGAGAGGCAGGCTCTCCACGAAACGAAGCAGCCCGTCAAATCCGAAATTAGTCCCGAGCGACTCGAATAAGCTGATAACAAACGTAACTATTGATGACAGAATGTACGGCATTCTGTTTTTTACTTTGCCTCTAAAATACGCCGTAATTACGAGAAGCACGGTAAGCGGATACAGAAGCAGCAGAACCGGCGCCGAGAAGCTGATAATCTTCGAAAGCCCGAGGTTGCAAACGAGGGCGGAGATTACACAAATCGCTGTAATTGCCCACTCCTGCTTAATCTTGCCCTTGGAAGCGTTAAAGAAATATTCCGAGGCTGCCGATGTGAGCCCGACCGCCGTGGTGAGGCAGGCGAAAGCGACAACCGTAACGAGCACGAAAGTGCCCGGTTTGCCGAGCAGAGAGGCTGTGATGTTGATGAGGAGTCCGGCTTGATTCATATTGCCTGACGCGACTTCGTCCGCCCACTGAGTCCCTGTCGTAGCGCCGAGATAGCAGAGTCCGCTGTAAACGATAAACAACATTACGCCCGAAAGCATAGCCGATTTAGCGGTGACAATGAAGCATTCTTTTTTACCGCGGTAGCCCTTGTCAAGCGCGGAGTTTAGAATAATTACCGCAAAAAACATCGACCCCATTAAATCGAGCGTTTGATAACCGTTATAAAAACCGTCCTTGATTATATCCTCGGAAATCGCCTCGCCGATTTCACCCTGAGGAGAGATAACACCCTTGACTATGAGAATAAGCAGAGAAATCAGCAGCACAGGGGTGAGAATCTTGCCTATTATGTCTACAACCTTGCTGGGTCTTATGGTTAAAAAGAAAACTATTAAGAAAAATATCACGGAAAAAACGGCGAGCGCTACCTTGTCGCCGAGCTTGATACTGCTGATTGGAACGAGTCCGAGCTCAAAAGTGGTCGCCGCGGTTCTCGGTATTGCCAATGCAGGACCGAGGCAGATGATATTCGCAGTACAGACTAAAATGGAGGGAATCCTGCCGATAGGAGCGGTAAGCGCGGAGATGTCCGCGTCGAATCTCATAGCGGAGATTATCGCTACGATGCCGAGCCCCATATCCGTAATGAAGTAGCATATAAAGGATATGAACCAATATGGACCGGTACGAACGCCTAAGTCAGGCGGGAATATGAGATTGCCGGCTCCGAAATACATTGCGAAAAGTGCGAAGCCGATGACGGCGATATCCGCCCGTATTTTTCTCTTATCAGAAGAGAGCTTGTCCATTAGTTTTTCCTCCGAATAAAAAAGTGATTTTACAAAAGTTAAGCCCTGAGAAAAAACGCAGGACAAACATTTAACGGATAATATTTTAATACCGGATAATAAATTTTTCAACGATTTTTTTGAAATAATTGTGTAAAAAAATAAAAAAACGTAACGACTATCAGGTGTTGAGGCGACCGAATTTCGCCCAAGATGCACTGCAAAAAACACTTGAATTACGTCTGAAAAATGCTACAATGTTTTCGAACCGACAGAGACGGGCATTATGACGGACAAAATCACGGCAAATTTCGTATTTTCAGGAGATTAAGAATGGATAAAAAATATATCGAGAAAAAAGAGCTTGGCTTGGAGAGTATAATTTTCCCTATCCTTTTTTTCGGATTTTTTGCGGTGTTGGCGATGAAGATGGGACTTGCCAACGAGATAAATACCATTATGAACACGGCGTATGAGCTTTTGGTGGATACCGTTCTGTATATTGCGGCTGTCTGCGTCGTAATGGGCGCGGTTTCGGAGCTGCTCGTCGAGTTCGGTTTCGTGAATCTCGCCAACCGATTTTTGAAGCACCTTATGAGACCGATTTTCGGACTGCCGGGAGCCGCGTCTCTCGGAGTGCTCGCCACATTCCTTTCGGATAATCCTGCGATACTCACGCTCGCCGAGAACCCGAGGTTTAAGCAATATTTTAAGGCATATCAGTTTCCCGCGCTGACTAATATAGGAACCTCATTCGGTATGGGTTTAATAGTCTGCACATATATGATGAGCCTCAGCACGGTTACGGGCACGAACTATGTGCCGGCGGTCGGCGTAGGGCTGCTCGGCGCGTGTATCGGAGCTGTGGTGAGCACGAGAATAATGATGATATTCACCTCAAAAAAATACGGCAAAGAGTTATCAGCCAAAGAGGTATTCCCGTCGGACAATCCGGAAGACCAGCTTGAAGCTTCCGAGGGAATGAGACTCGTAAGGCCGGGCGATATAGGAAACAGAATCCTCGGAGCCATACTTGAGGGCGGCGCCGGCGGGGCGAAGCTCGGGGCGAGCATAATCCCGGGAGTTCTGATTATATGTACTGTAATAATGATGCTTATGAACGGTCCTTCCGAATCCGGAGAATATACGGGCGCGGCGTATGAGGGCGTGAGATTCATACCATATATTGCGGATAAGCTTAATTTCATACTTGAGCCGCTTTTCGGGTTTTCGTCGGCAGACTCGATAGGGGTTCCTCTTACGGCATTAGGCGCGGCGGGTGCGGCGCTCGGGCTCACATCCACGCTTGCGGGCAAGGGTATGATAACGCCGGGAGACATAGCCGTCTTCACTGCTATCTGTATGTGCTGGAGCGGATATCTTTCGACCCACACATCGATGATGGACGCGCTTAAGTGCAAGGAGCTTACCGGCAAGTCCATATTCAGCCACACCATAGGCGGCCTCGCCGCAGGAATCGCGGCACATTGGATATACGTGCCGGTCTCGAACCTGTTTTTTAGCTAAACGCCTGAAAAACCGTTACTCAGGTGGCAAAAATAATTTGAATAAGCTGCTATTTTCGCTTAGCTTGAGGGGGAATTGCCGGCTCCGTAACATTTACGGTAAGAGCGACGCCGGCATTGGACAGCAGCAGGCATTCCGTCGACGCACAGATATGTGTTAAAAATCCGCATTAAACGGTTGTGAACGGCTTCCTTGACAGCCGCTCCGTAGGGTATCATAGCTTGCAAATAATCCGCTTTTGGTATATATTACAGTTATAGATACTAAATACCTAAATGTCATGAGAGAAAAGGAGATACTAAAAAATGGCGATTAGAGTTGGAATAAACGGTTTCGGAAGAATAGCAAGAGTGGTGTTGAGAGCTGCGGTGAACTCGCCGGACGTCGAAATCCGGGCGATAAACTGGAGAAACGCCGACCTTGACTATATGGTTTATATGTTAAAATATGACTCGGTTTTCGGCAGATTCCCTAAAAGCCTTGACCGCGACGCCTCCGGTATATTCATAGACGGCAAGCACATAGACGTATATACCTATTCCGACGCTGCCGAGATTCCGTGGAAAGCTGCCGGAGTCGACTATGTAATCGACTGCACGGGCGCTTACGTAACCACCGAAAAAGCTATGGACCATATCAAGGCGGGAGCTAAGCACGTTATTATTTCCGCACCCGCTAAGGACCAGGAGACGCCAACTTTCGTATATGGCGTAAACCACGAAGAATATAACTCGGATATGGCTGTCGTATCTAACGCGTCCTGCACGACTAACTGCCTTGCTCCCCTGATGAAAGTCATCGAGGACAACTGGGGAATCAAAGAGGGACTTATGTCGACGATACACGCCGCCACCGCCAAGCAAAAAGTCGTAGACGCTAAGTCTCTTAAGGACTGGAGAACGGGAAGATCCGTATTCGGCAACGTAATTCCGTCGACTACCGGCGCGGCTAAGGCGGTAGGACTCGTAATTCCGTCACTCAAGGGCAAGATGACGGGTATTTCATATAGAGTGCCTACAGCCGACGTATCGGTAATAGACGTTAACGTAGTTCTCAACTCTCCTGCGAGCCACTGGGCGCTCAGAGAGAAGATTAAGGAAGCCTCCGAAACCACGATGAAAGGCGTAATCGAGTACGTGGACGACGAAGTGGTATCGGGCGATTTCGTGGGAGACCCATGCACGTCAATTTTCGACGCGAGACAGACCATAGAGCTTAACGACCACTTCTTCAAGCTCATAGCATATTATGATAACGAGTTCGGCTACTGCTCGAACCTGCTCAATATGCTTCACCATATGGCTAAGGTGGACGAGGGCGTCGAGGCATAGTTTCCGAAACAGTTTTTTGTGATAATATTTGACAAAAAATCAAAAAATAGATTCGGCACGGGGCAGTGAAGAGAAATAGGCATTAAAAATACGAGGCTTAACCTGATATTTTAGAGTTAAGCCTTTTGCTATTTTATGGAATTATCGGCTTATACCTAATTTTTTGCAATTTTGGGGATAAGCTTTTAGAGGGTTTTAGCCTCATATTCTCTGATTATTTTCTCTATATCGAAATCAGCAAGCAGATAAAAAAACTCATTGATTATTGCCTCCGCCAGCTCTTCTATTGTGAAAGGACGGGCAGGTTTTTCGATATAGCCGGCTATGCCCGAGAGCTCATCGGGCAGCTCGGAGCGAAAACAGTTGACGCCGATACCCACATAGATGGCGGATATTTTGCCGGTGCCGTAGGTTTCAGCCTCTGTCAATATACCGGCGACCTTTTTGCCGCCGATATATATATCGTTTATGGGCTTTATGAATGGCGGAAGCAAGCTGAAACGGGATAACACGCGGTGAAGAACCACGCCTGCCATCCTTGTTACGGTCAGCGAATGTTCGAGGTTAAACTCAGGCTTAAAGCCGATAGTCATATAGAGCCCCGAATCGGGCGGTGAAAAAAAACTCCTGCCTTGAGTGCCGCGCCCCCCCGTCTGCTCGCGAGCGATTACTGCGAGAGGAATATCGCCCAAGTCCAAGTTCTTTATGTAATTGTTTGTTGAATCTACACAATCCAACATTATAACTTCACATTTATGTAATATATTCATATAGGCATTATATCAAAATATCTCTCAAAAAAATAGAGAATGTTACTTTTACGGGGTATTTATGGTATAATAACCTCACGGCGTAAGCCGCCGCTCTTAGAAAAGACCGGCGGACGCCTGAGAGAACATTGTATCATAATTTGCGAGCTTCGCTCGCCGCGGCTTCGCCGCAGGCAGCCTTGCTGCGCAAGTCTGCAATTATGGTATAATGACTGCATACGCAGTCATTATACGGAGAATATATCGCCGTGCGATAATTTTGCCTTCGTAAACTTCGGCAAAATCGCACATGGGGGGTGCGGACAAAAACCTGGACACATATAGGGCTCTGAAAGGAGTCAATGATGTATTCAGAAGAACAGAGAACAAAGGCACT
>JBHAFL010000114.1:0-19230 GCA_041856085.1 Anaerovoracaceae bacterium | reverse complement strand
GTCATTGTACGGAGATTATATCGCCGTGCGATTATTTTGCCTTCGTAAACTTCGGCAAAATCGCACATGGCTGAATTATACCATGTAAACATGGTATAATAACCTCACGGCGTAAGCCGCCGCTCTTTGCTTTCGCAGCGAGGCTATAACTCTCGGCGAAGCGAGCGACGGGAAAATTCGGTTCCCGTCAACTGTCTGAGCGCAGTGAGTTTTGACGGGAACCATTTTGCCGGCGAGCAAGCACGAAGAGTTATCCGAAGCGAGGACTAAAAAGCGCGGCGGCAACTATCGCTCATAATATATAGTATGATTTATGGCATAATAACCTCGAAGCGAGGACTAAAAAACGCGGCGGCAACTAATCGCCCGTAATATAAATCGGAGGAAAAATCGTGTTTTATCTGCATGATTATAAAAATATACATGCCGTCGGTATCGGCGGCATAGGCTTAAGCGCTATCTGCGAGATACTGCTTGAGAGAGGATATAACGTATCGGGCTCGGATATGAACGAGTCCGATATGACAGCTAAGCTCGCGCAGATGGGCGCGAGGATATACATAGGCCATAGGGAAGAAAACGTAGAAAACGCCGATCTCATAGTTTATTCGGCGGCAGTGGGACAGGACAATCCGGAGCTCATTAGAGCCGAGGAGAGAGGGCTTCCGTGTCTGTCGCGAGCCGAAATGCTCGGGCACCTTATGAGCGGGTACGAAAACAGCATAGCTGTATCGGGCACGCACGGCAAGACGACTACGACCTCTATGGTTTCTTTGATTATGAAGAATGCCGGCATGGACCCTACGGTGCTTGTCGGCGGCAATCTCAGCGAGATAGGCGGCAATTGCAGGGTCGGCTCGTCGGGGTATTTCGTGACCGAGGCATGCGAATATGTGGACAGCTTCCTGAGCCTCAAGCCGAGAATAGAGATAATACTCAATATCGACTCGGATCACCTCGACTATTTTAGGGATATCAATCAGATAGTGAAATCGTTTGAGACTTTCGCAGGACTCGTTCCTGAGAACGGGCTGATTATAGCATACAGTGCGAATCCTTTCGTCAGCCAGGTCATATCGGGACACGGGAATGTAATCACTTTCGGACTTAACGACGATTGCAGCTATTATGCAAAAAATATTCGTTTCGACGAAAGCGGCAACCCGGGCTTCGAGGTATATAATTCGGACGGTTTTTTGACAGAGGTGCAGCTTTCGGTACCGGGCGAGCATAATGTTCTGAACGCCATGGCGGCTTTCGCCTGCACGCATACTCTCGGCGCCGACAAGGAGGTTATAAGGGAGACTCTTCACAGCTTCAAGGGGACGGAGAGGCGCTTCGACATAATCGGCACAGCCTCAAACGGCGCGAAGATAGTGGACGACTACGCTCATCACCCGACTGAAATCAAGGCGACGCTCTCAGCCTCGCAGAATGTGCCTCATAACGAGCTATGGGTCTGCTTCCAGCCTCATACATATACGAGAACTCTCGCGCTTTTCGATGAGTTCGCCGAGGCGTTCGATACGGCGGATCATCTGATACTTGCGGATATCTATGCCGCCCGCGAAAAGAACATATATAAGGTTTCCTCCGAGCAGCTTATGAATAGGATTAAAGAAGCTCACCCCGAAAAGGACGTCAGGTATATCGGAGATTTTGACGAGATGGCGGACTATGTCGGAACTCACTCTAAAAAAGGCGATATGGTTATCACTATGGGAGCGGGAGATATCTATAAGGTAGGCGAGAAGCTCCTAAAAGATATTAGATAAAAGATAAGAGGATAGGAAATGGATTATTATATTGATGAAAGCGTTAAAATCGGAGAGGGCACGTTTATCGGGCCGGGCTGCGTTATCAAGGGAAACACCGTGATAGGCAGGAACTGCACTATTGACCAAAATTGCAGAATCGAGGACAGCATAATCGGCGACAATGTTCATATAATGAGCTCATATATCTTAGGCTCGGAGGTCGGCGACGAGACAGAGGTCGGACCGTTCGCCTATATGAGACCGGGGAGCAAGGTTGGCAAACGCTGCAAGGTCGGCGACTTCGTAGAGATAAAGAACTCCGTAATAGGGGACGATACTAAGGCTTCTCATCTCACCTACATAGGCGACGCGGATTTGGGCTCGGGTATCAACTTGGGCTGCGGCGTGGTATTCGTGAATTACGACGGCTCTAAGAAGCATAGGACGGTAGTCGGTGACAATGCTTTTATCGGCTGTAATTCCAACCTTATATCGCCCGTGAATGTCGGTGAAATGAGCTATATAGCGGCGGGTTCTACGGTGACCGGCGATGTGGAGGGCGGCGCGCTATACATATCGAGACCCGAGCCTGTCGTTAAATCGGGCTGGGTTGAGAAAAGCGGCAAGTGGCACGGCAAAAAAACAGACTAAATAACCCCGTAAATCATATACGAGTCCATAAATAAACTAAATATAAAAAAATGAAAGGTCAGGTAAAACAGAGTGAAAAACGGAGCGTTCACAGATTACAAGATTTTTAGCTGCAATTCCAATGTCGAGTTAGCTGAGGAAATCGCCAACATTATGGGTAAGCCCTTAGGCAAGGCTACGGTAACCAAGTTCAGCGACGGTGAGATTTCGGTCAACATTTGGGAGACCGTAAGAGGTATAGACTGCTATATTATCCAATCCACCTGCAATCCGGTAAATGATAATCTTATGGAGCTTCTCATAATGATTGACGCTATGAAGAGAGCGTCAGCCGGCAGAATCAACGCGGTAATCCCGTACTACGGTTATGCGAGACAGGACAGAAAAGCTAAGGCGAGAGATCCTATAACCTCTAAGCTGGTTGCCAATCTCATAGTGGCGGCGGGAGCCGACAGAGTAATCTCGATGGATCTTCACGCTAATCAGATTCAGGGATATTTTGACATTCCGGTAGACCATCTATTAGGTATGCCGATAATAGCCAGATATTTCAAAGAAAAAAATCTCGACGACCTCTGCGTAGTTTCACCCGACCACGGCTCCGTAGGAAGAGCGAGGGCGCTTGCGGAGATACTGAATTGTCCTATCGCCATCATAGATAAGCGTCGTCCCGAGCCTAACAAGTCCGAGATTATGAATATTATCGGTAACATAGACGGTAAGAACTGTATAATTATGGACGATATCATAGATACTGCCGGCACGATATGCAATGCCGCTAAAGCGATTAAGGAGCTCGGAGCGAAGACGGTATACGCCGCTGCGACTCACGCGGTGCTTTCAGGTCCTGCGGTTGACAGAATCAGGGATTCTGTTTTTTGCGAGATGGTGCTTCTTAATACGATTCCGCTGCCGGAGGAGAAGAAGCTTCCTGTTATGAAGTTTCTCTCCGTAGCGCCTCTCTTTGCCGAGGCTATGAGCAGGGTATTCACGAACGGCTCGGTATCGGCATTATTCGATTAGTATTATAAGACCGGCGGCAAAGCTTTTGTCCGCCGGCAACATCTTTTTGTCGGGGAATATATTTTATGCACATCATAGTCGGACTCGGTAATCCGGGGAAAAAATACGAGCACACTCGTCATAATATGGGTTTTTTGGCTCTTGATCTGCTTGCGGAAAAGTTAGGAGTTAAGGTCGATAAGCTTAAGTTCGAGGCGCTCACGGGCGAGGGGAGAATAGACGGTAAAAAGGTCCTCCTTATGAAGCCTCAGACCTATATGAACCTCTCGGGCGAGTCGGTGAGGGAAGCGATGAGCTTCTACAAGGAGCCCATAGAGAATCTCATAGTCATATATGACGATATCGACCTGCCCGAGGGTAATCTCAGAATAAGACCGTCGGGGTCTTCGGGTACTCATAACGGCATGAGAAACATAATTTTTCTCTTGGGGGAAGACGGCTTCCCCCGTATTCGCGTAGGGATAGGGAATGCGAACACGCGCGGGGAGAGCTTGGCGGACTATGTGACGGGCAGAATTACGAGCGGTGAGGCGGAGGCGCTTTTCGAGGCTCTAAAAAAAGCCGCCCTCGCAGCGGAGGATATCGTGATAAACGATGTGGCTCACGCTATGCGGGAATATAATACCAAGAAACCGAAAAAACCGAAAATAACCCGCCAAAG
This sequence comes from Anaerovoracaceae bacterium, assembly GCA_041856085.1. Taxonomy (GTDB): domain Bacteria; phylum Bacillota; class Clostridia; order Peptostreptococcales; family Anaerovoracaceae; genus RUG754. Next base: position 15,138 of record JBHAFL010000114.1, on the reverse strand, counting down.
CGAGGCGGACGGGAATAATAGCGAGACCGAGAAAAATCCAAGCGAGGTCAGCGAAAATCCGAGCGGAGCCGACGCCGAAATTATGGAGACGGCAAAATGATAAGCTATACGGGTATTTCAGAGAGCAGGGTCGCTCCTATCGCTGCAAGAATCGCGGAAGAATATTTACAGACCCTGATTATCGTTTCGACCGATGCGCGGGCGAAGCGGCTTGCGGGCGATCTTTCGTTTTTCTCCGATAAAAAAATAATAACCCTGTATGACGAGGATAATCTCTTTTTTAGATATGAAGCGAGAAACCACGACGTGCTGATAAGACGTCTCAGCGCGCTAAAGGCTCTTACCGAGGGTGAAGCCGTGGTGATAATTGCGCCTGTTTCCGCGGCAATCAGGCATTTGCCGCCGAAGAACGCGGCGGTCTCGCGCGAGCTAAGGCTCGGAGTCGGAGACGAGATAAACCTGTCCGAGCTCAGCGAAAGACTCAGTTCGCTCGGATATGAAAGATACGGCATAGTCGAGGGCAGGGGGCAGTTCAGCATAAGAGGCGGCATAGTAGACGTCTATACGCCTGACAGCGAGAACCCGTACAGAATCGAATTCTTCGGCGACGAGGTGGACTCGATAAGGGAGTTCGAGCCTCTGAGTCAGCGCTCTATCGAGAACGTTAAAAATATAAGCATATTCCCTGTCCACGAGATAGTGGGAAGCGCGGACTTCTATGAAAAGGGAGTCCGTAACATAAAGAATGAATATTCGAAGCACGCCGCCGCTCTAAAAAAGCGGGCGGAGAAAATATCGGGAGCCGGCGGCGGGGACGAGGACGGCTCGGCGGAGCTTCTCGAGATCGCTGCGGAGAACGTCCTCAGGACGAGAGACGAACTCGCGGAGCGCGTCTTAAACCTCGGTAATATGGCGATAAAGGACGGCTACCTCGGATATTTTTATGACAGCACCGAGTATCTGTGGGACTATATCAAGGACGGCACGATAGTAATCGATGATCCGGACAGGATATATGAGCTTCTCGAGACGAGAGACAGAGAGGCTAACGCTGATTTTGAGGTTATGCTCTCAAGGGGGCAGGTAATCCCAAAAGACGTCGAAATGCTTAGCGGAACCAATGACTTCATCAAGGTATTCTCCGCTTCGGGCAATATAAGGGAAAAGGCGGTTTTCACGCCGCTCCCTAAGAAGATAAAGGGCGTAGAGAGTCTTGACAAGGTGTTCAATATTAGTTCCAGACAGCCGCTAAGCTTTAACGGCAAGATGAATGTGCTGGAATCCGAGTTAAAAACTTACCTTAAAAAAGGCTATGAGATAAATCTTCTCCTCGGCAGCTATGACAAGCTGGATAATATGAGGGACTTTGTCGAAAGAAGCGAAGAGCTCGCGCTCCACGCAGGCAGGATTAACTTCCTTATAGGGAATCTCACGCAGGGTATAGATTATCCCGACGAAAAGAAAGTCTGGATATCCGAAAACGATATATTTGACAGAAAAAAAGCGCAGAGGAAGAGAAAACCGAGGGATAAGGGAAAGAGCATAGCCGCATTTTCGGATCTTCACGAGGGAGACTACGTTGTTCACGAATATCACGGAATCGGGCGCTTCGGGGGCATTCGTCAGCTTACAATCGACGGAGAAATACGCGACTATATTAAGATAAAATACGCCGGAAACGATATGCTCTATGTGCCTGTGGAGCAGATGGACATAGTCAGGAAGTATATCGGCTCGGACGACAGCGCTCCGAAGATAAACAAGCTGTCCGGCGGGGAATGGAAGCTGACCAAGGCTAAGGCTAAAGCCGCAATAGCCGAAATGGCGAACGACCTGATAGAGCTTTATGCCAAAAGGGCTTCGACGAGCGGTTACGCATTCGGCGCGGACACGGTGTGGCAAAAGGAATTCGAGGATTCATTCCCGTTTACCGAGACGGACGACCAGCTCAGGGCGGTTGAAGAAATCAAGGCGGATATGGAGAAGCCGCTTCCTATGGACAGGCTGCTCCTCGGCGACGTGGGCTTCGGCAAGACCGAGGTTGCGGCGCGCGCTATCTTCAAATGCCTCACCGAGGGCAAGCAGGCGGCGCTTCTTGTGCCTACGACTATACTCGCCAACCAGCACTATTACACGCTGAGAGAGAGGTTCGAAAGCTTTCCCGTCAAGGTTGACGTGCTGTCACGCTTCAAGACTAAGAAGCAGCAGGAAAAAATAATAGAGAACCTCGCCTCAGGCAAGGTGGATTTTGTAGTAGGAACCCACAGGCTGCTCTCCAAGGATATCAGGTTTAAGGACTTAGGGCTGCTCGTGGTCGACGAGGAGCAGCGCTTCGGCGTAGACGACAAAGAGACGATAAAAAAATATAAGGCTGATGTCGACGTGCTGACGCTTTCGGCGACGCCGATTCCGCGAACGCTTAATATGTCGCTTACGGGTATTAAGGATATGAGCTTAATCGAGGAGCCTCCTGAGGAGAGATACCCCGTTCAAACCTATGTGCTCGAGCAGGACGACGAGCTCATAAGAGACGTGATAGAGAGGGAGACGGGAAGAGGCGGACAGGTTTTCGTGGTATATAACAGGGTAGCCGGAATATCACAAATCGCAGCCAAGTTGGAGGCGATGATGCCGGAATTAAGGTTCGGAGTCGGTCACGGTCAGATGAGCGAGAGACAGCTCGAGAGGGTGATGCTTGACTTCATTAACGGCGAGACGGACGTACTTATCGCGACTACCATCGTAGAGTCGGGACTCGATATCCCTAACGCCAATACTATGATAATCCTCGATTCCGACAGATACGGTCTTTCGCAGCTCTATCAGCTCAGAGGGCGCGTAGGCAGGTCAAACAGGCTTTCATATTGCTATCTGATGTACAAAAAAGACAAGGCGCTCACTGAGGCTGCCGAAAAGAGGCTTAAGGCGATAAGGGAGTTTACGGAATTCGGAGCGGGATTCAAGGTCGCGATGAAGGATTTGGAGATAAGAGGCGCGGGCAATATGCTCGGAACCGCTCAGTCAGGTCATATGATGAATATAGGCTACGACCTGTATTGTAAGATGGTCGACAATGCAGTTCGCTCGCTGAAAGGCGAGATTGTTAACGAGGACAAGCAGGAAGCGAAGCTTGAGATTGCGGTTTCGGCATATATATCCGACAGATATATAGGAGACGAAGCTCAGAAGCTCGATATGTACCGCAGGATTTCAGAGGTAAGAAGCAGGCGGGACGAAGACAATATAATAGACGAGCTTCTCGACAGATACGGCGATGTTCCTAAGGAGACTCTTAATCTCATCAAGGTTGCCTATATAAGGTTTCTCGCGGAGGAGCTCGGAGTAAGCAGGATTCATCGCCTTAAAAGCGACAGCGCGCCTAAGCTGCTCCCCATTTACCCGGGCAAAAAATTCTCTGCGCCCGCGCCGCTCAGAGCTGCGGCAAAATCAGCGGCGGCTGATATTTCATCAAGCTATGTGCTGGATTTCTTCGATAAAAACAGTATCACGCCTAAGGGAGTTCTCGAGCTATATGATAATATGGCTCACAGAATATACCTTAACAACGGTGTGAAGCCTTACCTCCGGCTTAAGACGACAGAGAACGATATGCTTGCGGATATTATTGCAACGCTTGAAATTCTGTATAATAACAGAGAAGAGATTTAATTTTCAGGAGGACGGATTATGCTGTTTAAGAACATAAAAATTTTAGACGAAGACCTCAATATAAGAGATAATATGTATGTTGCAACCGAGGGGGAAAGGTTAAGCTTCATCGGGGATTTTTTGCCCGTCGGTGAGCACGGTGAGGAAGTGGACGGCAGGGGTAAGCTCCTTATGCCGGCATTCTATAACGCCCACGGACATTCGCCTATGTCTCTGCTTAGGGGCTATGCGGAGAATATGAGCCTTAATGATTGGCTGGTTAAGAGGATTTTTCCTTTCGAGGATAAGCTCGACTCGAATGCCGTGTATTACGGCACGCTTCTCTCGCTCGCTGAGAGTCTCAGGTTCGGCATAGTTTCAACCTCGGATATGTATTATTTTATGGACGATATGGCGGCTGCATATATAGAGGCGGGGTGCAAGGGCAATATGTCGCGCGGGATTGCTTTTTTTGACGACGGCGAGCCGTGGGAAGCCCCTTGCTTTAAGGAGATGAAGAACAGCTTCGAGAAATATCACGGGATTGAGTCGGGGCGAATCAAAATAGACGTCTCGATTCACGCCGAGTATACCTCTACGCCTGAGGCGGTCAGAGCCGTTTCGGAGTACGGCAAGGAAGTCGGCGCTATTATGCACATGCATATTTCAGAGACGAAAACGGAGCACGAGGCTTGCAAGGAGAGGAGAAACGGACTGACACCCGTTAGATATTTCGACAGTATCGGCGTGCTCGATATGCCCGTGCTCGCGGCGCACTGCGTCTGGCTTGACGAAGAGGATATGGATATCCTCAGAGAAAAAAACGTAAGCGTGGCTTCAAACCCGATTTCCAATATGAAGCTGGCTTCGGGCGTATGCAATGTGCCGGAGCTTCTCAGAAGAGGCATAAGGGTTGCGATTGGGACCGATTCTGTAAGCTCAAACAACTCTCTTGACTTTTTCGAAGAAATAAAGGCTTTCGCGGTAGCCTCGAAGATGTATTATAACGACCCGACCGCAGTAACTCCAAGGGAATGCCTGTACGCCGCGACGAGGGCGGGAGCTCTCGCGCAGGGAAGAACCGACGCGGGGCTTATGAAAGAGGGCTTCAGAGCGGATCTGATCATGCTCGACGTCAATGTACCGAATATGCGCCCCGTTCACGATATGCTTAATAATCTGGTATATTCGGCCTCGAGCGGCGATATCAGAATGACAATGTGCGACGGCAGGGTGCTTTATAGGGACGGAGAATATCTGACGATAGACGTCGAGAAGACAATGCACGAGGCGACTAAGGCGACCGAGGCGGTGCTCGGCAGACTGTAGGCTCCTAAGATATTCAGGAGCTTAAGGGGATTTTGATATCAGGTGCATGGTGAATATCGTAATAGCTTGCATTATTACAAGGTGGATTATACATAATGAATATGACTGAAAAAAAATCTAATACATTTTTAAGGGGGGCGGCGATTCTGGGCGTAGCCGGCTTGCTCGTCAAGTTTATGGGAATGTTTTTCAGAATCCCTCTTACGAACTGGGTCGGCGCGACCGGTATGTCATACTACAGCTCGGTTTATCCTATATATACGTTCTTCCTGCTCCTTAGTACGGCGGGGATACCGGTTGCTATATCGAGAATGATATCGGAGCGTTCAGCCGTGAAAAATTACGGGGGAGCGCACAGAGTATTCGAAATCTCGGTTTGGCTGATGGGCGCGATAGGGCTGTTTTCGTTTTTTGCAGTATACCTCGGCGCGGACTTCATAGAAAACGCATTGCTGAAAAATCCGGGGACGAAATATGCATTGCAGGCTATAGCGCCGTCGCTTTTTATAGTGCCGGTTATGGCGTCGTACAGAGGATATTTTCAGGGAAGACAGAATATGAACCCGACGGCGGTTTCGCAGCTTGCGGAGCAGCTGTTCAGGGTTGCGGTAGGGCTCATACTCGGCTATATGCTGATAGACTCGGGCTTGGATAAGTTCGCGGCGGGAGCCATATTCGGCTCGACTGCGGGAGCCGGAATGGGTCTTCTCGTGGCGGTGGCTATTTATCTGCTTGGCAGAGAGACGATATTCAGACAGATACATAGGAACAAGTCTCACTATGTTCCCGAATCCGGCAGGAAAATAATAAAAGAAATCCTTATTATATCCGTACCGATTACGATAGGCGCGTGCATATATCCTTTGATAAGCGCGGTGGATTCGATGCTGGTTATGAGGAGACTCCAGTCAATCGGCTTTTCTCTTGAAGAGTCGAGGCTTCTGTTCGGACAGCTTGGCGGATATTGCGCCTCTCTCGTGGGAATGCCGCAGGTACTTATTCAGGCGATAGTTATGAGCCTTGTGCCTGCTATTGCGGCTTCATTCAGTCAAAGAGACGAGGCGGCGGTTAAGGATAATATGCAGTTTGCGATGAGGGCGACTATGATAATCGGCTTCCCCTGCGCGATTGGAATGATGGCGCTGGCTTATCCGATTCTGCTTCTCCTATATCCTTTGCAGGCTGAGGAAGTCAGGGACACGGCTCTCGTGTTTGCGATTATGGCTGTCAGCGTGATATTTATGAGTCCGCTCGTCACATCGACCGGCGCGCTTCAAGGCATAGACAAGCAGATGCTGCCCGTGAGGAATCTTGCCGTAGGCTTGGTTTTTAAGATGATTATCACATATATATTAGTCGGGATTCCTGCGCTTAACGTCAACGGCGCTTCAATCGGCACCATTGTCTGCTATCTTATCGCGAGCATACTCAATATAAAAGATGTTAAGCGCGCTTGCGGAGTGAGCTTCGATATAGGTCTTACCTATATCAGACCGCTTATATCGTCGCTTGCGATGGGGGCTGCGGCAATAATTGTTTATAAGGCGTTTTTTGCGATATTAAAGAGCAATGCGATAAGCTGTCTGCTTGCAATTTTGTTTGCCGGAGCGGTATATCTCGTAATGATTCTTATTCTCAGAGTCATTGAGCCGGAAGAGCTAAGGCGATTCCCTAAGGGGGACAGGATAGCAAGGCTTGCGGGAAGATTTTTGAAATAAAATATGGCGGTGAAAGTCGTTGAAGCGGCTCGCACCGCATTATTAAGACCTCTGAAACGACTCCCCGAAGTCGGGAAACGAGAGGTAAATCTCATTGACAAATCGCGGTGAAAATGAGAAAATGTATCGGATAATACGGGTTATACATGCCCATATTATATTTAACCTTATGCTCATTATAGGTTAAAGAAAGGCTGATTGATTATGAGAATCGACAAATTTCTTAAAAACTCCAGACTGATAAAGAGACGAACCGTGGCGAAAGAGGCCTGTGATCAGGGGCGCGTTTTCATAAACGGCAAGGTGGCGAAAGCCGGCTCGGAGCTGTCCGTCGGCGATACCGTAAGGATAGAGTTCGGAAGCGGCAGTTTAGAGGTCAGAGTAAGAGAACTTTCAGAAACTTGTAAAAAAGACGCCGCAACTCAAATGTATGAAATAATTCAGTAAAAAAGCCTTTCGGGGCTTTTTTACGTTCCAAAATCATTTTTTCGGGACGCCGTACGCGCTCCATATTAAAAACCTTGAAAAAGAGTGCCCGAGCTTATATAATAATTAGCGAAAGCAATTGCTGTACGTTAAAAAATAACGAGATAAATCAATTAAAAATCGCAAAAAACACACCTCGGGGGAATCGCACAAAAAAATGAAAGAAGTAGCAATATACGGCAAGGGCGGCATAGGAAAATCCACCCTGACATCAAACATATCCGCGGCGCTTGCGCTTAAAGGGAAAAAAATTCTTCAGATAGGCTGCGACCCTAAGCATGACTCCACGAGGCTATTGTCAGGCGGCAGGAGAATCACCACAGTGCTTGACTATATCAAGGAAACGGGACCGCTCGATTACAGGCTTGATGAGATATTGTTCAGCGGATATATGGGTATAGGCTGTATTGAGGCGGGAGGCCCTAAGCCGGGAGTAGGATGCGCGGGCAGAGGCATAATTACAGCCTTTGATTTTTTGAATAAATTTCATATCAAAGACGACTATGATTTAATAATGTACGACGTCTTGGGCGACGTCGTGTGCGGAGGCTTCGCCGTACCCATCAGAAACGAATATGCGGACGAAATCTATATAGTAAGCTCGGGCGAATATATGTCGCTCTATGCTGCGAATAATATACTTCGCGGCATTCAGAATTACGGCAAAAAAAATCGAGTTGCAGGAATACTGTTTAATGCGCGAAGCTTAAGAGATGAAGAAGCAAGAGTCAGGGCTTTCGCAGATGCGACGGGCTTGCCTGTTTTCGCTTCAATTCCGAGAGCGGAGGCGTTTGAAAGGGCGGAAAAGCTGAATAAAACCACGATTGAGGCGGGAGAAAAAGAGATTGCCGATATTTTTATGAAAATAGCCGACGATATGATAGCGGAGCATAGACTCTATCCGGCAAGACCGCTTACCGATGAGGAATTGGAGGATTGCATCGTTAATCACGGTCTTGATACCGAAAAAGCCGAGGTTAGGCGTATAGCAGCAGATAAGGAAGCGCTTATTACCGACTGTGAGGCGCGCGACGCGGATAGCGAAACGATGGCGCATAGCTATGAGGGCGGTTATCTGTCAAAAAATGTCATAAGAGAGGAGCCTCTGCACGGCTGTGCCTTTAACGGCGCCGTAACCATGGGCATACACCTTAAGGACGCGGTGATTTTGGCGCATTCGCCGAGGAGCTGCGCCTACCTTTCATATCAGACGGTAAGCTCTTCGGGAAGACGGGCGCTGTTTGAACGGGGGACAGTTCTCAGCTCGTCTTTAGTCCCTAATTTGTTATCGACCGAAATGGACGAGGGAGATATGGTTTTCGGAGGCACGGATAAACTGACGGCAAAGGTTAAGAGTATATTGGACAGTCCCGTCAAACCGAGGGCGATAGTAATAATAAGCTCATGTCCCTCGGGCATAATAGGCGACGATATTGATAAGGCAAAGGAAGCCGGAACTTCCGAAACTCCGGTCATAACTATTAAGACGGACGGCAATCTGAACGGCGATTATTTGCAGGGAATGCTGCTGTGTTATACGGAGCTCGCGAGACAGGTAATAGACAAAGATATAGAGCCTGAGGGCAGGCTTGTTAACATCGTGTTCGAAAAGGTGGTCTCAAAAAATACCGAAACGAATTTTCAGGTGATAAAGGGGTTTCTCGCCCGTATGGGGGTAGGAGTGAATTGCAGATTTCTTACGAACGCCTCTTACGACGAATTGGCGGGATTCAAGCGCGCTTCACTGAACCTGCTTGCGTACAGAGATTATACAGGGCTAATACTCGAGGATTTTTTTAAGAAAAATTACGGACTTGAGTTTTTTGCTCATCAGTTTCCCGTCGGCTTTGCGGAGACGGAGCGGTGGCTTATAGGGATAGGCGATTATTTCGGTGAAAGGAATGTCGCGCTTGAGATAATTGCCGAGCATAGCGCCGTATATGAGCGTGAAATCGAGGAGCTTAGAGCTAAGCTTGAGGGAAAGAAATTGATGATTGTGACCTATAATCACGATGTGGATTGGATACTCAGGGCGGCGCTTGACTGCGGTATGAAAGTGGTAAAGGTCGGTATCCTGAATTTTTCGCAGGACGAGGGCTTCAGGAGCGAGCTTGATGAAATTGCGGATATAGACGTCGTGGAAAAATATGACAGAGATGAGCTCAGGCGCGATATAGAGCTGTTAAAACCGGATGTATTGCTGACGAATTACCAGTCGGCAGAGGTCAGGGGTATGCATTTCACGGATACGATACCTATGTGTCCGGACGTCGGCTTCTACTCAGGACTTGATATGGTGAAGCGGTGGGGGAATCTTATGAAAAACAGGCTTGAGGGGGAGTGGCAAAATGACAGATACTTACTTGACAAATATTACTCCTGACGGCATTTCGGGCTTGGTATTTGCTTTCGAGGGGATTAAGAATGCGGCGACGCTTCTGAACGGCCCTACGGGTTGCAAGTTTTATCACTCGGCGACTTCGGATAATCAATTGCTCAGAAAGGGTGATTTCGACACGCTTCATTATCCTGAGCTTTGGTATTTCGGGCAATCGAGGGTGCCGTGCACTTTTTTGGACAAGCGCGACTATGTTTACGGCAGCGAGGATAAGCTTCGCGAGGCAATATGCTTTATTGCCGAGGAGGTTAAGCCGGATATCCTTTTTATCGTTAATACGCCGGGGGCTGCTCTGATAGGAGACGACCTTGAGAGGATAGCTAAGGAGACGGGCGTTGATTTACCGATTATAACTGTTGAAACCCCGGGCTATTCCGTCGATATGAAAGATGGATTTCAACTGGCTTACCGAAGTATGTTTGGCTCTATAATCGGTGAGGCGACGTCGGCGCGAGAGTCGAGCGGCAGCGGGAAACGTGTCAATCTTCTCGGATTGACGCTGTTTCACAGATACTGCCACGGAGATGTTCAGGAGATGGAGCGCTTACTCAGCCTTATGGGAGCGGATGTCGGCTGCGTGCTCGGTCTAAACTCAAGCTTAGCCGAGATTAAATCGATGCCGGAGGCGGAGTTGAACATAGTGATAGACCCGACCTATGGCAGAGAGGCGGCGATATACTTAAAAGAAAAATACGGTACGCCTTTCATAGACATAGCTATGCTTCCGATTGGATTTAGGGCGGTCGAAGCCCTGATGAATCTAATCGCCGAGGAGCTCGGGCTTGACGCTGACGCCGTTATAGAGGACGGCGAGAGAGCGCGGGCGGCATGCTACGTGCATTTACAGAGAGTAAACTCGCTGACGGGGCTTCCAAAAGGCACCTGTTTTGCGGTCAGCGGTTCGGCGGCACAGGTTCTCGGCTACGCCGGGTTTTTAATAGAATATCTGGGCATGGTGGCGGAAACTGTCAACATAACGGGTGAAGCCGACCACGATATTATCCTCAGAATAGAAGAATTGCTGAGAGAAAACGATATGTCTATGGCGCTGAAACGCGATATAGACGAAACCGAAGCCGAAATCGTACTCGCCGACGGAAACATAATAGGCAGGCTTAAGGCTAAGGGCAGGAGCTTCAGCGGCATAGAGACGGCATTGCCCGGCTTAGGATATGTAGACATAGTTCCCAAGACTCATTTAGGAAACAGAGGCGCGATGCTTCTCACAGAACAGATTATCAACGGACTGTCATATTGATAAAATAACGGATAATAAATAACAGCATACCCGAAAAGTCCTTGCAAAAAACGGGTTTTTCGGGTTATAATTATCAAGTTGAGAGATAATGCAGAAACAGTGGTTAAGCGCAGAAAGGAGCAAAAAATGGAACAGGTCCCCGATGGGAAACAGAGCACGACGCACTTGTGCAACAAAAAATTAAACAGCTCATTTTTTGCGCGCAGCCTAAGCAATATTGCCGAGTAAAATCGACAGCTTCCCCTTTTTATCGCGCAAAAAATTTGCGCGGAGAGGAGAATGCTAATGGACCAGATGATGATGCTCGACCGTGACACAGTTATGGAAGAGTCGATGGAGAAGATACTCGGGCTTCTTGAAGAAAAAAAATACTTCCTGATAAGGGACGAAATGCTCAAGTATAACGAGGCGGATATCGCCGAGATGTTCGAGGAGCTTTTCGATATAGAAGATAAACTTGAGACGACGATCGTGCTGTACAGGCTGCTTCCGAAAGACGTTTCCGTATTGGTTTTTTCGTTTTTACCTACGGAGGATCAGCTAAAGATCGTCAAACTCATCACGACCTCCGAGCTTAACTATATAGTCAGCGAGCTCGATTTTGACGATAAGATAGATATATTGGAGGAGCTTCCCGCCAATATTGTTAACACCATAATTGAAAACACGCCTAAGGAAGAAAGGCACCTGATAAACCAGTTTCTTAACTATCCCGATAACTGCGCCGGCTCGCTTATGACTCCCGAGTATATCAGTCTCGAGAAGAATATGACGGTTCTCGAGGCGATGGCTCATATTAAAAGGGTCGGTATGGACGCGGAGACGGTATATACCTGCTATGTTAAGGACACGGGCAGGAAGCTCATAGGCATAGTGCCGCTTTCGACCCTTGTAACCGCTGCCGATAACGAGAAGATAAGGGACATAATGCAGACCGACTTCGTCTGTCTGCATGTACTGGACGATCAGGAAGAGGTAGCGGACGCCTTCAAAAAATACGACTTCCTCGCGATGCCCGTCGTGGATAAGGAGGGCAGGCTCGTAGGAATAATCACGGTCGACGACATCATCGACGTTATCGAGTTCGAGAACACGGAGGACTTCGAGCGTATGGCGGGTATCATCGACTTCGAGAACACCGACAGGGGTTACCTCGATGTAAGCGTGTTCCAGCACGCAAAAAACCGTCTGCCGTGGCTTTTGATACTGATGGTGGCATATATATTTACCGGAATGATAATCACGGGCTTCGAGGCCAAGCTGTCCAAGCTGATGGAGCTTATCGCATATATGCCGCTCCTGATGGGAACGGGCGGAAACACCGGCTCTCAGGCGGCTACCCTCATCATAAGAGGTATAGCTACGAACGAGATAGAGCTCAGCGACACCGTCAAAATCTTATGGAAAGAGCTTCGAATCGGAGCGGTGCTCGGACTTATTCTCAGTATGTTTAATTTCCTGAGGGTAATATTTTTGGACGGCAACAGCATATCCGTAGCGCTTACGGTATGCTTCGCTATGCTTATGATAGTAATAATCGCTAAAATGCTCGGCTCTATGGTGCCTCTCTTAGTGAAGAGAATGAATCTGGACCCTGCGCTTATCGCTAACCCGTTCATATCGTCAATATCCGACGCGGTCGCGCTTACGGTATATTTCGCGATGGCGGCTATAATTTTAGGCTTGTAATTTAATAGGGAGCGTCCTGCTCCCTTTTGCTCTGAATTGAGGAAAAGAAAATGACAAAAATACCGAATCCTCACGCATATGTCATAAAAAAATACATCAAGAAGCGGGACCCTTATGCCCATAAGGGCGATTTCGGGCGCGTGCTGATAGTCGCGGGGTCGCGAAATATGTCGGGGGCGGCGGTGCTTTCGTGCCGCGCCGCGCTTAGGACGGGTTCGGGGCTCGTGTACGCCTGCGTGCCGGAGGAGATTTCACACATAATTCAGATTGCAGTGCCTGAGGCTGTAATGTCTCCTTACGAGAAGCTGAACACGCCGAGAGATTTTTCAAGATATGATTCCATCGCAGTGGGGCCGGGGCTCTCAGACGAATTCGAAGCGCGTTCCCTTCTATATAACATAATCGATTTTGCACTCTGTCCCGTGGTAATAGACGCGGACGGCCTTAATATTATCGCAAGAGGGCATAGGCTTTCGAAGCTGAAAAAACGCGCTGAAAACGGGCTTATTACGGTAATTACGCCGCATATGGGCGAGGCTTTCAGACTCCTTAAGCCGAAGCTTTCTCTTATCGCCTCGGCAAGGGTGAAGAAATACGAAAAATATGCTTCCGAAAAAACCCCGCGAAAGCTCACAATCTTCAAGAGCGCAGACGACGGAGACGGTGAAGAATATGAAAAGAGCCTCAGAAAAGTATTTGACGGTATGTCGAGACAGGAGATAACGTCAATGCTTTATGAGGAGACCGGAGCGACCGTGGTTCTAAAGGGGCATGAGACTATCGTGTATGATGCCGACTCCGGAGAGACGTACGTCAATGAGACCGGCAATTCGGGAATGGCTACGGCGGGCTCGGGCGACGTGCTCACGGGAATAATAGCCTCTCTCCTCGGACAAAAAACAGAGCACGCGGCGGAGACGGGGGTTTTCATACATGGACTTGCAGGGGATATCGCTGCGGATAAATATTCTGAGTACAGCCTCACTGCGAGCGACATAGCGGATAATATTTCATCGGCTTTTTTAGAGATAACGGAGGATTGAAATGGATTATAAAAGACTTGAAGACATTGCTAAAAGGATAAGGGCGGACATAATCGAAGAGGTATATGAGGCGGGCTCGGGACACCCCGGCGGTTCGCTGTCCGCAGCGGACATAGTGACGGCGCTGTATTTCGAAGAGCTTAATATTGACCCCGAAAATGCTGATGACAAGGATAGAGACAGATTCATTCTTTCGAAAGGGCATGCGGCTCCCGTGCAGTACGCGGCGCTTGCGGAAGCCGGATTTTTTGATAAAGAGGAGCTTAGAAAACTGAGAAAGACAGGCGCTAAGCTTCAGGGGCACCCTAAAAAGGGCTCGGTTTCGGGAATTGAGATGTCCACAGGCTCGCTCGGGCAGGGCTTCAGCGTAGCCTGCGGTATGGCGCTTGCCAATAAATCGGACAATTCGCAGGGAAGAGTATATGCGCTCCTCGGCGACGGAGAACTTCAGGAGGGACTTATCTGGGAGGCGGCGATGTCCGCCGCTCATTATAAGCTTGATAACCTCGTAGCAATTGTCGACTGGAACGGGCTGCAGATTGACGGAGCGAACGACGATGTTATGACGGTTAAGCCGATCGGTGAGAAGTTCAGGGCATTCGGTTTCCATGTAATAGAGATAGACGGACACAGCTTCCCCGAAATCTTAAATGCATTCGCAGAAGCGAGAACCGTCAGCGGTAAACCTACGGCCATAATCGCTAAAACCCATAAGGGGCAGGGAGTCTCATTTATGACGGATCAGGCAGGCTGGCACGGCAAGGCTCCTAATGAGGAGCAGAGGGCTCAGGCTCTCAGAGAAATCGGAGGTGAAGACAATGGCAGATAAGATGGCTACGCGCGAAGCTTACGGACAGGTCTTGGTTGAGCTGGGCAGCTCGAGAGACGACATGGTCGTTATGGACGCCGACCTTTCGGGGTCTACGAAGACAGGAGATTTCAAAAAAGCTTATCCGGAGAGATTCTTCAATATGGGAATAGCCGAGCAGAACCTCTTCGGTACGGCTTGCGGCATAGCGCTTTCGGGTCACGTGGTATTCGCTTCGACTTTCGCGATGTTCGCAGCCGGCAGAGCCTTTGAAATTATCAGAAACTCTATAGGCTATACTCACGCTAATGTCAAGGTTTGCGCTACTCACGCAGGCATTACCGTAGGCGAGGACGGCGCTTCGCATCAGACCTTCGAAGACTTGGCGCTCATGAGAACCATACCGGGTATGACGGTAATCAACCCGTCCGACGGAGAGTCGACGAAGGAGCTTATCAGACAGGCTGCGGCATTTGACGGACCCGCTTATGTCAGGCTCGGCAGAGCGGCAGTACCGTTCCTATATTCGGAAGACAGCGCAAAAAATCTCAAGCTCGGCAAAGGAAACGAGCTCAGAAACGGCGGCGACGTTACAATCATCGCTACAGGCATAATGGTTTCTAAAGCCATGGAAGCCGCCGAAGCTCTCTCGGACGAGGGGATTTCGGCAAGGGTTATAGATATGCATACCGTTAAACCGCTTGACGAGGATATAATAAAAAAAGCGGCTGCCGAGACAGGCAGGATAGTCACCGCTGAGG
>JBHAFL010000113.1:0-4745 GCA_041856085.1 Anaerovoracaceae bacterium | reverse complement strand
GGCCTCTTTCGAGAGCTCCGTTTCGGCATTTTCGACTATGTCACCGACGACAAGTTTTTTTCCCTCGCTTTTCTCCGCGCCTCTGCCCTTACATTCGATTACTGCGTCTTTTGTCCTCTCGTAGTAGGATCCGCCTTTCCCTTTAATAATAAAGCCCCTCATCAATTCCCCTCTTCATCGTCGGACGGCATAGCATCGTCATCCGGGGTCGGTTCTCCGCTGTTATTGTCGGTCGGCGGCTCCACATAGTCGGTGCCGTTTCCCGAGCCCTCGGGCTTGACTCCCTTTGATGCCTTTATGTCTATTGCCGTACCCTTTTCTACTGAGGTGTTGGCGGGCACACTTTGCCAGAACACGAGGTTTTCCGCCAAATCATCGGTTTCTTCATAGGTAACCGAGCCGATTTCGAGTCCCAGCACCTTAAGAAGAGTCTCGGCTTCCTCCGGAGTTCCGTCGACGAGGCTCGGCACCACTACCATTTCCTTGCCTTTACCGTCCGAAACCTCGAGCGTTACGGCAGTTCCCACCTTGGCGCTTTCTCCCGCCTTTATAGACTGCTTAATTATCTGACCCTCAGGCTCAGGTGACGAAACTACAACCTTACTTTCAACCGAAAACCCGTATGATTCCAGAATTTGTTTGCCTTTCTCGAAGCTCTTGCCCTCAACCATAGGCATTATCCCGTCGCGTTTGCCCTTTGAAACGTTGACGGTAATAACCTTGCCCTCGGAAACCGTCGTGCCGTCTGACGGGCTCTGTGCGCATACCAACCCCTCCTCATAATCGGGACTGTAGACGTCTTCAATTCGCTCGATTTGGACTCCCTTTTCTTCGGCAAGCTTCACGGCTTCCTCATATTTCATACCCACAAACTTCGGCACTTCAACCTGCGCCGCACTCTCGCCGAACCAGCCGAGCATCGCGCCGATAAAGACGACGCCTACGATAGCAAGCAATGCGATTCCGCCTGCGACGAAAAGCTTTGTCTTCTTGTCCGCTTTTGTAAAAAATCCCTGCGATTCGAAGGTCTTAGGCGGCTTTGGCTGCTTTGGTACTAAGCCTCTATCTCCCGAAGCCTCAAGGTCTGTCTTCGGCTCTTCCGCCTGCGCTTCAACGACAGTCCCGACCTCTCCCGTAATCCTGCTCATATCCGTCTTCGTGCTGTAATAATTCAAAAAAGCCTTTTGCCCCATTATATTGGATATGTATTCTATCGATTTAAGGTCTTCTATCATATCATCGACGCTTTTGTACCTGTTGGACTGATATTTTTCGGTTGCCTTTCGTATTATCTTTTCAAGCTGCGGCGGAATACCCGTCACGTCCTTTGAAATCGACGGTATAACGTCGTTAATATGCATAAGTGCTATAGATACCGGATTATCCCCGTCAAAAGGTACGTGCCCCGTAAGCATTTCATAGAGAACGACTCCTAAGGAATATATGTCCGAGCGCTCGTCCACATAAGCGCCTCTTGCCTGCTCAGGCGAAAAATAGTGAACGGAGCCCATCACCTTATCCGAGCCGCCCACTATCGTTGCAGCCGAAACCGCTTTAGCGATTCCGAAGTCGGCAAGCTTAGCGATGCCGTGGCTCGTCACGAGCACGTTATGAGGCTTGACATCTCTGTGCACTATCTGATTCTTATGCGCTATCGACAGAGCCTGCGCAATCTGAACGGTGAACTCTATAGCTTCCTTATAGTCAAGGCGGCCTTTCTCCGCGATTATATCCGAAAGAGGCTTGCCGTTTATTATTTCCATTACTATATAGTGAATGTTTCCCTCTCTGCCGACGTCATAGACTCCCACTATGTTAGGGTGAGTCAGCCCTGCCGCCGCCTGAGATTCCTTGAGGAAGCTCTCTATAAACTGTTCGTCCTTCGTATATTCAGGTCTAAGAATCTTTATGGCAACATAGCGGTTAAGCAGCCTGTCCTTACCCTTATATACTATTGCCATACCGCCTTCGCCGATTTTTTCTATGAGTTCATATCTTCCGGCTAATAATCTATTGCTCATTGATATCCTCCTCCGTTACCTTGAGACTGATTATCGTGATGTTGTCGCGGCCGCCGTTCTTATTAGCGCGCGCTACAAGCTCTTTAGCGAGGTCGCTCATACTTAGCTGCGTCTCGATTACCTCGATAATTTCTTTCGATTCGACTTCATCATATAGTCCGTCCGTACAAGCGATAAGCACATCATCTCTATATATATCGATCTGGAAAAAATCAGGCTCAATATTAGGCTCCGCACCGAGAGCCTTGATTATTACATTCTTTCTGTCATCATGATCCGCCTGCTCCTTTGACAGTATCCCGGCTTTGACGAGCGAGTTCACATAGGTGTGATCCTCCGTAAGCTGCACCAGCTTGCCGGCTCTGTAAAGATATACTCTGCTGTCCCCGATATTCGCAATATATGCTTTCCCCTCCGCTATGTATATAACTATGGTAGTCGTTGCCATTCCGGCATTTTCGACATATGTCCTCGACATGTTATATATCTTGGCGTTAGCCTCTTCAAGGGCAGCCTGCAAATAATTCACAACCGCGTATTTATTATTCATAAGCGAAATAGGGTGCTTGGTCACATAATTCGCTATCTCGTTTACGGCAGTCCTCGACGCAATTTCCCCTGAATTACCTCCCCCTACGCCGTCTGCCACCACATATACCTTGTCCGGCAGAAGCACATAGCAGGCGTCCTCGTTGTTGGATCGTAATATTCCCTTGTCGGATTTGAAACCAACCTGCATTTTAACTATTCCTCCCTGTTCATCTTAGCAATGTAGAATCCATCTGTGCCGATAAGCGGCGTAAGATGTATTTCTTTTTCTAAGCTGAAATTTTTATTATTTTCCAAAAAATACCCTACCTGTTTTTCATTCTCCATAGGATTGACTGTGCAGGTGCTGTATATGAGCTCCCCGCCTTTTTTAACATAAGCTGACGACGCATTTAATATTCTCCTCTGTTTATCATAAAGGGCGTCAATGTTTTTCATAACCGAATACTTGATTTCAGGCTTACGTCTTATTACTCCGAGTCCCGAACACGGCACGTCGCATAGAACCCTATCCGCCTTGCCGATAAGTTCCGTTCTTCTTTTGGTAGCGTCATGTACTTCGGCAGTAACAATATCTATACCGTGAGACTTGCATAATTTATCAATCATAGCTATCTTTTTTTCATAAAAGTCCATTGCAAGGATTTTTCCGTTATTCCCCATTTTCTCGGCAATGGCGGCTGTCTTACCTCCCGGGGCTGCACAGCAATCAATTATGAACTCGCCGCGCTCGGGAGCCACAATATCGGAAGCGATTATTGACGCCTCGTCCTGAACTGAAAAAAGACCTGCGCTAAACATCGGCGTATTGAGAAGCCCCGTACCCTTAACGATTATACCTCTGTCAGTGTGAACCGACGGCGCCGCCTCAAATCCCGCCTCGGTGAGAAGCTCTATAAGCTCTTCCCTGCCGGTCTTCAGAATATTGACCCTTATACAGAGGTCGGGAGTCGCATTGCTTGCCTTAAGATATTCTTCCGCCCCTTTGACACCGTAGGTCGATACCAGAATATCGACAATCCATTCATTACAAGAATACATTGTCGACAGGTATTTCCACGGATCCTTATCGACAGTCGGATATTTTATATCGAATTTTTTGCCTGCGAGAGACCGAAGTACGCCGTTTATGAAACGCTCTCTTCCGTGCGCGAAGTGTTTAGCAAGCTCCACCGTCTCGGACACGGCGGCATAATCGGGAACCGCATTCATCCTCAAAAGCTGATATGCTCCCATTCTGAGAAGCACGACGTCGTTAACGTGCAGCTTGTGATAGCCTCTGCTGACATAATACTTAAGCGCATAGTCAAGCAGCAGTTTATTTTTTATCACCCCATAGCAAAGCTCCCTCACGAACGCCGGGTCGTCGGGACGATTTTTAGCTATATGGTTGTTTAGGCTTATGTTCGCGTATGCCGAATTCTTTTCGATATTGACAAGAACCTCGAACGCCGTCTTTCTGTTAATTTCTATTTTTTGCATTTTTTATCTGAAAATCCGCCCCGTCTTAAGCACGTTTCCTCTTAGATAGTCGCCTACCTTGCATCTTTTTTTGCCTGCAACTTGAATTTCGCTTACCTTAAGGTTGCCGCCACTGCACTTCACAATAAAATTATTATCGTTAACTTTTATTATTTCGCCGTACCCGGCAGTTCCCCCATCCTCGCTGTTCTCGGCATTCTCCGGAACTTCGCCGCACTCTGCATCACCTCTGTTCTCACCTCGTCTGCCGCAAAGCGCCGGCTCGTCTGTAGGCTCCGCTCTCCAAAATTTCATTGTTTCGCCCTTATCGCTATATACCGCGTAGGCTCCCGGCCACGGGTCGAAAGCTCTGATCAGTCTCTCGATTTCAACCGGGCTTTTTTTGAAATCTATATGCCCATCTTCCTTATATATTCTTTCGGCATAGGTCGCGAGGCTCTCATTTTGGGGTTCGGGCATTATTTCGCCCCTTTCTATGAGACGGAGCGTATCTGTCAGAAGCTCACTTCCCGCCTCTGCGAGGCTGTTATGAAGCTCTTCATAGTTTTTATCCCCTATATCCACGCTTAGGCGCGAGAGCATAGCCCCCGTATCCAGCCCCTCTTCCATCTGCATAATGGTAACGCCGGTCACAGTCTCGCCCTCGATTATAGCCCTCTGTATCGGGGCGGCTCCCCTCAGCTTAGGCAAAAG
>JBHAFL010000112.1:0-7961 GCA_041856085.1 Anaerovoracaceae bacterium | reverse complement strand
AGAGTTTTTTACACCGGTACTCTTCACACTTGGCGGCGGTATGGCGATGCTTCCGGTGATATACGGAGGAGTCGCAGGCTGAGTTCACGAGGGTATTCAGCGGCTCGCAGGTAACCTCGGGGTCGGCAGCCATAGACGCGACGCACCCGCGGACTTCAAGGCGGCGTTTTTCGGCTGAGTAATTAAGCCCGCTCGGAGAATGTATTAAATAAAGTGAATAACAGAGCTGTAATAAAAAATCAAGGAGACGAAAATGATTAAATTTATAATTGAGATGAAAGACGGCGGTATGATGAAAGGAGAACTTTATCCCGAGCATGCTCCGCTGACTGTAGAGAACTTCGTGAAGCTGGCTAAAGAGGGCTTCTATGACGGGCTCATATTCCACCGAGTAATTCCCGATTTTATGATTCAGGGCGGCGACCCGAGCGGCAACGGCACGGGCGGCCCCGGATATACCATAAAGGGCGAGTTCGCCTCAAACGGCGTTAAGAATGAGCTGAAGCACACCAGAGGCGTGCTATCTATGGCGAGAGCGATGCACCCGGACTCGGCGGGCTCGCAGTTTTTCATAATGGTGGCTAAATCGCCGCACCTCGACGGGCAATACGCCGCCTTTGGCAAGGTTACCGAGGGAATGGAAGCGGCTGACAGCATAGTATCCGTGAGACGCGACTACAGCGACAGGCCTCTTGAAGAGCAGGTCATCAAGACGATAACCATAATTGAGGAATAATTTTTTGCGGCAGCTTGAGATAAGAGATAAAAGATAAATTTTGAGGTAAAATATGAAACAAATTCCCGAAATAAGACTATATAACAGCTACACCAGAAGCCGCGACATACTTAAGACTCACGAGGAGGGCAAGCTCGGGTTGTACACCTGCGGCCCGACCGTCTACCATTACGCGCATATAGGCAACCTCAGGTCATACATAATGGAGGACATTCTCGACAAATTCTTAAGATATGCGGGCTATGACGTTAAGCGTGTGGCGAATATCACTGACGTAGGTCATCTGTCATCAGACGCCGACGAGGGCGAGGATAAGATGGTTAAGGGCGCGAAGCGCGAGAAGAAGACCGTGCTCGAAATCGCGCAGTATTATACCGACGCTTTCTTTTCGGACTGCGATAAGCTTAACATCAGAAGACCCGACGTCGTGGAGCCCGCTACGAACTGCATACCCGAATATATTGAGATGATTTCGACCCTGCTCGAAAAAGGCTATGCCTATAAGGCGGGTGGCAACATATATTTTGATACCTCCAAGCTCGAGAGGTACTATGTCTTTAACGAGCATGAAGAGGAGAATCTCGCCGTCGGCGTCAGAGAGGGCGTGGAAGAGGACGGCAACAAAAAAAATAAGACCGACTTCGTCCTCTGGTTCACGCAGTCCAAGTTCGAGGATCAGGCGCTAAAATGGGAGTCCCCTTTTTTCGACGAAATGGGATATCCGGGCTGGCATATCGAGTGCTCCTGCATTTCAAAGAAACATCTTGGAGAATATCTCGATATTCATTGCGGCGGTGTGGACAATATGTTCCCTCATCATACTAACGAAATCGCGCAGTCCGAGAGCTATCTCGGGCACGAGTGGTGTACCCAGTGGTTTCACGTGGCTCATCTCAATGACGAGTCGGGCAAGATGTCGAAGTCAAAAGGCGAATTCCTGACGGTTTCACTCCTTGAGAGCAAGGGATATGACCCGCTCTCGTACAGGCTTTTCTGTCTCGGCTCGCATTACAGGAAGTCGCTCGTATTCTCTTTTGAGGCGCTCGATAACGCCGTACAGCAATATGAGAAGCTGATAGCCAGAATCGCTCAGACGGAGCCGATGAGCGGCGAAGAAATCGACGGACAGGTATTTGAATCGTTTAGGGATAAGTTTATCAAGGCTCTCGCTATGGATTTGAACACGGCAAACGCGGTTTCGCTTCTTTATGACGTGCTGAAGGCTAAGACAAATGACGCGACAAAGCTCGCGCTTGTTGAGGATTTTGATACGGTGCTGAGCTTAAATCTTACAGAAGCGGCGAAGAAGCTCAGAGAAGATAACGAAGAAAAAGAAAAGAACAAATTTGCGGGAGTTCCTCAGGAAATCATAGATATGGTAAATGAGAGAACAGAGGCAAAAAAAGCGAAGAATTTCGTCCGAGCCGACGAGCTCAGAGATATGGTTAAGGCCGCGGGCTATACCATAAAAGATACACCGCAGGGAGCAGAGGTAATTAAGGATTGATGGTAAAAAAACTTTGGAGCTATTTCACGACATATGAAAAGAGCTGGTTTTTCAGCATTCTGATTTTAGCGTTTATTTTCGCATATTTATTTCCAGAGGAAGACGTTAACGGCATAAACGGCAGGCTGATTATGGCACTTTATCTTGCCAACATCTTCACGAATATTCTTTGCGAGCTTCTCATAAGCAAACAGAGCAAGTGGAACTTCATAGTTTCCCTCTTCGTCGAAGCGACGGAGATAGCGATATATGTGCTCCTCGCGTACAGATTCGCGACTATGATGACGACTATACTTTTCTGGATTCCTATAGATATCCTGAGCTTTATCAACTGGCACAGGCACCCCGACAGGAAAGAAAAGGAGCTGACGGAGGTAAGGAAGTTATCAGGCTGGGCGGAGGTGGCTATAATCGCCGGAATAATAATATGGACTGTCGGCATAGGCTCATATCTCGCAGGAATGGGAACTATGACGGACCTCTTTAACGGAAACCGTAACCTTGAGATAATATGCGCGTACCTGGACGCTATGGTGAGCGCGGTTGCTATCTGTAACGGAGTGTTCATCTTCTTCCGAATCAGGGAGCAGTGGATCGCGTGGTATATCAGCTCGATTTTGGAAGCGATAATCAATATCCTCGCGGGTCAGTATGTGCTGCTTGTGCTTAAGTTCGGTTATCTTACCAACACAACATACGGTTATATCAAATGGACGAAGTATATCAAGGCTCGCAAGGCTGAGCTTGAGGCCGCCGAAAAGGCGTAAGATATCGGGCGGCAATGCTTACGGCGACCCACCTGAATATGCCGAGGAGGCTGACGCGGCAAGACTGATGAGGCAGAGAAAAATGGGAACAATAAATAAAAAAACATATAAAGAAGGTCTCGCTTCGGCACTCGGGTGCAGTATATGGTGGGGAATTATGCCAATCTACTGGAATATGCTGAAGCCCATCGGCTCCGATGTGATAATATTTTACCGCATAGTATTGGTCGCCGCGGTGTGCTTAATTGCGGCTCTTGTCAGACACGATATAGACGAAATACTCGAACCTATAAGAGACCGCGGGACTTTTATAAAGCTGATACTAAGCGGAGTACTCATTACGGTCAATTGGTCGGTATATATATGGGCGGTAAACGCGGGCTACGTCATACAGACCTGCATAGGCTACTATATCGAGCCGCTCGTCGTATGCCTGTTCGGGCTTATCCTGTTTAAGGAGAGGCTTAATAAGTACAAAAAACTTGCGCTTCTGTTCGCGGCGGCGGGCGTGGGAGCGGTTATACTGTACTTTAAGGAGCTGCCGATAATCGCGGTTTCTCTCGCGCTTACTTTCGCCGTATATGCCGCGATGAAAAAAGGACTTAACATGCCGCCGATACTTTCGCTGCTTTACGAGACGGTATTTTTAGCGCCGCTTGCGCTCGCAGTCATAATATTTATGGAGACTAAAGGTCAGGGAGCTTTGGCTCAGGCGAGCGGCTTCAAGTATTTTTTGCTTATGTTTTGCGGGTTGTTTACGGCGTTTCCACTTACGCTTTTTGCCAACGCGGCGAACAAGGTCAGTCTGTTTATGCTTGGGCTTAGCGAGTATATTTCGCCTACGATTTCGCTTTTTATCGGCATATATCTTTTCGAGGAAGCCTTTGAGCCGATTCAGCTCATCGCGTTTGCTGTAATCTGGACGGGGCTCGTGTTCTTCAGCTACGGAGAATATAAGGAGCTCGGCGGTCAAAGGGGAGTGCAGACCTATGAAGAGTGAGCATAAACAGGCGGAGCTGAATCAGGCAAACCCGAATAAGACAAACCCGAAACCGTCGGGGCGGAATCAGGCAAAAAAGAATCCGGCGGGCTTGAATCCGGAAAAGCTGAATCCGGCGGGGCTAAACACCGTAGCGCTCGCTTTTATGGGTGACGCGGTCTATGAGAGGTATGTCAGAGAATATGTCATAGCTAAAGGCATAAGACACGCCGACGAGCTCCACAAGGCTGCTGTAGGATATGTGCGGGCGGAGTCGCAGGCATACGCGGCGCGCGTGCTTATGGAGAGCGTCTTAACCGACGGGGAGACGGCAATTCTGAAGAGAGCAAGAAACCGTAAGAATACCGCCTCGAAGAGGGCTAAGGCGGGGAAAAATGGCAGCGACCCTATGAACGACAAGCTCGCCACGGCGTTTGAGGCTCTTATCGGGTATCTCTACCTTGCAGGTGAAAAAGAGAGACTTGAAGAGCTCATGAATATCGCGATTCGAGCAGTAGAAGACCGAGCAAAAAACAATTCCCTAAAATAAAAGAATTAAAACGGAGAGAATCGGGAAACCGACGGATACAGACAAGCCGAAGAGCATAGAAAAAAGCCGAATATCGGTTAAAAATTAAAACAGCGAATAAGAGCGATAAGTTAGGAGTGACAGATGAGCAGAGCAGACGAGCTATTCAGGGCTATGTGCCAAAAAATATTAAACGAGGGCTTTTCGACCGAGGGCGAAACGGTACGCGCGAGGTGGGCTGACGGAAGTCCGGCTTATACCATAAAAACTTTCGGAGTTGTCAATCGCTATGATCTCTCCGAGGAATTCCCCGCTCTCACGCTTCGCCGAACCGCAATTAAGTCCGCTATGGACGAAATACTGTGGATATGGCAGAGGAAGTCTAATAATATCAGAGACCTTAAGCCGCATATCTGGGACGAGTGGGCGGACGAGGACGGCTCGATAGGTAAGGCCTACGGCTATCAGATGGCTAAAAAATATCGCTTCGCTCAGGGAGAGATGGATCAGGTCGACAATGTACTTTGGCAGCTAAAAAATCAGCCGCAGTCGAGAAGAATATTGACGAACATATATAACTTCGACGACCTCGCCGAGATGAACCTCGAGCCCTGCGCCTATTCCATGACCTTTAACGTCACGGGCGACCGCTTAAACGGGATACTGAATCAGCGCTCGCAGGACATACTCGCTGCGAATAACTGGAACGTGGTACAATATTCTTTGCTCATTATGATGCTCGCGCAGGTTTCGGGACTGAGAGCGGGAGAGCTTGTACACGTTATCTCGGACGCTCATATATATAATAAGCATGTGCCTGTGATAGAGGAGCTGATAAAAAGACCTGCGTTTGATGCTCCTAAGGTTACGCTTAATCCTGAGGTCACAGACTTCTACGCGTTTACGACCGATGACGTCAGGATTGAAAACTATGAAACCAACCCCCAGATAAGGGATATTCCTATAGCAATCTGATTAGTCATGGGCTTGTGATATAAGAGGCAGTTTAACCTGCGAAGGGAGGTTCGATTATGAATATGATAGTGGCTGTGGACAAAAAATGGGGCATCGGCAAAGACGGCGGACTGCTCTGCCATCTAAAGGGAGATATGCAGTATTTTCGTGAAAAAACGCTCGGCAAGGTTGTCGTAATGGGTCGCTCCACGCTTGAGAGCTTCCCGGGCGGCAAGCCTCTAAAAGACAGGATAAACATAGTCCTCACGAGACGTGAAAATTACCGGATAGAGGGAGCTACGGTCGTAAACAGTATGGAGGAGCTTTTTTCAGAATGTAACAAATATAACACCGACGATGTGATGATAGTCGGCGGCTCATCGGTTTACAATGAACTGATGAATATGTGCGACAAGCTCTACATTACTAAGATAGACGCTGAGTTCGAGGCGGACTCGTTCATAAACAATGTGGATATTAACTATAATTTCAAGGTAGTATGGGAATCCGAGGCTCAGGAAGAAAACGGGATAAGCTACAGGTTTTTTGAATACAGAAGAATCCTCGACAGAATGGACTGAAAAATGGCAAAGATAAAAAACAGAAGAGACAATCACTATACTAAGCGACCGAAGTCAGGCGCGGCATATGGAGAGTCCGAGGGGACTTTCGGAATGAGACTGGAGCGGGACGCTCATAAAAAAATCGGGGAGAAATATGCGGTAAGAGAGGACGTTAAAAAGAGAGCGCCGGCGCTGAGACCTCGAAAAAATGAATACGCTGTCGACGGAGCTAATTCAAGGCGACGCGCAGAAGTCGGAAGAAGCGAGAGAGCCGTTTTAGCCGGCGAAGCTAAAACGGACGGCAATATACTGGTCGGCAGGAACCCTGTGACCGAGGCGCTGAGAGCGGGCAGAGAGATAGACAGAATTCTTGTTTCATCGAGAGAGGGTTCAATTAAGATTATCCTCGCCCTCGCTAAAGAAAAGGGCATACCTGTAATTTATGTGGAAAAAGCCGCCATAGACAGGCTTGCCTCAGGAAACGCTCATCAGGGCGTGGCTGCCTGCACTAGCCCGTATGAATATTCCGAGCTCGACGATATTTTCGCCAAGGCTGAGGAAAGCGGCGAAGAGCCGTTCATCATAATTCTCGACGGGCTGGAGGATCCGCATAACTTAGGAGCGATAATGCGCAGCGCGGAGTGCGCGGGAGCGCACGGAGTCATAATCCCGAAGAGACGCTCGTGCGGACTTACGGAGACGGTAGCTAAGGCGTCGGCGGGAGCAATAGAATATATGCCCGTGGTCAAGGTTACGAATATCGCTCAGACTGTTGATGAGCTGAAAGCAAGGGGAATCTGGACAGCTGCCTGCGATATGGGAGGCAGCTCATATTGCGATACGGATATATCCGGCAAAATTGCGGTGATAATCGGCTCAGAGGGCTTCGGCGTGAGCAAGCTCGTAAGAGAAAAATGCGACTACGTGGTGTCTATACCTATGCTCGGCAAGATAACCTCGCTGAACGCGTCTAACGCGGCGGCGGTGATAATGTATGAGATAAGAAGACAGAGAGATTTGAAGTAATGCCTATCGAAAACCTGACGGTACTGACCGACGAGCAGCTTTGTAAGATAGCTCAGGAGGGGAGCAGCACCGCCGAAGAAATGCTGATAGAAAAATACAAGGGTCTCGTCAGAAAAAAGGCGAAGACCTATTTCATCGCGGGAGCGGAGGCGGAAGACGTAGTCCAAGAGGGTATGATAGGACTCTTCAAGGCGATAAGAAGCTATGATTTCGACAGGGACGCGGGCTTCAAGACTTACGCAGGCGTCTGCATCAACAATCAGATATTGACAGCGATAAAAAACGCCGACAGGGCGAAGCACTATCCGCTGAACGACTCGATTTCGCTTTCGAAGGAGATAGAATATAAGAGCGACGTTTTAACCTTAGGAGAGATATTGACGGCGTCCATAAACGAAGAGCCCGAGCGCAGGGTGATATTCGAGGAGACGGTAAACTACCTTAAATCTCCCGAGTCAGAGCTTTTCAGCAAGCTTGAATGGGAGGTATTAAACCTCAAGTTAGAGGGGCTTAGCTACCGTGAAATCGCAAGCCGTCTTAATAAAGAACCGAAAAATATAGATAACGCCATTCAGAGAATAAGAAAAAAAATACTGAAATATCTCGAAGCATGAAAATCCCGCTCGTGATATGCCCCCCGTGGTTGTCCATGAAAGGGGAATATATCATCGTAAGCGGGTTTTCTCTTATAATGGTTGCGGATTCACCTGTAAGATTTTGGTGAAAATACGCTAAAAAATCGCACAAAATTGTATTAAATAGGTTAGTGTAAAATAATTACGGAGTTTTTTTAGAAAAGAAAAGAGATCGCCTCTGTGATAAAATGAAGTTACTAAGCTTTCATTTAGCGAATCATCTAAGGAGATCTCTATGGACAATATTATACTACAAAAACTCATT
>JBHAFL010000111.1:0-13282 GCA_041856085.1 Anaerovoracaceae bacterium | reverse complement strand
GAAAAGAGGGACAGGGAGCTTGAGGCGATTGATAACGAATACATAAACGCCGATAAGCTGATAGAGGAGTCTACACTAAAAGCCGACAGCCTCGAAGCGCAGATAAAAGCTCTGGAAGAAAATTCCTTGCGCGAGATGGAGATAATTGATGAGCTTCGCTCTAAGATAAGCGAATCAAACGAAGCGATAACTGCGGCAAGGGTAGGCAAGACGGACGTTGAGAACAAGCTGGAGGCTATCGAGACGTTAATCGATATGTCACAGGACAGCATAGACGAGCTTACCGAGCAGATAGACGGCAAGGAAGAAGACAGAGCGAGAATAGAGGGATACAGAGAAAAGCTTATGTTCGCCTCGGGAGATTCTGCGGACGTCTATGACGCGCTTTGCTGCGAAAAGAAAGAGCTTGAGGAATATATCGGGCAGATTGACAGGGAGAGAGACGAGGTTGTTTCCGAAATTTCGGAGATGAAACTCGAGTTCGACCGCCTCACCGAAGAGTTTAATTCCTATGCCGACCAGAAGCAGCAGCAGGAAATCAGATTCGCGAGAAACGAGGCGCAGCTTGAAGCCGCTAAGCAGAAGCTTCTTGAGGATTTTGAGATAAACTATGCTCAGGCGCTCGAAATGAAAAGCGAGGACTTCGTTTACTCAAATGCCGTGAAGGAGAGCAGGGAGATAAAAAACAGGCTTGAGGAGCTCGGAGATATCAACGTAGGCTCAATAGAAGAGTTTGACAGGGTGTCGGAGAGATACGGTTTCCTCAAGGAGCAGAGGGCGGATATTACCGACGCTATGGACGAGCTTAACGCCATAATCAAGGATATGGACAGAACCATCAAGTCAAAATTCAAAAAGAATTTTAACGAGGTTGTAGCCAACTTTGAAGAGATATTCGGAGAGCTGTTCGGGGGCGGCACCGCGGAGCTCAGGCTTGAGGATGAGAATAATCCTCTTGAGTCGGGAATAGATATTATCGCGCAGCCGCCGGGCAAAAAGCTGCAGAACATCAATCTTCTCTCCGGAGGAGAGAAGTCGATGACCGCGATTGCACTTATGTTCGCAGTGCTGAAGACGAAGCCTACGCCGTTCTGCATCTTGGACGAGGTCGAGGCTGCTCTTGACGATACCAACATAGACAGGTTCGCAAATTATCTGAGAAAATTTAACGATATTCAATTCACCGTCGTAACACATCAGAAAGCTACTATGGAGCACGCCGACGTGTTGTACGGAGTCACTATGCCGGAGCAGGGAATCTCAAAGGTTATTTCGCTTAAGCTCGGCGATGAATTCGAAATATAAAAGGAGAAACGGATGAGCATTTTTAAGAAAAAAAAGGGCTTTTTCGGGAGCTTGGGGGAGAAGCTGTCGAATACTATAAGAGCGAAAATGGAGCTCGACGAGAGCGTTATGGATGAGCTGGAGGAGACTCTTATTATGTCGGATATAGGTATGGAGACGACAATGGTTATAATGGACAAGCTGAGGGATAAGCTGTCTGCCGACTATATTACGAAGCCTGAAAACGTCCAAAGAGCGCTGAGCGACATAATCAAAGAATGTGTGGATAAGGGAGAAAGGCACAGACTTTCGAATAAGAGACCTCTTGTAATTTTGATGATAGGGATAAACGGAGGAGGCAAAACCACTACCATCGGTAAGCTCGCGCACAGTCTTCAGAACGATGGGAACCGCGTTATGCTTGCAGCCGCCGACACTTTCAGGGCTGCAGCAAGCGAGCAGCTTGCAATCTGGGGCGAGCGAAGCGGGATAAACGTCATAAAGCACAGCGAGGGCGCGGATCCGTCGGCAGTAATCTTCGACGCGATTCAGTCCGCAAAGGCAAGGGGCGTCGACGTGCTCATATGCGACACTGCCGGCAGGCTGCAAAACAAAAAGAACCTGATGAACGAACTTGAGAAGATGAACAAGGTTATCTCAAGGGAGTGGCCGGAAGCGGAGCGGGAAACCCTGCTTATTCTTGACGCGACAACCGGCAAAAATGCGATATCGCAGGCCGAGGAATTCGGCGCCGTGGCGGATATTACGGGAATAGTAATAACTAAGCTCGACGGTACGGCTAAGGGAGGAATCGCGATAACCGTTGCGGAAGAGTTCGATATGCCTATCAAGTTTATCGGAACGGGCGAGGGTATTGAGGACTTGGAGGTCTTCGACCCTGATACATTTATCGGAGGAATATTTAATGAGTAAACCGATTGCAGCCATAGTGGGAAGACCGAATGTCGGCAAGAGCACCTTTTTTAACAGGCTTGTCGGCAAAAGGATATCAATAGTTGAGGACACTCCCGGCGTGACGAGAGACAGAATATATGCCGAAACGGAGTGGAACGGTATAAGCTTCGGGATTATCGACACCGGCGGAATCGAGCCGTCCTCTTCCGACGTGATTCTGTCCCAAATGAGGGAGCAGGCTCAGACGGCGATGGATTTGGCGGACGTCATCCTGTTTGTCTGCGACGGCAAGGAGGGCTTGACTCACGCTGATAACGAGGTTGCGAATATGCTCAGAAGAACGGGCAAAAAAGTTATCCTCATAATAAACAAGATAGACAAGCCGAGCAGGCTGCCGGATTTCTTCTATGATTTTTATGAGCTCGGCTTAGGAGAACCGATTCCGGTTTCGGCTGCCAATATGCTTAATTTCAGCGATGTTCTTGACGAGATAGTAGAGAACTTCCCGAGCGATATATATGAAGATGACGAAGAGGTTACGAGGATCGCCGTAATCGGTAAGCCTAATGTAGGTAAATCGTCCCTCATAAACTGCCTATTGGGTGAAAAAAGGGTCATAGTCTCGGATATCGCAGGCACGACAAGGGACTCAATCGACTCGCCTTTCGAAAAAGACGGCGATAAATATATCCTCATAGATACTGCGGGAATCCGGAGACAGTCGAGGATAAACGACGACATAGAAAAATTTTCGGTTATCAGAGCCGTAGCAGCCGTGGAGAGATGCGACGTCTGTCTGCTTATGATAGATGCCGCCGAGGGGCTGACGGAGCAGGATAAAAAAATAGCCGGTATCGCTCACGAAGCGGGTAAGGGAATCGTAGTCGCCGTAAACAAGTGGGATCTGATTGAGAAAGAAACCAACACGATGAGGGACTTCAAGCGAGGGCTTGAGGCGGAGCTTCTTTTTATGAGCTATGCGCCGATAATCTTCATCTCCGTTCTCGAGAAGCAAAGAATCAATCAGGTAATGGATACCTGTAAGGCCGTGGCGGAGAACAGGTGTATGAGGGTACCGACAGGTCAGTTGAACTCCCTGATTCAGGACGCCATGCTGATGAAGCAGCCGCCGTCGGACAAGGGGAGGAGACTAAAAATTTATTATGTAACCCAGATAGGCGTCAAACCGCCTCTTTTCAGTTTTCAGATTAACAAGAGAGAGCTTATGCACTTCTCTTATTCGAGATATCTCGAAAACAGGATACGCGACAGCTTCGGCTTCGACGGAACCTCAGTAAAGTTTATTTTCAGAGAAAAGGGAGAGAGGGAAGATTACATTGGGTGATAATAAGGTTCTGCTTACTATAGCGGCGGTTTCGGTCGCCGCATATCTCATAGGAAGTATTTCCCCGTCGACCATAATAGCGAGGCTTAGGGGAATAGACATTAAAAAAGAGGGCAGTGGTAATGCGGGGACTACAAACGCGCTCAGGGTTCTCGGCGGCAAGGCGGCTGTAATAACCCTCGCTGTCGATATATTAAAGGGTACTGCCTCGGTGCTTTTAGCCTCGTGCCTGACGGGAGAGCCCGAATTCGGATATTTTGCATGCGGGGCGGCATTTATCGGACATATATTGCCTGTGTACTACGGATTAAAAGGAGGCAAAGGAGTAGCCGTCGCTTTCGGGGGACTGATAGGAGTGAACTGGAAGCTCGCGCTTCTGTTGCTTTTAATCGTCGCGATCTTTACCGTAATTTCGAAGCGGATGTCGGTGGGTTCAATAGCAGGCGCGGCGAGCGCTCCATTGGCGGCGTGGGTTTTGGAACCGTCATTCCTGCCTTTTGTTTCTGTTATATCTCTCATAATACTGATAAAGCACGGAAGCAATATCGTGAGACTGCTGAGAGGCGAGGAGCCGCCTATGTCAATTTTTGAAAAAAAGAAAAGCGGAGACAGATAATATGAAAATTGCGGTATTGGGAGCGGGAAGCTTCGGAACGTCTTTAGCTGTTCAGCTCTGCCTTAAGGGGCATGAGACCGTGCTTTGGTCGAGGAATCAGGCACAGGCGGATATGATGTCTATGACGGGGGGCAATCATAAGTATTTGCCGGGGATAGAGCTCCCTAAAGATTTAGCAGTAACCTCGGAGCTTGCGGCAGCCCTGGACGGCTCGGATATTCAGGTATTCGCCGTGCCCGCACAGGCATTCAGAGGACTTCTTAACGAGGTAGCGGAGATACGTGAGGAACTGGATATAGTCGACGTCGCTAAGGGAATAGAGCTCAGCAGCCTGAAAAGGCTGTCCGAGGTGTGCGGCGAGGTTTGCCCCACGGCAAGGTATGCCTGCCTTTCGGGGCCGTCGCATGCGGAAGAGGTGGCAAGGTTTCTGCCGACGACGGTTACGGTTTCTTCCGATGACAGGGAGTTCGCGCTTGAAGTGCAGAAGCTTTTTATGTCCGATAATTTCAGGGTCTACACCAACAACGATATCGTCGGAGCCGAGCTCGGAGGCGCGCTTAAGAATATCATTGCTCTCGGGACGGGCGTGTGCGACGGGATAGGTCTCGGAGACAACTCAAAAGCGGCGCTTATGACGAGGGGACTCGCCGAAATGATAAGGCTCGGCGAGGCGATTGGAGCTAAGCCGGAGACTTTCGCGGGGCTTACGGGTCTCGGCGACCTCATCGTAACCTGCACGTCGATGCACTCGAGAAACAGGAGATGCGGAATACTGATAGGACAGGGACTGCCGGTAGCCGACGCCGTTAAAAAGGTCGGTATGGTGGTAGAGGGGATAACGACGACACAGGCGGCATACGAGCTTGCAAAAAAATATAATATTGAAATGCCCATAACCGAGCTTATGCACAGGTTAATCGAGGGGGAAGTAACAGCGGAGGAATGCGTGGGACTTCTCATGGGCAGGAAAGAAAAACATGAATAAAAAATTTCACATTACAACTTTCGGCTGTCAGATGAACGAGCACGATTCCGAAATAATAGCGGGAATGCTCAGAGAAAAAGGCTATGAGCATGTGAGCGAGAGAAAGGACGCGAATATCGTCCTCTTTAACACCTGCTCTATAAGAGAAAACGCAGACAAAAGATTTTTCGGCACGCTCGGACAGCTGAAACACCGGAAGACGGAAGAGGGCGAGGAACTCACGGTGTGCGTTTGCGGCTGTATGATGCAGCAACAGCATATAATCGACACCTTGAAGTCAAAATATCCTTGGGTAGATATCATATTCGGCACGCATAATGTGCACGAGCTTCCAAGGCTTCTGGATAATCTCTATAACGAAAAACGAAAACAGCTTGAAATTTGGCCGGAGGGGAGCGAGGCGGTTGAGAAGCTCCCTGCCGAAAGACTGTATAAGCACAAGGCTTATGTCAACATAACTTTCGGCTGTAATAATTTCTGCACATATTGCATAGTGCCGTATGTGAGAGGTCGCGAGAGATCAAGGCGTCCGGAAGATATCATTAGGGAGATCGGGGAGCTTGCCTTAGACGGTGTTAAAGAAGTAACGTTGCTCGGTCAGAATGTAAACAGCTATAAGGGGGAGGGAAAAAACGGACTGTGGGATTTTCCCGACCTTATCAGGGCTGTAGACGGTATAGAGGGAATCGAGAGAATAAGGTTTATGACGTCTCACCCTAAGGATTTATCCGATAAGCTCATCGAGTGCTACAGGGACTGCGGCAGTTTATGTCATTATGTTCATCTTCCCGTGCAGTCAGGAAGCTCGAGGATTCTCTCCGCTATGAACAGGAGATACAGCAGGGAGAAATATATGGATTTAGTCGGGAAGCTCAGAGCGGCTGATTCCAGGATTGCTATTTCGACCGATATAATCGTAGGTTTCCCCGGAGAGACGGAGGATGACTTCGAGGAAACCTTGAGTCTATGCGAAGAGGTGAGGTTCGACTCCGCGTTCACTTTCCTGTATTCCATAAGAAAAGGTACGCCGGCTGCCGAATATGAGAACCAGATTCCGGAGGCTGTCAAGCATGAGAGATTTAACAGGCTCGTGGACTGCATAAACAGGATATCGGCGGAAAAAAATGCGGAATATGTGGGAAGCGTTCAGAGGGTTCTTGTTGACGGCACATCAAAAAGAAACTCCTTGACTTACGGAGGAAGGACTGAAACCTACAAGTTAGTCAATTTCAAGGGCAGGTCGGGAATGACCGGCGAGCTCGCAGATATCAGGATAACTTCATCAAACACATTCAGCTTAGAAGGAGAATTGATTTAATCATGTTTGAGATGGAAACGCCTATAGGTCATATATCCTCGTCAATGGTGGTATATGGAATCAACTTTATACTCATCATGGCGGTAATATTTTTTGAAAGAAAAACCTCTACCGCTACTTTGGCGTGGATTATGGTTCTTGCATTCATCCCGGTATTGGGCTTCATTCTCTATCTTATATTTAACCAGAATCTTACGAGGATTAAAATAAACAAACTGTATGACGATGAGGAGAGCGTGCTCAGAGGATATCTGGATTATCAGATAAAGGAGATAGGCTCGGGTAATCTTAAGCTTGAAAATATATCAGCCAGCAAGTGGCGGGATCTCATCACTCTGAATCAGGTTTACGGCAATGCGATATATACCGATAAAAACGACGTCGAGCTTATAACCGACGGAAACGAGCTTTTCGAGCGTATGATTGAAGACATAGCTGAGGCGAAGACATCTATAAGCGCCGAATATTTCATAATAAAAAATGACAGCGTCGGCAGACGTCTGATATCGGCGCTTACGAAAAAGGCCGCGGAGGGGCTTGAAGTGAGGCTTCTCATTGACGCGCTCGGTTCGCGGAGCATAAACAATACCGTACTGAATGATTATCTCGGCGCAGGAGGCAGGGTGGCGTATTTTTTCCCGCCGAGGCTTGTCAAATTAGGCATCAAGGTGGGTCTTAATCTTAATTACCGAAATCACCGCAAAATTTTAGTAATCGATAATAAGATTGGATATACGGGAGGCTATAACGTAGGCGACGAATACTGCGACCTTGCGCCTAAGTTCGGACATTGGAGGGATTCCCATGTGAGGATAAGAGGCATAGGAGTAAACGAGCTTAACGCCAGATTCATACTTGACTGGAGATTCGTCACCAAGGAGAGGCTCGACCTTTTGAGCGCGGAACGCATCAATACTGAGGCTGCGGGAGATATGGGAGTGCAGATAGTATCTTGCGGTCCCGAGGCTCCTAAGCAGGAGATAAAACGCGGTTTTATGAAGATAATTACGACCGCGACGAAGTCGGTATATATTCAATCCCCGTATTTCGTGCCCGACCAGTCGATATTGGAGTCTTGCAAGATGGCTGCACAGTCGGGGGTTAAGGTTAATATTATGATACCTAATATGCCCGACCATATATTCGTGTATTGGGCTACGCTTTCATATGTCGGGGAATTGCTCAGGGACGGCTGCAGGATATTCATATATGACGGCGGGTTTATGCATGCAAAGACGATATTCGCCGACGGCGAGGTGACGTCGATAGGCTCGTGTAACTTCGATATCAGGTCGTTTAAGCTGAATTTTGAGACGAATGCGGTAATCTTCGACAAAAAATTTGCGAAAGAGATGGAGAGGTCGTTCAGAGAGGATATCAAAAACAGCCACGAGCTGACACTTGAAGCATATAACAAGCGTTCGATTATAATCCGCTTTAAGGAGAGCGTATCGAGACTGCTTACCGAGATATTATGAGGAGGAGCGCTATGCTCAGATTTTTTATCGCCCTTTGGGCTGCTAAGCTGATGATGCTTTATTACAGGCTTAGAGGCACGCCGAAAACGGATATGCCCGGGCTTTTGGCATGCAAGCTGTGCCCGAATTTTTTGGAGCTGATATCGAAGCCGGAGCTCACGATTGCGATAACCGGAACTAACGGCAAAACCACTACCTCGGCTCTGGTGAATGATTTCCTGAGGGCGCAGGGGTATTCGACCTCGTTTAACGACTGGGGAGCGAACCTCATGGCGGGATTCGCCACAAACCTTATAAGAGGAGTAGGTTTTTTTAATAAGCCGCGCGTCGATTGCTCCGTGCTTGAAGCCGACGAGCTCTCGATGGATAGCGAGATGTCAAAGATAAAACCGAATTATATCCTCGTAACCAATATCTGTAAGGACAGCCTCAGGAGAAACGGACATCCCGAAAATATTTTTAACCATATAGAGAGCTGTATGCTTGAGGCAGGCAAAGACACCGTGGCCATACTAAACGCTAATGACCCTATATCCTCAGAGCTCGGCAAGACCGCACGCAGGGTATATTTCGGCATAGAGGACGACGGCTTCAATCCGAGGTCGAACATCTCAAGGGATATTTCGGTATGTCCGAAATGCGGAGGTAAGATAGCATATGATTACAGGCTATATCGCCATATCGGTAAATTCAGTTGCACAGACTGTGATTTCAGGACTCCGGAATCAAAATACACCGCCGGAAATATCGACCTTGATAATAAAAAAATGCAGCTGAACGGCGAGACCGTGCCTCTTATATCCGATACGATGTTTAACTGCTTCAACGTGCTTTCGGCCGCCGCACTTTTTATGGAGCTCGGTTACGGGAGCGACGTAATAGCGGATTTTCTCAAAGGACAGAAAATAACGGATATCCGCGAATCCTCAGTAGTATATAAGGGGATTGAATACTATGCCTACGCGGCAAAATCACAGAACGTCTCCGCCGCGTCTACGGTATTCGAATATATGGCGGAGGAGCCGTCTATGAAGAATGTCGTTCTTCTGATGGACGAGGTTCAGGACAGACATCACCCGACCGAAACGATATCGTGGCTCTATGAGACGGACTATGAGTTCTTAAACAGCCCCAATATTAAAAAAATCATCGTCGGCGGTCATATGTACCTTAATCACAAGCTGAGAATGCTGCTTGCGGGAATCCCGGGAGAAAAGCTTGTAGCTGTGGAGACCGAGGCAGAGATACCTGAGAATGTCGATACGGAGGGAATCGAAAAGGTCTATGTCCTTTACGAGATAGATTATGTGACTAAAGCAAAAAATATGCGTGACAGCATAGTGAATTACGCAAAGGGGATAAAGCAATGAAAAAAATAGAGTTTATCTATCCCGAATTCACTAATATATACGGTGAGGCTTATAATATCGAATATCTAAAAAAATGCAGCGACGAAATCGAAGTAATTATGACCGCTCATCAGTGTAAGCCGAGGTTTCTTACAGATGACGTCGATATGGTATATATAGGCTGTATGACGGAAGAAAAACAAAAAAAGACAATAGAGCTTCTGCGAAGCTATGCCGGAGAAATAAGGGCGTCAATCGAAAAGGGGATGATTTTTCTCGTTACGGGAAACGCCATAGAAATATTCGGCAAGCGAATAAGCGGAGACGAGGTGACCGGAGACGGAAAGACCGAGATAGAGGCGCTCGGTATCTTCGACTTCGAGTCTATAAGATATATGAAAAGACCGAGACATAACTCGCAGTATATAGGCAGCTTCGACGGAATGACGCTGCTCGGTCACAGAAGCCAGTTCAGCTTCAGCTACGGCGAATTTAAGGACGCTTTTATCGACATTGAAATCGGAATAGGAATGAATCCCGACACAAAAAAAGAAGGTGTTCATTCGAATAACTTTTTCGGTACATACTCGCTCGGGCCGTATCTTATACTGAACCCGCATTTTACCAAATACCTTTTGAGACTTATGGGACTCAGCGACAGACTCGAGTATGAGAAAGAAATAATCGAAGCATATAATTACAGGCTTAGTGAATTAAGGAGTACGCTAAAATGAATCTCAGTTTCTATCTGAAAAAACTCAAGACAACGGATTTCTCAAGATTCGATGAAACGGCGAAGCGAATTGCCGCTAAGACGGGCAGGTCGTGGAGAGCGGTCAGAGCGGATATATATTATTGCGCGCTGAGATACGGCTCGGGACATGTGGATTACGAATTTTTTGAGATGTATAATAAGAGCCGCAGGGAAAGGGACGAAATCCTTACTCTCGGCAAGAATAACAAAATATTCAAAAAATTCAACGACAGAAGATATATTCAATATTTTGAAGACAAGGC
This sequence comes from Anaerovoracaceae bacterium, assembly GCA_041856085.1. Lineage (GTDB taxonomy): Bacteria > Bacillota > Clostridia > Peptostreptococcales > Anaerovoracaceae > RUG754. The sequence continues at coordinate 2,975 of JBHAFL010000111.1, read as the reverse complement.
GATATTCAACAAAAAATTCAACAGCTTTCTCAAGCGCGACTGGCTGGTGCTCGGCAAAGGCAAGATTTTCGGAGACATAGAGGGTACGGCTCTTAAGGAAACGGACAGGGTAGAGGGAGCCGACGCCGAGGAGTTCAAGGCGTTTTTAGCCGGCAAGGAATATATAATCGTCAAGCCTCTTCACGAGAGCTGCGGAAGAGGAATCGAAAAAATCAAAGTTTCGGATTGGGAGCCGGAGGAGCTCTATATGTATCTTGTCGACAATGACAAGCCTCTTGCGGAAGAGGTAGTGAGGCAGGATAAGACGATGAATCTTCTGAGCGCCGATTCGGTTAACACCATAAGGGTAATTACAATCCTTAAAGACGGCAAGGCAATCATCGTATCAGGCGGAATCAGAATGGGAAAGCCCGGCTCTGTGGTAGATAATTTTAATAACGGCGGCATATCCACCATCTATGACTATAAGACAGGCGAAATACTGACTGACGGCTTCGACAAGGACAGGAATGTATTCGAGAGAGTACCGGAGTCGGGTACGGTTCTTAAGGGCTTCAGAATACCTAAATGGGAGGAGGTGCTGTCAATGATTCAGGAAGCAGCCAACCTCGTGCCGCAGGTGGGATATGTCGGCTGGGACGTATGCATATCCGAGGATTACGGACCGCTTCTCATAGAGGGAAACAGCTATCCGTCGCAGGATCTTTCGCAGGATTTAAGCCTCGGGCAGGGGACGTACAGCTCCATAATGGAGGCGTTAAAATAATGGATTATATAAGATATGTCATCGCCCTTTGGGCGGCAAAGCTCTCCATAATCGCGCTCAGAATCACGAGGCATAACGGGACGAATTTTCCGGGGATTGTCGCGCTTAAGCTGTGCCCGTCGTTTCTCAAGTATGCAAAAAAGCCCGAAAAGATTTTAGCTGTAACGGGGACAAACGGTAAGACGACTTGCTCCAACCTCATAACGGACATTCTCAGACTTGACAATAAAAAAGTTCTGAATAACTCCGCGGGCTCCAACATAGACACGGGAATTGCCACGGCGCTCGTGCAGGGAATGAATATTTTCGGCGTCGAGCGCTATGAAATCGGCGTCTTTGAGGTCGATGAGAGATCGGCGAAGAGGGTGTTTCCCTTTCTCAAGCCGGAATACATTCTTATTACGAACCTGAGCAGAGACTCCATAATGAGGAATGCCCACCCCGAATATATAGCGGATTTTTTGTCGGCTAATATACCCGATGAATCTATTCTGATATTAAACGCCGACGACCTTATATCGTCGCGCGTTTCGCCGCTTAACAGGAGAATTTATTACGGCGTCGAGCGCATGGACGGGGACGTCAGGGAGTGTAAGAACCTGATAAATGATTTCCAGATTTGCCCTATATGCAGTCGCAAGCTGGAATATGAATACCTGAGATATAATCATATAGGAAGGGCATATTGCCGAAGCTGCGATTTTAAGGCTCCCGACTACGATTATACCGCCTTCAACGTCGACGTCGAAGGCAAGACTTTCGAAATAAAATCGCGCGGCGAAGCCGGCAGGTACAGGCTGATAAGCGACAGCATATTCAACATATATAATCAGGTTTCGGTTATAGCTCTCTTAAGCGAGTTGGGATATTCGAGAGAAAAAATCAAAGCGTTCTTCGAAAGGGTGAACTTAGTGGAATCGAGATTCGAAGAAGAGCGCTTCGGCGATAAGACGCTTTATCGTATGCTCGCAAAAGAAAAAAACGCGTTTGCCACCACGAGGGTGTTCGACTATATTTCAGGTATGCCGGGAGACAAAGAAATCATACTTATGAACTCCTGTCAGGGCGATATGAAGCATTGGAGCGAGAATACCTGCTGGCTTTATGACTGCGACTTCGAGTTTCTCAATAGAGAGAATATAAGAAACATCGTACTCTGCGGGCCGAGAAGACTCGACCATAAGCTCAGGCTTCTTCTTGCGGGCGTGGATGAAGAGCGCCTTTCGTTCGCCGAGAAAGAAACCGAGACTCCCGACAGGCTTAAGTATTTTGATAACGACAATATCTACGTACTCTACGGTACGGACTCGCTCGAGCTCGGAATGAGGGTAGCGGATATGGTAAAATCGAGACTTGAGGAGGGCTGCGAAAATGCTTAAAACAGAGATATTATTTCCTGAGGTTGCCAACCTCTACGGAGACCTCGAGAATATCAGCTATCTAAAAAAATGCTCGGACGAGCTTGAGGTAATAACGGACAGCCTGACGGAAGAACCGTATTTCGTGAAGAACGAGCCGAAGCTCATATATATGGGGACGATGTCGGAGTCTTCGCAGAGGCTTGCAGCCGAAAAATTAGCCGGTTATGAGGGGCGGATAAGGGAGCTTATTGACAGTGGCGTGCATTTTTTGATAACGGGAAACGCTATAGAAATTTTCGGTGACGGAATCGAGTATGCCGGGGGCGAGCGCGTCAAGTGCTTAGGGATTTTCGATACTTATGCGAAGACCGACCTGAATAAGAGGTTTAATTCGCTCTATTTAGGGGAATATTCCCATAAGGGCGCGAAAATGGATATCGTCGGCTATAAATCCCAGTTTTCACACAGCTATTATATCGGAGAACAGGGAGATTACGCTTTTATGACGAAAAGAGGGTGCGGGCTGAATCCTGAAATAATGCAGGAGGGACTCAGAAAAAATAATTTCATCGGTACATATATCATAGGCCCCGTATTGGTGCTCAATCCGTTGTTCACAAAGGCTCTGCTTAGCGATATCGGGGTTTCGAAGCCTAAACTCGCTTTCGAAAAGGAGGCGATTGAGGCATACAGGGCGAGGCTTGCAGAGTATTCCGACGAAAAAAGAGGATTTTATTATTGAGGAAGACAGAATGAAAAAAAGAACAGATGATATAAAAAGAATGTTTCGAAAGATGGACCCGATATTTTGGGTGTTTATCGCCATACTTATTGCAGAAAGGCTGCTG
>JBHAFL010000110.1:0-13203 GCA_041856085.1 Anaerovoracaceae bacterium | reverse complement strand
GACAGGACCCCGATATCATAGCGGTCGGCGAAATCAGGGACGGCGAGACGGCGGAGATTGCTATGAGAGCCGCTATTACAGGACATTTGGTACTTTCTACCATCCACACGAATTCTGCAATCGCTACCCTCGACAGACTTCAGGACATAGGCGTAGAGCCTTACCTTATTGCGAGCGCACTTAAGGGCGTAATCGCGCAGAGACTTGTCAGGAAGATATGTCCTAACTGTAAGATTTCCTACGCGCCGAGCGAGGACGAGCTCACTTCTATGGGGCTCGACCCGAATAAGTCCGAGGGTATTAAATTCTATAAGGGACAGGGCTGCCCCGACTGCCTTAATATAGGCTACAGAGGCAGGACGGCGGCGTTCGAAATGCTCGTGCTGAACTCGGATATTAAACAGAAGTTCCGTGAAAAAGCTCCCCATCACGAGCTTATAGAAGCGGTTAAGCGCTCAGGCTACGAGACTATGGCGCAGAATTGCCTTAAACTCGTGCTTGACGGACAGACCACTTCCGCAGAGGCAAACAGAATATTGCATTCTACAGACGTATAAATACAGAAAAAGGTTCAGACATAGGAAGAAACATAGAACGGACTAACAGTTAAATGGGTGCGTAACCTATGACTTTTGTAACTTTTAACTCCTTGAAATTGAGTTATTATCAGATAGCTCAGCGAGGTTATTTACAATGAACATAAATGAAATAATAAGCGAAGCGAAGTTACTTAGAGCGTCCGACATACATTTTGTCTGCGGCTTGCCTATAAGAATAAGAATCGACGGCAGGATTAAGGACTTTAACCCCGAGCCGCTCTCACATCAGGACTGTGAGGCTATAGCCTCTCAGCTTTTAGCGGAGAGGCTTTCAGAACTCGAAAAAAACGGCGAAGTGGATTTGGCGGGTACTTTCGCGGACGGGATACGCGTGAGAGTAAACGTATTCAGGCAGCAGGGGCACCTGAGCTCGGCGGTCAGGATACTTTCAGACATAATCCCCGACCTCGACAACTTAGGACTGCCTGCCGTATGCAGAGACTTCGCTAAATATCCGAGAGGGATAGTGATAGTAACGGGCGAAACAGGCTCAGGCAAGTCCACCACGCTCGCGGCTATGCTCGACAGGATTAACCATACGAGAGAGCAGCATATCATCACCCTCGAAGACCCTATAGAGTACATATACAGACCCGACAAATGCCTGATAAACCAGAGAGAAATCGGTCGGGACACCGAGAGCTATTCCTCGGGACTAAAAGCCATACTGAGGGAAGACCCCGACGTCATACTGATAGGCGAGATGAGGACGCTCGACACTATAGAGACCGCGCTCGCGGCGGCTGAGACGGGACATCTGGTGTTCGCCACGCTTCACACCAACAGCGCGGCGGACTCCGTCGACAGGATAGTAAACGTCTTCCCGGGAGAGAGGCAGCAGCAGATAAGGCTTCAGCTGAGTATGACCTTAAGAGCGGTTCTTTCGCAGCAGCTTCTCCCGCATAAGAGCGGAAGCGGCAGGGTGCTCGCCTGCGAGGTTATGGTGCTGAACCCTGCGATAAGGGCTATGATTAGAGAGGGGAAGACTCCGCAGATAGCAAGCGCTATACAGACGTCTAAGGCTGACGGCAACATATCCATGGATAACTTCTTAGCAGATTTGGTCAGAAAAAACACCGTCACGGTCGAGGAGGCTGTCGAAGCCGCTCACGACTCCGAATTTCTCAAAAAACTCCTCGGCATAGGAAGCGGCGACAGCAGCTCCTTTTCGACCGACAGGATAATGAGATAAAAAATATCGCTATTAAAAACACATTCTCGAATGTTTTAACGAGTGAAAAATGGTTACATATAAGTACAAGGCTCTGTCAAGGAGCGGAGTTGAAGTCACGGGAGTAATCAAGGCGCACGACCGAGACGACGCGGTCATCAAGCTAAAAGAGGAGCACCGCCTCATCCTGGAGATGAAAGAGGTGATGGACCTCGAATTCCTTAGGACTAAGACCGAAAAATTCAAAATAAAAGAAAAAAATCTTGCGCTGATGTGTCAGCAGTTCGCCATACTGCTTAAGGCGGGACTTCCTATAGCGAAGACCGTGGAGCTCGTCGGCTTAAGAACCGAGGATCGCTCTCTTAAGAGAATGCTCGAGTCCATAGCCGAGGACGTAAACGCCGGATACGGGCTTGCGGACAGCTTCGGCTTAAGGGGAGAGAAGCTTCCGACCACATTCATCGAGACGATGAGAGCGGGTGAGGAAGCAGGTTCGCTTGAGATAGCCTTTGAGAGATTATCGGGCTTCTTCGAGAAAAAATCGGTAATATCCGAAAAAGTCAGATCGGCTCTCACATACCCGATATTCGTAATTATAGTCGCGATTATAGTAATCGGAATCATAATGATATATGCGGTACCCGTATTCACGAGAACCTTTGAGGTAATGGGCATAGAGCTTCCGCTCCTTACGAGAATGGTGATAGCCATGTCGGGCTTCTTCAAGGTCTCCGCCATACCTATGATTATACTTGCCGTGATTCTCACGGTATCATACAGAATCTATCATAATACTGCGGGCGGCGCGATTAAGATTGATAAAAAAAAGCTGAGCCTGCCCATAGTAGGCAGGATAAGCATAATGAATACGGCGAGTCAGTTCGCCAACACCTTTTCGACCATGCTCGCGGCGGGCATACCCGCGGTGAGAGCGCTCTCGGTTACGGCTAAGTCTCTGACTAACGCTTATATCACCGCCGAGGTGCTGAGGTGCGTGGAGCAGGTCGAGCAGGGTTACTCGATAGGCGCTTCGCTTAAGGACGTAAGCGAGCTTCCCGAGCTTCTGATTGAGATGACGGCGGTAGGCGAGGAATCCGGCTCCATGGAGGGCACTCTAAGGGTCATAGGCGATTACTACGACCAGGAGGTCGAGTTCGTCACGGGAAGAGCGGTTAAGCTCCTTGAGCCTGCCATAATCTGCGTGCTCGCGGTATTCGTAGTCTTCGTGCTGCTCTCGGTGTATCTTCCGATGTTCAGTATGTACGGAGCCATAGGCTAAAAAGATTTTAACGGAATCACCCCGATTTTCCGATAAAATATACACCCCAAGACAATAAAAAATGATAGGAGATAATATCAATGAAAAAGAACAATAAAAAAGGCTTCACCTTAATGGAGATGCTCATCGTAGTGGCTATCGTAGCTGTGCTTGTGGCAATATCCATTCCGATTTTCACATCTCAGCTTGAGAAAGCAAGAGAGGCTACAGACGTTGCCAATATGAGAGCAGCGAAAGCGGTTGCAGTAGCTCAGTATCTGACAGACAATACAACAGGAACATTCTACTATGATGCGGCGGCAGGAACATTAGTAAGCAGTGCACCGGCAGCCAAATACGGCAAAGGCACCACAGCTGACGGCGGTGTTACTGAATTGGGTTATGCGCCGACTACAGCGACAACAGGACAAGTTGTTAAAGTTGTTGTTGCCGCTAACGGCACTGTAACGCTTAGCTGGGAGTAAACACCATAGCCTTAGGGCATATATTACAACCTCTCCCCGCCGAATGCTAGCCCGGCGGGGGGAGACGCAATTAAAACATAAACAACACATCGATTAAAACTTCAATAAGCCCGAGGGTGTGGGGTGCACCTTCGGGATTTAGCGCATTTTTGAAACACTGTATAAATGACGATTTTTTTAACTCCGTTTTTTACCGCATATGTTCTGTTCACGGCTTTTGTGCTCGGCGCCGTAATGGGCAGCTTCCTGAACTGCGCCTCTATGAGGACTCTGTCGGGAGAACCGATTGCAAGAGGCAGGTCGCACTGTATGTCCTGCGGACATAGGCTCGGATTTTTTGATTTAATCCCGCTTTTTAGCTGGCTTTTTCTGAAAGGCAGGTGCAGATACTGCGGAAGCGGCGTACATTTTCGCTATCCGCTTACGGAGCTTATTACGGGCGTCGTTTATGCGCTCCTTGTACTGAGATTCGATTTGACGCTGTTAACTGTGGAGTATATAGTTTTTTGCTCGATACTTCTATGCGTTACCTTGACGGACTTAGAGGAATATATCATTCCCGACAGGTTCATCATAATCGGAATTATAAACAGAATTATTTTCATAGCGTTAAACGCGAATCTGAGAGAGGAGATGATTCAGAGCGCTGTCGGGGCATTTTCGATATCGCTGCCGGTTCTGATTTTATCTTTGATTCTCGACAGGATATTAAAAAAAGATACGATGGGCGGCGGAGACATCAAGCTGTTTTTTATGGCGGGTATGTACTTCGCATGGCAGGTGAATATTCTGGCGCTGTTTTTTAGCGCGGTGTCCGGTATTATGATGAACCTGCTCCCGTTAAAGAATGAGAAAAAACAGATACCTTTCGGACCGGCGATATCGATTGCTTATGTTTTCGTGATTTTTTGCGGAGACTTCATAGTGAATCGGTATATGAGCCTTTTTTGATAGTTTTTCAGGAGAATAATTACATATGAAAAAAAACTACATCGGAATTGAGATAGGCAAGGGAAGCGTCGCAATGTACCGAAGTGATAAAAAAGCCAAGGTGCTCGTTTCACGTATGCCCGAAAACCTCATAAGAGGCGAAGAAATCGTTTCACCCGAGCTACTTTCCCAGTTTCTAAAGGATATGAAAAAAGAGGGCGAGTTTAAGGGCAAGCTCGCGGCGTTGGTCATTCCCGAAATGAATACATATTTCAGGTCGATTACTATGCCGCCTATTACAGAACGACAGCTTAGGCTTAATCTTCCTTACGAGTTCAGAGACTTCGTAGGAAACGAGAGCGTTAAATATAATTATGACTATGCCGTCGACGGCTATGAAAAGGACGATAAGGGAAACGTCACGGGAATCAATCTTCTCGCCGCCGCCGCGTCTAAGGACGCCATTAAGCGCTACGAGCAGATACTCGCGCGCGCAGGCTTCAGTCTCAAGGTAGCTGTCCCGCGTGAGATGGCAATAATAAACCTCATAAGATATGCGATTTCGAGGGGGGCGTCCGCTGACAGCACTTACTGCCTGCTCGATGTGGGGCACGCTCACACGAGGGTATATATTCTTCAGGGCGGCGACCTCAAGGCGGCTAAGATAATAGACATAGGCGTCAGGGAGATAGACGAGGTTATAGCCGAGCATTACAATACCGACGTATATTTAGCCGCGTCTTATCGCGAGGCTGACCACGAAAATATACTCGAGAGCGAAATATGCGTGAGGGTATACGACAGGATAGCTCTCGAGGTTATGAAAGCAATAAACTTCTATAAGTACGAACATCAGCAGAGCGAGTTTGACAAGTGCTATGTATGCGGCTCAGGCTCTGATATGGACGGCTTCATAAGGGAGCTTCTGTCATATATTCAGCTGGACTTAGGGAATATCGGGGATATACTCCCTGAGGAATGCCGCGGCGATGATGAAGCCAAGCGCGCGATTGCCGCGATAGGCGCGTCGATTCAATAGGGGGGAGCGAGATGAGCAAAAAACAAAAAAACCTTAACGAATCGAGGCTTCCGTCAAAGACGAGTATGAATCTCTACCAGAAAGTAATCGACGATAACTCGTGGGAAAAGGTAATACCTTCGGCTATAATCATCGCAATTATGATTTTTCTCATAGTTAAATTCGGAGTATTCGGCAGGATAACCTATCTGGCTTCTATCAACGGGCAGCTCAGCAGGGCGGAGGCTCAGCTTGAGCAGCTCCAGGAGCAGATTGAGGGCTATGACGAGCTCAAGTCGAAGTATATCAGATACACCGACGATTTCAAAAAAGACGAGGAGGGAAGCCTCGTAGACAGGGTGGATATAATAAGGCTGATAGAGCAGAAGACCTCGGGCATAGGCGAGGTTTCGAGCGTGGACATAAAGGGAAACACTGTTTCCCTCAAGGTGAGCGTGAGTGTGCTCGACGACGTGCGTAAGATAAGGAAGCAGCTGGAGGCTGTGGATTGGGTCGCCAACGTCAAGGTTTTCACCGCGAACAGGGACTCCACAGAGACGGGAGATAAGGTTACCGCTTCAATAGTATTCGACGCCGTAAACGAGATGTCTGACGGTCAGAGCCCGCTTAAGGAAGAGGGAGTCGAGGACAAGGCGGCTGACGCCCATGAAGGTATCGAAGCCAATGCGGGAGTGCTTAACGGAGAGGAGGTGCTCGGCTGATGAACAGTCTGAAAAAAGAGATAATTTCAGCTAAGGAATTGGCGTTACTCGGGATACTGATAGTGCTTGTCGCCTATTATTTCGTAGTGCAGGGGCCTATTGCGAGCCAGACTAAGGAGATAGAGAGAAGTCTCTCCAAGGTTAATTCCAAGATTGCGGAAGCGCAGATAAAAGCCGACAACATGACGGTTATGCAGAAAGCGATAGACGAGGTATTCGACGAATACGGCGGCAATCCTCCGCTTCTGCCGAGATATAATAATATGAACGGTATAATCGCCGAGCTGAACGGCATTTTGGCGGATACCGTCGATTATGACGTCGCTTTCGGAGAAGAGGCGACAGACGAGACGATACCGAATATAGTTCGAAGACCTATCAGTATAAGCTTCACCGCTAAGTCGTACAAGTCAGCCGTTTCGACTGTCAGAGAAATAAACGACTCGTCGAACAGGTATCTGATAACGGACGTCTCGATAAACGAGACGAAGACATGGTCGAACAGATGGGGTGTATTCGGCAGCGCCGCCTACGGCGGAGAGTACAGCGTGTACGGAGTATCGATTACAATGCTGAGCTTCGAATACAAGGAATAATCTTTAATTAAGGACAGACGCTTTTTAACCTAAAAGCGTTTGTCGGTTTTTTAGTAATCATAAAAAACAGATATTAAGGCAGCCGGAGGCTGCTTACCTGATAGTTAATTTATCGAAACTATACAAGGAAGACGCTATGAAAAAACGGAATCAAAAAGGCTTCACTCTGCTGGAAACCCTGCTTGTGGTAGCTATCCTCATAGTCCTGCTTGCGCTTACATTCATCGGTACGGGCAGATTGATAAAAAGCATAAGACAGACCAAGCTTGACGCTCAGGCTCAGGTCATATATACCGCCGCCCAAAACAGGCTGACCGATATGTTCGCGACGGGTGAGGCGGTGAGGCTTGATTCCGACGCCGGCGTCGGTATTAAATATGACGGAGTTATGGAACAGAATGTGCAGCCGTCGGATTGGCCGACGGACGGGCAGGCTTTTAGCAATCTCTCCACGGTAGATTCCGACGCGAGGACGTCGGCGGCTGTCGCCGCGCTTCTGCCCGACGGGCTTATCACGTCCGAGGTTTTTGATAAGAACTGGGTTGTGGAATATGACGCAACAAGCGGCATTGTCTACGCCGTGTTCTATTCGGAGACTCAGACTGCGGGAAGCTTCTATGCGGGAAGCGGCCGAGATGAGTACCGGCAGAATAAGGATAAGAGAATAGAGCTCGGAGCTTATGTCGGCTACTACGGCGGCGGGTCCGTATACGGAGGGGGAACAGCGGCAGAGGAGCTGAACACCGCGATTTTCATAGATAACGGAGAAAAGCTTGTTGCCACGCTGTCAACAGTTATACCTAATCAGTATGCGGCGGAGAATCTCACTCTTCATATCAAGATAAGGGGCAAGACGAGCGGGAAAGAGATAACGCAGGATGTCGTGCTGAGCGCGGCGGACGGCGGCACTAACAGGAGCTATAAGATGATTCTCGACTCTCTCGAGCCGAATAAATCGTTCGCATATCAGTACGGCAGCGGGGCGAATGCGCTTATCCCGGGCGAGGATATTATAATCTCTTTCACCGCTGACGTAGGCAATAATCTCGCGCATGCCGATGAGAAATCCGCTGAAACCAACTCGCTGTTCGAATCCGTTTCCGAGATGCAGGGAGGAGAACAGACGGCGCGGATTGCATGGGGAAGACATCTTCAGAATCTCAATATCGCAAGCTCGGGCTTAAGCTATTCGGACATAACCGAGCTTAATATAACTAAGGCTGTGCAGACCCGTAATATTGATTTTAAGGACGGCGCCGAGGGCAAGTGGAGCAATGAGGATATATACGGGACGACGGATTCGGGAAGCCCGCTTAAGTTCACTCCGATAAATAACGATAATCTTATGTCCTACGACGGCAGCGGACTCGAGATAAAGGGGCTGACAGTCGATAACTCGACGGGACAGGAGAGAGACTCCGGACTTTTCGGTACTTTTAAGGGAAATGAGCTTAAGGGAATTAATCTGAACGGACCGGCTGTATACAGCAAACAGTACGGCTTGGCAGGCGGAATAGCCGGCAGAATTGACGCCGGTGAGCACGCGACAGGCTTAAAGGTCAGCGACTGTCACGTATATATGACTCCCGAATTTACAGGCATTATGGCGACAGACGCGGTTGACGGGCACAGGTGGATATACAGTGAAAGAAGCCACGCGGGCAGCTTCTTCGGACAGACCTACGGCAAGGTGGAGATTGAATACAGCTCTGCGGCGTCGGTAATAAGCGCGCAGTGTGAAAGCGCCGGCGGTTTCATCGGACACAGTCAGGACGATATAAACATTAACCATTCATATGCGGATTGCTATATCAGAGGCAAGTTCGCAGGAGGTCTTATTGGCGGTGTTTCCAGGTGGAAGAATAATGTCATAGACAGCTGCTATACCTCAGGCATACTACTGCCGCCCAAAGCTTCCGATATTAAGCCTACTATGGACAGTGCGGCGGGCTTCACGCTGAAGCAGGATGTGAATATTACAAACTCATATACCGTATTCAGTCTGACCGCGCCGCCGCCGGGACAGAGCTACAATACGTACGCGACCGTGGAGAGAGGCAATGCAGTGAATGTATTTTTTGCGAATGCATTAGCAGGTGCTAATCACAAGGGAACGGCAATCGCATCGAGCGATTTGACAACTGATAATATAACGGATACCGTTAAGATCGCGCTCGGAAGTGCATTCATCTTCGACGCCAATAATGCCGACTGGACTTCGGCGTATAATATTACCGCCGGTTTCGGTCTTACGAAATATCCTTATCCTCTGCTCAAGGCAAAGGTGATTGATCCGGCAAACCCGCCGACTCCACCGATCCCGATGAGAAACTACGGTGATTGGGTTGTGGACGAGTTTCAGTCGGGAGTGCTGGCATACTATGAATTATACAGCGACGGAAGCTACGGCTATTACGGCGCCGATATTAATAAGCTGTCCGATAAGGTAGTGGTCGAGGACGGTTATGCGGCGCTCTTCGAAACGGACGCGCAGGGTGCGAATGACCCTGTAGCGGTTGATTTTAATGGCTACAGCTTAAGCCTTATTAAGAACTCTTCGAACACCGCCTCATTCACCTCGGAGGGCAAGAGCTTCATTCTAAGGAAGCTGCCGTCCGACACGGTGATAAATTCGCCTGCGGTTTCGGGCAAGTATTATCTGCCTATAAGCATTAACGGGAAGCGTTACTATTTTAATCCTCATTTTGCTAAAACGCAGATTCAGAGCGAAAACGAGCCTGCGTCTACTCCGGAAGAAATCGGCGTTAACTCCGCGCGTCAGCTTAATATGCTGAGCAGATACTATAAGGAGTACAGGGAAAAGACGGTGGGCTCGACTTTCGTTCAGGGCAGGGACATATATTACAGCACGGCTGCCGCAGCCGAGAATAATCTCGTTTATCACTGGCAGTCGGCTGCGCTTGCGGGCGGCGAAGCGTGCTATACCCATTCCAAGGGACAGAACTCAATCGGCTATAAGCAGGGTAATAACGACTACTCATTTAGGGCAAAATATGACGGCAGGAGTCGCGTCATAAAGGGACTGTCGATAAAAACCGCTTCGGGTAATCTGTATGCGGGGCTTTTCGGTGCGATAAACAGCACGGGGATTGTTAAGAACGTGGTGATGGTTGCCGATTACGGCAGAGGCGCGGCGGATGCGAACAGCTTCATAAGCCATATTAAATCCTCCGAGGGCTTCAGTGAAGTCGGTTATATGGGCGTTATAGCGGGACATAACGAGGGAAAGATCGAGAATTGCGCAGCGGCTAATTATGTAATTAAGGGCTATGCGTATAAGAACTCGACGCTGTATTTCGGGGGTCTTGTCGGATATAATTCGGGAGAAATCAGAAGGTCCTATTCGGATAATCCGGATATGTCAGTGGAGATAAACAGCTCTAACGGCAGAATCGGAGGTTTAGCGGGCGTAAACAGGGGGGAGATTACGCAGTCCTACTGCTTAGGGCACATAGACGTTAAAAAGTACAAGGGGGGAGAGGTTTATGTAGGCGGCTTCGCCGGAAATAATACCGGCTATATTGACAGGGCGTACTGCGCCTCAGCTTCGGTTACCTCGGGAGTCGATACTGAGAATGTGACAGGCTTCACCTATAATGTCGGCAATGTCGTTAAGTGCAGCTATCTTGACGGCGGAAGCTACAGATATGCAGGTAAAATATATTCCTTTAACGCGGAGCAGGGAGCAGGCGCGGCTAAAAACCACTATGAGCTCGGACAGCTCAGGCTCGGAGGCTTCGGCAGTGCTACTCAGGCTGATTCGAAATATCATAAGCTCACCACCGATTCCAATTCGAGCGAAACGAAATATCCTTACCCCGCAATAGTTAAGAACTCCGATAATAACTATATCCACTACGGCGAGTGGTCGTACGACGATAAGCCGGGCAATGTAGGACTCTTCTATTGGGAAAAGGAGATTGAGGGCTCTAATAACGGCTATCACTTCTACTTAGTGAGCGGAGATAAAAACGAGGCGATCAGCACTCTGTGCGAGGCGCATAACGACGGCGGCAGGATAAGCGAATACGGCTACGGAATCTACGTTAAAAAGGACGCCTCGGTAAGCCTCAGCAGCGCAGTATGGGGAACTAACTGCAGCTTCAGCGGCAAGAGCCTGTCTACGATTACGGGAGTAAGCTATATAAACGAGGCGGCAAAAAACAATCTCGAGAGGCAGTTTGCCGATAACTACAGTTTCTATGCGTTTAATTCTCAGGACGCTTTTTCGCAGGCAAGCGGTACGACAAGGCTGTTCATCAATGACAGGAAGCCGAATACTACCGTGAAACTTAATTGTAACGGTTCGACTTACAGCTATACATTTAATCCGTTCTTCGCCGCGGCAATAAGCCTCGACAATCCGAGCGTCGGCGGAAGCTCCAATGCATGGAATACGAAGCCCGGCAAGCCCGGTAACGAGTATCAGACGAGGTCCGTAGCGCAGCTCCAATTCATAAATTGGAACTATAACAACAAGAATTGCAGCACGCAGGTAAATGTTTCAAACAAGGGGCAGTTTAATTATTTATTTGAAACGAACGTAACAGGGGCAGGCAGACAAACGTTCGGCGGAGCTATTTTGGGAGATGCGAATTATAAGGATATCGCCTGGAAGCAGACTCACGACTTAAGCGGCGACGGGATAACGGGATATTGTCCGATTGCTTCCACTTCGGAAACATCTTCGGGAACCGGCTACAATGCTGTTCTTCCGGCATGGTTCGGTCTGAGCTATGACGGTCAGAGCTATACCATAAGGGAACTCGGCTTCACCTCCGACAGCTTCACCGTAGGATTATTCGGAGTTACCGCAGGCGCAAGCCTGAGAAACATAATAATGTACAGCGAGGGAAACGCCGTAATAAGGAGAGTCTCCTCAAGTACCGGCAAACAGGGGGCATATGCATTAGGAGGGCTTGTAGGCATAGCCTATGACTATTTTAACTCGAACGGAAGTATTGAAGGCACGAAGACGATAGAGAACTGCGCAATAGCAGGATATAAAATATCGGACGAGAGCCAAAACCGTTTGTCGCCCGGCGAGGCTAATGTCGGCGGACTTATCGGAGTAGCCAATGTTAATCTTAACAGGTGCTCCGCTGTTGTCGATATAGATATACAGGCAATGTATGGGGGCGCGACCAATAATAATAACGCTACGGCGCCTTGGGGAGATTATGTGAGAGTAGGAGGAATCGCAGGGGCTAACCCTGAAACCATAACCAATGCGTATTCCGGCGGCAGCATAACGATAAACGATAATCTGGTTAACAGGACAGGCACAGGGAACGAACGAACGGAAATATATATAGGAGGAATCGCAGGCTGCGGCTTCTCGGCGAATTATCAGAATTTCACAAACAGCTCCAACGTTCGGGACGGCTCGCCTAAGTTCTATAACTGCTACACCTATACGGATTTTCCGAATCAGGTTAAAAACATCAAGGCAGTCTGCATGATAGGCAGCGTAGCGGACAGGTATAACTGGGCTAAAAGCCTGACAATAAACAACTGCTATTATCTTGACAGCTGTGCGAATATTACATCTACTCTCAATAATGCAGATAAAATTAAAATGCTCAAGGGCGATTTGAGCTTTATGATAACTTCAAGCAATCAAGGCTGGTATCAGGGTTCGTCTTCAAATCAGTTTTCGACGATACATGAATATTCCTATGAGCAATTCACGTCAACGGACGGCAACACGGATTTTTCATATAATCTTAATCAGGCGGGCATTAAAAAGAATGCGGGTTCCGGAGTCGGCGACAGTGAGGAGGATAAAAAGAAAAAAGAATATTACGGTTCGGTAGACGTTACCGAGAATAACGGGCTAAACGAGATTCACGGCAAGTACAGCTTCCCTTGCGGCGATAAGGTACTGGAGGGTATGGACTACCCGTTCCCGTCAATTCTGACGCAAAAAGACACTTTTGACGCTACGGTGCACGTTCATTACGGCGCTTGGCCTAAGTCTCAGGGGCTTTTTGTCGACAGAGCCTCGCTTAACCTCGACCTTATGAGCTATGACGGAGTAATAGGAGAGTCCTCGTTCGAGCCCGATTATGTGAAAGAGGTCAAGCTGTACTTCTTCGACGGCGACGGAGAGGGAATCCCTATCAATCCAAATCAGGTAAACGTAAACTATGAGAATGAGACCGGAAGCAATCTCACAAGCGGCGCATATACCTCCTGTGAAATCGGGTCTCCGCAGGGCGATAATTCGATTCCTGTCACAATCACAGCGAAAGCGGTAAACAAGACGGAAAACAGAAATACCGCTTTTGAACGTCTGACTTTCAAGTATACGTATGGCGGAACGGAGTATGCTGCTTATACCGACGTTTCGGTTACCGCGACAGTGATATTAAAGGCGACGAGTGCGGACAGCGGTTTCATG
>JBHAFL010000109.1:0-22083 GCA_041856085.1 Anaerovoracaceae bacterium | reverse complement strand
GATAGAGGATTTTTTGATAGAGGGGGGCGAGGGGAATGCTTCGGCAGAGAAAAAAATATCCGAAGATGAGGCTGTCCTCTCGGAAGAAACCAAGAAAATAAGAAAATCCGTCGAGAAAAGACTCGGAAAAATCGTATTCACGTCAGTGTCGATCGTGCTTGCGATACTTGCGGGAATATTTTTTGCGGTTTCACCGATAATGGACGCAATGTACTACAATCCGGCATCTACGAGTCTTGACCCTGAATACGGCATGAAAAACATCAATTACGACCTGAAAGTAATTACAGAACTAAATCAGCCGGAAAAAACGTTCATAGCCGCCTCTGTTGATAAATCGGGTTTCGCGAGACATAATGTTACATATATAATTCAGGAATCGTTTTCGGGGAATTATCACAATATCAACCTCAAAATCGTAAGAGGGAAGAATCTCGGTGCCGACTTGAAGTCGGATATTTTGAGCTTAGGTTTTGCCTCTACATTGTTTACGGAGGTTGTATACGGTTCTCACAGAGATTATGCGGCGGATAAAATGGAAACACAAAATGAGAATCTGAAAAAGTTGGACGGGCACAACTATGTATCGCTTGCGGCTTCGCTGAAAAATGACATCACCACGAATGATTTAGCGCTTCTGAAAGAGCGGTATCCGGAGGTTCACTTCGTCTGGGGCGCGGTGAGGGCGAGCGAGTTTACGGATAAGGACGCTCCGATATGCATAGGCACAAGCCTGAGCCTCGGTGATATGCGGGTTGGAGAGGCTGTCAGCAAAAAATATCCGGCGTTGTCTTTCACGAGCTATTTGCTTGAGAGTGAGGAAAGAAGTTTTTCACAGTCTGTCGAAGTCAGGGCGCTTGGCAAGCACTACAAAAGTATGCTGAAATACCTCATAGATAGAAAAGAAATGCTCGGCATCTTAGATAACTCACCGACAAAATATGAGTTTTACAAAACGGCTCTCGAATATGCCGAAAAGAACGGGGTTAAGTTATACGGCTTGCTGGTCTACGGCGAGGTAAAAGACCTACTGAGTTTTGCCGCAGATGAGAACATAAGGTCAATCGAGGTGCGCGACGTAAAGGTGTCAAGGCTGGGCAGGTGACAATGCCGTTTCACCGAAATGCAGAAAAAATATTCCTTACATTGACAAGTAAAAATAGCCTGACAGTATAACCGGATATTGTGGCGAATATTTAACGAAAAACGGATTTGAGGTGGACTCGCCTGAAGAAATCTGGAAAATGTTTCATCAGAGCGTAGGCAACTATTTAGAATTATGTAGAGAGACAGGAAAAGAGAATAGACACTATTAATATGGGTATTTCTCTCGGGATTCATAGAGAAGCGGCACTAATCACAATGGCTAAAGGAGAAATTCCTTAACAGGATAATATCTTAGTCGACTGAGAACTTTGTGAGAGAAAAAAGCAACTGAATATTGCATTAAGTGATACAAACATATAACTGCCATATATGCATATAGTTATAAAAATCACTGCGGCATAACTTCTTTCTTGCCAAAAAACAGCGCGGACTAATCCTCCACGCTGAATTTTTTTGTCGCGTTCACATATCTGATCAGAAGCCCGAGATTAACGAAATAATAGGTGAACTTCTCGTTTTTTTTGCCCTCGACGAGCCCTGATTTCAGCAGGGTTTTCATGTGCTGCGAAATAGTCGCCTGCGCGTAGCCTGAGGCTGACACCAAATCCTTTGTACACACATTTTCCATACTTCTGTTTTGATTCATGATATATTTTAGGAGCCTTATTCTGACGGGGTGTGCCAGAGCGTCCGACACCGTCGCAATCAGCTCCACATCTTCGTCAAGAAGCTCGTGCTTGTCACGTCTTATCCTCATTTTCATTACCTTTCAAATTAAAATCATGTAAGGGTATACTAACATATTTCGTGCAAAAAAAATAGGTGCAAAATTATTTGCATTGTGGTACAATAACCTCAATAAAAAGGAAAGGCACCCCAAAATGAATACCGCAGAATACAAAAAAATCGTTGACGAACTAATCGAAATAATGGATGAAGGCGTCTACATAGTAGACAGCGACGGAATCGGAATACACTATAACAGCGCGATGGCGAGAACCGAACGCGTCAACATGGAGGACGTGCTCGGCAAGAGCTTCAGCGAGGCATTCCCGAACTTCAAGCACGGCGACAGCACTATATACGACGCGATAAAAAAGAATAAGCCCACGCTGAAGAAGCAGCAGACATATAAGAACCTTTACGGCAAGGAGATAACCACGGTGAACTCCACCGTGCCGGTTATCGTAGGCGGTAAGACGGTCGCCGCGATAGAGCTTTCAAAGGACATAACTGAGTTTCGGCAGATGTCGGATACGCTGCTTGAGCTTAGGAGCGAAGCGATTGCGAAGACAGAGGTCAGCTCGAGCGGAATCAAAAAATACACCTTTAACGACATCTGCGGCGAAAATGCGGAGTTCAGAGAAATCGTAGACAGGGCGAAAAAGGCGGCGGCAAACGACGCGTCGGTGTTCATATATGGCGAGACCGGGACGGGAAAAGAGCTTATAGCTCAGAGCATTCACTATCAGGGTCGCAGAAGCGACAAGCCGTTCCTCGCGCAGAACTGTGCGGCAATTCCCGAAACCTTGCTTGAGGGAATCCTCTTCGGCACGACTAAGGGAGCTTTCACTGGCGCGGTGGACAGGGCGGGACTGTTTGAACAGGCGAACGGCGGCACTCTTCTTCTTGACGAAATCTCCGCAATGCCTTATGACCTGCAATCGAAGCTCCTAAGAGTTTTGCAGGAATCATATATCAGGAGAATCGGCGGCTCTAAGGATATACCGGTAGACGTCAGAATCATCGCCACCGTAAACGAAACGCCCGAGGAACTCATCGAAAAAGGCGCGCTCAGAAAAGACCTTTACTACAGACTGAACGTCATCAATATATTCATTCCTCCGCTTAGGGAGAGAATGGACGACATACAGCTCCTCGCCGAAAGGTTTATGGAGAAACATAACAAAAAATACGACAAGGAAGTCTGGATGCTGTCCGACGGCGCGATAAACAAGCTCACCTCCTACGACTATCCGGGTAATGTCCGCGAGCTCGAAAACATAATGGAGCAGGCGATATCTATGGCGGACAGGGAGCATGTCCTGAACGCCAAGAACCTTAATATGCCTAACGCCAAACGTTCGAAAGCTACGGGAATTCAATATGATAACGGCATAGCGCTCGACGAGTATATGGCGGAGATAGAGCAAAAAATAATCGCGGACGCTATGAAAAAGAGCGGAGGGAATATATCAAGAGCCGCTGAGGAGCTGAAGATTAAGAGGCAAACGCTCCAGCATAAGCTGAGGAAGTATAGCCTGACGGCAAAATAGCGGCTAAACAACGGTGAAGCAACGAGACGCGCCGAAGAAAATGAAAAAACGCTCCGTTCGAAAAATCAAACGCGAAATCCGCAGCGGGTCAAGCGCTCACGGACTTTATGTCCGAGCAAGCGAGGCTGTCAAATGAAAGAGCCGGAACTGTTAAGATAGTAAAAAAATTATCTCTCAATTTATCCCTCGGTACGCAAAAAAACTTGCACATTCGGTGCAAGTTTTTTTGCGGAACGGGATATTTAACGGCTTCGGTTAAGCCTTAAACTGTGCTTTTATTGTTTTTTGAGGTCATTCAGGTCAGGTTAAAATCAGCTTTTTATCACACGTATATATCAGGGAATCCCCGACGAATTAAAGAAAGACGCCTATAAATGTGCGATAAACCTAAAAGCCTGCCGATAAATAGTGAATGTGCACAGGAATGTGCACAGAAACGAGGAGAGAACCGCTTACAAGAGGCGGCTGCAACCGCACTGCGGAGAGGGACAGAAGAATCCGCGCGCTGAAGGTTCGGGCGCGTTCTTGTATACAATATCCCTTGATAATAGTGGCACGGTACTTGCTTTAATATCTGATGTGCATAAATGAGCCGTTTCGTACGGCAAAAACATTTTTTGCTTATTCATTAAAACATTAAACAGACGGAGAAGAAGACACGGTCTCTTATTCGTCACCGAACTGATACCGAATTATGCCGTGATAATTATACTGCGTGGCGGTTCAAGCCTGTTGCGGTGAAGCAATTAAGCAATAAAATCAATTAGGTAATTGTGTAATCAGGCAATCAGGCAATTAGGCAACTATGTAAATAGGCAGTTAGATAATTAAGTAATTAGGATACAATTACGTATCTTAAAAATATATTATACGAGGAGAAACAATTATGAAAAATGTAAAAGTAATTCTTTGGGGATTAGGCGCTATGGGCGGCGGAATCGGTAAGATGCTCGCTAAGAAGCAGGGCGTTGATATCGTCGGCGCTATCGATATCGGAGCTAAGCTCG
Organism: Anaerovoracaceae bacterium; assembly: GCA_041856085.1. GTDB lineage: Bacteria > Bacillota > Clostridia > Peptostreptococcales > Anaerovoracaceae > RUG754. Next base: position 17,693 of record JBHAFL010000109.1, on the reverse strand, counting down.
GCAAGAGCTTCTGGGACGTAGTTCCGGGCGCTAAAGAGCTTCAGAACGGCGCGGAAGACGTTATCGTCGGAACTCCTGAAGAAGTAATCAAGGAAGGCGCAGCCGATATCGTAGTAGTATGCACCAACTCTTTCACTAAGGAAGTTTATGACAAGCTCGTTTTCGTAATGGAAAAAGGCATGAACGTTATCACTTCCGCAGAAGAGATGGCATATCCTCAGGCGCAGGAGCCGGAACTTGCTAAAAAGCTTGACGAAATCGCTAAGAAGAACGGCGTTTCCGTAATGGGAACGGGAATCAACCCCGGTCTTATCATGGACCTCCTGGTAGTTCTTTGGACAGCTGCCTGCGAAGAAGTAAACCACGTTACATCGAGAAGAGTTAACTCCTTATCACCGTTCGGACCTGCCGTTATGGAAGAGCAGGGAATCGGCATCTCCGTTGAAGAATTCAACGCAAGAAAAGCTGACGGAACTATGGCGGGACATGTCGGTTTCGCAGAATCCACAATGATGATATGCGACGCTCTCGGCTGGAAATGGGATAAGTTCGGCCAGGATATGGAGCCGATCGTTACAGACGTTGACAGAAAGTCTCCTTACGGCTTCGCTCCTAAGGGAAGCGTAGCAGGCGTTGCTATGAAGGGCTGGGTTGACATCGACGGAGTTAGAAGAATCGACATGGATCATCCTCAGCAGATTGAGCCTGAGCAGGTTGGCGTAAGCACGGGCGACTATGTAATCCTTGACGCGGTTCCTCCGGTAAATATGGGTAACAGCCCTGAAATCGAAGGCGGAATCGGAACTATGGCTATGATTATGAACTGCATCCCTCACTGCATCAACGCAGACGCAGGTTTAATCACTATGCTCGACATTCCTGTACCTCATGCTATCATGGGCGACTTCAGAAACTTCATCAAAGAAGAAAAGAAGCTCGTAAAATAAGATTAATCAGTTTCTCTCGCTGCACTTGTGTGCGGCGGGAGAACAACCTGAATGGTATGATATGGCGTAAGACCTTTGCCATGTACTGAGTATCATGTGACCGGTAGCAAATACACACGTGATAGAACAAATCAACCTTGGAGCTTTGAGGGAACGGTGAGTGGAACCGTATGAAATAGAGATGTGATTTCTGATTGGTTTTCTGATTGCTTCTAAATACATAATCGTATACCATGATGCGATAAAAGAGAGGATGTTTCAAGGCAATGAATTTTGAGAAACTTTCAAAAAACCAAAATAATTGCTGCGATTTGTTTTTTCATAGCAGTAGGTTGCTTTGTTGTTGTTTCAACGGTTATTGAAACAATGGTCAAAGGTGTCGGCGAAGAAGAAATGAAAGCGTATACTTCTTATGTAGCGCTTATTGAAGCGGCAGTTGATGAATGGGCAAATGACAATGTGTATTTCGGGTAGGTAATACCCGGCGCTCCGCTGAAAGTGAAGAGGATAACTTTTTTAAGAAAAACACAATAAGATTCAGCTTTACAACAAGCTTTATGGATAAAATCCATGCGGCTTAGGAAAGGAGAAATAAACGATATGGCAAAAAAAGGCGATTGGGTTCGCATCCATAACATCGTGCTTAAATCCGAACAGAGAACAGGAAAGCTTCCTGACGACACTAAGAATTCGGATCTTCAGATGTGGACAAAAGGATATTTGCAGGAAGACGAAGCTAAAGTCGGCGACTATGTAACGGTAGAGACCGCTTGCGGCCGTCTTGAAAAGGGAAATCTCATCGAGGAAGCTCCTCACTATACTCACAGCTATGGTGAATTTGTCCCTGAAATCATCGAGATTGACAGACAACTCAGACAAATCTTACGCGGAGGTGACAAATAATGCAAAAGCTTGCTAAAGATTATGCTTCCGTTATGGGAAGATCCAACGAAATAATGAAAAATGCGCTCGGACTCGACTATGAGCCGTTTGAATCGGGTTCTGTCGCTTTCGACTACGAAGCGCTTATGAAATCGACTAACTACACTCTTGACGAGATTAACAGAATTCAGTCGAGAACAGGCGTCGGCAATACGCCGCTTTTAGAATTAAGAAACATCACGGCGCTTGCCCGTAAATACGCTAAGCCGGGATACGGTGCGAGAATTTTTGCAAAGGACGAAGCCGCGAACGCTTCCGGTTCTTTCAAGGACAGACGTGCTGCATGCGCAGTTGCACACGCTAAGAAGTTAGGTTATAAGGGCGTGGTTGCCGCTACTTCCGGAAACTACGGCGCGGCGGTTGCTTCACAGGCAGCTATGCAGGGACTTGAGTGCATCATCGTTCAGGAATGCTACGACTCCAACGGAGTAGGTCAGCCTGAAATCGTTGAAAAAGCGAGAAAATGCGAAGCTCTCGGAGCAGAAGTTATCCAGCTCACAGTCGGGCCTGAGCTCTTCTACACCACATTATCCGTACTCGATGATACAGGATACTTCAATGCGTCCCTCTACTCGCCGTACGGTATCGCAGGCGTAGAAACTCTCGGCTACGAAATCGCTATGCAGTGCAGAGAAAAATTAGGCAAAGATCCTGACATGGTAGTTTGCACTAACGCCGGCGGCGGTATGATTACAGGAACTTCCCGCGGTCTTACCAAGGCGGGCTGCAAGGACACTAAGCTCGTAGCAGCTTCCATCGACCTCACGGGGCTTTCAATGGCGTCTGACATCGACTTCAACCGTAAATCCTGCACTACAGGACATACCGGATTCGGAGTTCCGTATGCTACAGACCCTGACCACAGTGACGTTCCTCGTTCGGCAGCCAGACCTCTCAGATACATGGACGCTTATGTGACTACTACACAGGGCGAAGTAATGTATATGACAGAAATGCTCGCCAACTTAGAGGGAATCGAAAGAGGGCCTGCGGGAAACACTGCGCTTGCAGCTGCATTCTCTCTCGCGCAGGAGCTTCCTGAAGATGCTATCCTCGTAGTATCAGAGACTGAATACACGGGAGCAGGTAAGCACATTCAGCCGCAGCTTGCATTCGCTAAGGAGAACGGAATCGAAGTAAGATTCGGAGACCCTCAGAAAGAAGACAAGCCGGGCGTGAACGTAATTCTTCCGAAAGACCCGAGCTACATTAAGCATAAGGTTGCCGACCTTAATCGTTTCAGACAGTCCAGAATTAAAAAAGCTGTTATGAAAGCAGGTTGCGAGCCTAACGAAGCAGACTTAAAGTACCTCGCGGAAGAAACAAAAACCGATATAGAGTTCGTTAAAAATACCCTCGGATTATAATTCTTTGCGGTATAGAACTTTAACACCAACAAAAAATAAGGAGAAAAAAGGATGAAAAGAGAAGACGATTTTGAGGTAAGAAGAGCTCATTTGAAGAACCTTACCGATGAAGAACTTTACAACAGATTCTGGGATCTGATCAAGCAGGTTGACGAACCGTTACTTGAATTAGGTTACAAGAACACGACTCCATCCGTAGAACGTGCTGTTTTACTTCGAATGGGCGTATCTTCGTTAGATTGCCAGCCTATCGTAAACCACTGCATGGATCACGGCTTAATGGGAAAGGGCGCAGGTCACTGTGTATATAAGTTATCAAAATTAGAGAACATCAGTATCCGTGAAGCGTCAATCAAGCTCGCTAAGGGCGAGGGCTGGGATAAGGTGTCCGAAGCTTTCAAGGGAGGTAAGTAATATGGAATTAAAGCGCAATGAAAAGCTTGATGTAGTTGAATTACTCAAGGACCTTGACAAGTATGAACCGAGAAGAAGAAACTGGGTTTGGAGAGAAAGAGCCGAAGATCAGCACCTCTATCAGTTCGAATATCATGAATTATCAAAAGGATTAAAGAACTCAGTTCCTCTGCCGCCGGCGAAATTCCTCGATAACATCGACCCGCAGCCGATGCAGACAATCACAACTGAGATTGCCTCGGGAAGATTCGAAGATGACGTTCGTCGTATGAGAATGGCGGCATGGCACGGCGCAGACCACCTTATGGTAATAAGACATATGGGACAGTCCCACATCGACGGCCTCATGGAAGGTACACCGCAGGGTATCGGCGGTGTTCCTATCACTCGTAAGCAGGTTAGAGCACAGAGAAAAGCTATCGACGCAATCGAAGATGAAGTAGGCCGTCCGATTAACTATCACTCATACATCTCCGGCGTTGCAGGCCCTGATATCGCCGTAATGTTCGCAGAAGAAGGAATCAACGGAGCACACCAGGATCCGCAGTATAACGTACTTTACAGAGACGTTAACTGCGTGAGGTCTTTCGTAGACGCTTGCGAATCCAAGAAAGTAATGGCATGGTCCGGAATGCTCCAGATCGACGGCGCACATAACGCTAACGCGACGGCAAGAGACGCTTGGAAGGTAATGCCTGAGCTCATCGTTCAGCACGCTATCAACTCCTACTTCTCAGAGAGAGTCGGAATCAAGCCTGACAATATTTCCCTTTCAACCGTACCTCCGTCAGCTACACCTGCACCTTGTATGTACTTAGACCTTCCATATGCGGTAGCGCTTCGCGACTTCTGCGGAAGATATAAGATGAGGGCGCAGATGAACACCAAGTACATCCAGAGCTCCGCTCGTGAAGCTACGGTAACTCACGTAATGAATATGTTCATTTCGAAGCTCACCTCTGCTGACATTCAGTCGACAATAACGCCGGACGAGGGACGTAACGTTCCTTGGCACATCTATAATATCGAAGCTACAGACACAGCTAAGCAGACCCTTATCGGCTTAGACGGTATTATGGATATGATAGAGCTTAAGAAAGACGGCCCTCTCAGAGAGCAGGCTCGCGAGCTTAAGGAGAGAGCAGTTCTCTATGTAGAAGAAATTTTGGAAGTAGGCGGATACTTTAACGCAGTACAGGCAGGCTTCTTCGTAGACTCGGGAAAATATCCTGAAAGAAACGGAGACGGTATCGCCCGTAAGATTGACGGCGGCTTCGGTGCAGGCTTCATCTTCGAAAGAGACGAAGACTATATGGCTCCGGTTACGGCTCACTACGGATATAACAACGTAGAGCAGTACGGCGGAAACCCTGAGGATCCTGCTGCACTTATCGGCGGCTGTACTTTCGAAGACAGATCAAAGATCGTATTCATCGACGAATTGGACGAGAACGACTGCGTAGAGCGTCGTCTTGAGAACGTTGCCAGGTACAGAACAGGCGAATGTGTAACACCTGAGGTTGAGTGGTGCGGAGACAGAGTCATTATGCTTACGATGATGCTCCCTGTAGAGAAGCGTGTTGCGGAAGCGGCTGCGGTAGAGCTTGCTAAGAAGCTCGGACTCGTAGAGCCTGAAGTTATCAGCGCCGAGATTCTTCAGGAGGCTGAGGGAACGAGAATTGAAATCAAGGGAAGAGTTGACTTCGATATCGACCTTACGACCCTCGAAGTACCGCCTGAACCGTATGTGATGTCAAACAGCGAACTCTATGAAGAGTTTGAGGGACATGAGCATATGAAAGTCGTTTGCGGTACCGTGGGAGACGACGAGCATTCAGTAGGAATGAGAGAAATCATCAACATCAAGCACGGCGGAATCGAAAAATGGGGTATCGAGTGCGTATATCTCGGAACCTCCGTTCCTGTAGAAAAGATTGTAGACGCTTGTATCGAAGAGAATGCTTCTGCAATCTTAGCGTCGACCATCATCTCTCACGACAACGTGCACTATAAGAATATGAAGAGAATCCACGAATTAGCTGTCGAAAAAGGTATCAGAGATAAGATTATCATCTGCGCAGGCGGAACTCAGGTTACGCCTGAGGAAGCCGTTAAGACCGGAATCGATATGGGATTCGGACGTAACTCGCACGGTATCGACGTTGCTACTTTCCTCGCACAGGAAAGACAGAGAAGAAGAGGCGAAGTACCTCACGGTTTCAGACCGGAAGATCTCGAAAAATAAAACCTGACAGATTGTTTCGCAGCAATCATCCGGCTCAAAAAATCGGGAGATGTAAGCTGAGAAATTAAAATCGGGAAAGAATTTTGAGACAATAATATAAAAAATCTGATTTTCAAGGGGCCGGGCTTCTGCCCGCCCCCTGTTTTTTAGAAGTACAGTCACGGTGACAGAAAAACGAAAGATAATAAGCCCGCGCAGATATTGTCAAACGCTGTTACCGCAAAAAACAAACAAGGAGGATATATGAGAGTAGATGTATTGGTAGCTGAAATCGGCTCTACAACTACAGTAGTAAACGCATTTAAGGATCTTGACACCGAAAATCCCGTTTTTTGGGGACAAGGTCAGGCGCCGACCTCGGTAATGGACGGAGATGTGAGAATCGGTTTGCAGGGAGCGATAGAAGACCTTAAAAAAAATAAGGGCATAGAGTCTTTGGAATATGATGAAATGCTCGCGACCTCCTCGGCGGCCGGCGGACTAAAAATGACGGTACATGGTCTCGTATATGACATGACTGCAAAAGCGGCAAGAGAAGCTGCGCTTGGGGCAGGCGGCATTATTCACAATATAACCGTCGGGAGACTGAGAAGAACCGACCTTGCGAAGATAAAGGAAATCAATCCTAATCTGATTCTGATAGCAGGCGGCGTGGATTACGGAGAAAGAGACACGGCGATATATAACGCGGAGCTCATACGCAGTATGGGGCTGAATGTTCCAGTCGTATATGCCGGTAATATAGAGAATCAGGAGGAGATGAAGCTTATCTTTGACGAAGAGAGCGGGCAGCATCTCTATCTTGTAGATAACGTTTATCCTAAGATTGATAAACTTAATGTAGAGCCTTGCAGGAGAGTAATACAGGAAGCGTTCGAGGACAATATCACTAAAGCCCCCGGTATGGAGCACGTAAGGGATATGGTAAACGGCCCTATAATTCCGACCCCGGGTTCTGTAATGGAGTGCACGAAGCTGCTTTATGATTGCTTAGGCGAGGTAATGACTATCGACGTCGGCGGAGCGACCACCGACGTACATGCCGTTTCAGAAGACAGCGACGCCGTAGCGAGAGTGCTGGTAGCGCCTGAGCCTAAGGCGAAGAGAACGGTAGAGGGAGACCTCGGCGTATTCGTGAACAGATATAAGGTTATAGAATCCATAGGTGAGGAAAAACTTCGACAGGAGTGTGAGAGAGAGCTTAATATAGATTTGGACAAGACCCTTGAGAGCTATGTAGCCATACCTAAGACGGAGGACGAAATTAAGCTCGTCGAGAGACTCACGAAAGAAGCGACCCTAAAAGCGGTTGAACGCCATGCCGGAAGCATCAGATACGTCTACGGACCGTCCGGCAGGATAACCGTAGCTGAGGGAAAAGACCTCACGCAGATAAAATACATAGTCGGAACCGGCGGAGCGCTTACGAGGCTTCCTCACAGAGAGGATATTATGGCTCTCATACCTAAGGATAACGAAACGGGAATGAAACTATATCCGTCCGATGCTGTTAAAATCTTAGTCGATAACGACTACATAATGGCGTCGCTCGGAGTTCTGTCGAAGACCCATAGAGAGGGCGCGATAAGACTTTTAGGCAAATCGCTCGGAATCGAACTGAGAGAGAGACAGGTCGAGGTCGAAAAGGATAAGTTCATCAGGGAACTCCAGAATCTTTCAGCGGCGGAAAAGGCCAAACAGGAAGAGCTCCAAGCGCATATACGGGCTATGGAGGAAGAGGGATATGACCTGACAGAGTATAAAGAAGCTATGGCGGAGAAAATCGGCGGAGCAACCAGAGAAGAAATGGCGGCCGCCAAAAAAGAAACCCTCGAAAACAGCAGAGATATGCAGAGGAAACATGATTACGTCGAAAAGGAAGTTGAAACATGCAGCCTAAAGAAGTTAGCGCAGAAAGAACTTGAAAAGTATAAGTCAGATGAAGCCTCCGCAGTGGCAGCGGAGGAATTCGACAGCGGTGCGGACTACGCGGCTGCAAGTCACACTATGAGAACATGCGGTGAAGTTGACGGAGTGCCGCCTCGCGACCCGGGCTGCAACCACCAGTGCAAAACCTGCTTCAGAAAACACTGCAAGTTCAGAAATACGGATTATTGAGCCTGCTATAAAGGATTATCTGATTTTTCGTATATTGACAAAAGAAAGATAATAAACTGTCCGCAAAGGAAAATATAAGTTAAAAAGGAGCAGACCACTCTGCTCCTTTTTATCACATCGATATTCAGTCAAAAAGAACCGGATCAGGTACGAAGTCAAAGGATTTTTCCTCTGTAAACTCTACCCTGCCGCCGCTGCTGTCAGTTAAATATCCCTCATATCTCAGAGTAGTTCGCCCGCTGCCGACGTCGCCGGAGACGCATATATGATTAGGCAACGTCAAGTCATATTCATAGATTTTTTTATCGACATAATTGTTCCAATCAACTATATCCCGCATCTTATTTTCAAATGATGAAGCATTTGAAAATAAGATTGCTCTGTCTTCTGTTATTATCATGATAGATTCTCTGTAGCTGTTCGATTCCGAATTACCGAATGAGCTGCGACAAATGTGTACATCGGGATGAAAAGAAAGGTAAAGCTGCCAACATATCAGTAACAAAATAAGTATAACAACGGCAGAGAAAAATCGTAGTATTATTCTTTTATTTTTTTTCATAATTATAACCGCATCTTCTCTTTAACCTTTTACCATATCGTTTAGCTAATACCGTTTCTGCGCTAAGTGTAACATTAATGTTAATGTTTTGTCAATACGTGATTTTATGCATAACATAACGGAAATATACCGTAGAAACATAATATGCTATACCGTCTGATGACAGCTTGATAATGTAAACAGATTATATTATAATTTAAAAGACAACCCGCCAAAAAAAATAGAACATACCGACGAACAGATATGTGAAAACGGTAAAAAACTAAAATATAATTTTTACGGAGGAAAAATATGTACCCGAGATTAGTAGTGGATTTGAAAAAATTAAAGCAAAACCTTGACGCCGTTTCTAAAATAACCAAGGACGACGGAAGCTGCTCCCTTATGATAGTAACCAAGGGATTATGCGCCGACGCTGAAATGGCTAAGCTCGTAGCTAATCACCCTAAAGTTGACCTCATGGCTGATTCCAGAGTTATGAACATAATGAGCTATGCGGACGAAGCCCGCAGAAACGGTAAAAAAACCGTTCTGTTGAGACTCCCTATGCACAGCGAAATAGAGGACGTCGTTAAATATGTCGACCTCAGCTTCAACTCGGAACTGAGCACGATAAGACTGTTAAACGACGAAGCCGGTAAACAGGGTGTGAAGCACAATATTTTGCTTATGATTGATATGGGCGACCTGAGAGAGGGCATATTCTTTAAGAACGAAGATCTTATCTTCGCCACGGTTGAAGAAATCCTCGGTATGGAGAACATCAGTCTTTATGGCATAGGAGTTAACCTCACGTGCTACGGGGCTATCATTCCTAAGCAGGACAACCTCGGTGGGCTGGTTGAGATTGCAAAAAAAATCGAAGCGAGGTTCGGAATCGAGCTGAATATGGTTTCCGGCGGAAACTCGAGCTCCATCTACCTTATTTGGAAAGAAGGACTCCCGGAAGGAATCAACAATTTAAGACTCGGAGAATCTTTCCTGCTTGGAAACGATACCGCTTACGGCGAAACCGTTCCGGGCTGCTGTCATGACGCGCTTGTGCTCGAAGCCCAGATTATCGAGTTAAAGGAGAAACCGTCTCTTCCTATCGGAGAAGTCGGCAAGGACGCATTCGGAGAAGTTCCTTATTATGAGGATCGCGGCATAATCAAGAGAGCGATACTCGGAGTAGGCAAGCAGGATACGGACCTCGGCGGTATGATTCCGTTCGATGAAAAGGTGGAGATACTCGGCGGTTCATCAGACCACACTATACTTGATGTAACCAAGTCGGACACCGAGTATAAGGTTGGAGACATCGTGAGATTCACCGTAGAATACGGCGCAATGCTCAAGCTCGCAACCTCAAAATACGTGGAGAAAACATATATCAAATAAAAAATGCGGCAGGAACTCACAGAGAGCGCTCCTGCCGTTTTCGAATAAAATCATAAACGGAGAAAGATGGAAATATGTTCAAATCCGGTATAAAGTTAATACCGTTAATGCTGGGTATTTTTTGTATATTCTTATTACTTGAGGGCTGTGCCGCCGAGTCGAGCAGAGATTACGGTGTGTTCCTCGGTATAGGTGAAAAGGAATCGGATAAACTTAAAGACTACAGAATTGTAGTGATTGAGCCGTCGGAGTTCGGAGAGGAACGGATAGCGGAATTGCAAAATGCGGGCAAGACGGTATACGGGTATCTCAATGTCGGTGCAATAGAGGAATATCGATATTACTATGATGAATTCAGAGAAATCACTTTGGGAATCTACGGCGACTGGCCGGACGAGAGATGGGTGGATACCTCGTCAAAAGAGTGGCGGAAATTCGTTGTCGAAGACCTCGCAAAGCAGTATGCAAAAAAAGGAATAGATGGTTTCTTTATAGATAACGCCGATGTCTATCATGAATTTCAGAGTGAAAAAATATTTGACGGTCTTTGTCGAATACTTGAAGGACTGAAATCCTACGACAAAGCCATAATTATCAACGGGGGAGACAGCTTCGTGTCAAGGTGTATTGAAGAAGAAACCGCCTCATCTCTTTTTGACGGGATAAACCAGGAGACCGTATTCACGCGAATTGACTTTAGTAACAAGACATACCGTATGCAGGAAAAAGCGGAGACGGAATATTTCATGGAATATATAGACGGGGTAAAAAAATATGGATTATCAGTTTTTTTGCTTGAATATGGAGCGGAGCCGAAGCTTGCGGAGAAAATAGACAAGTATTGCAGTGAGAACGGATTTATGTGGTATAATGCCGCAGGATTAGAGCTATCGGCAGATATGGGTGATTAAGCTTGCCGGGGCGATGAGAATATGATTGGTAAAAAAAAGGATATCAACGCTCACCTTATGTGCCATCGCAGTGATAATCACGGGTCGCCTCGCTATACATACGCTGTTTACCGTTTAAGAGAGTGAAATAAGACAGTGATGTTTTTTGAAAGTTCGTTTTCTTATATATAATTCCATTATCGTGTAATTAGTTGTTGCTTTATTTATGAATTCGTGAGATACTTATACAGATGAAAAGCATTTTATAAGACATTTTTTAGCTTCTGTGAGGTATATTATGTCCGTTAGTTACAATAAATTATGGAAACTTTTGATTGATAGGAATATGAAAAAGAAAGAACTTGGCGAAGCGGCAAGTATAAGCAATTCGCTTATTGCTAAGCTCGGAAAAAACGAAAATGTTACTGTCGATGTATTGGTCAGAATCTGTACTGCTCTTGACTGCCAAATAGATGATATTATTGAGTTGGTTCCTGACACTGAGCGGGCTGTGAAGGGTTAAGGTGAATAATAATGAAAAAACATAAACCTACTTATATCAGCTTGTTTAGCAGCGCCGGTGTGGGTTGCTACGGTTTCAAGATTAGAAGATTTTGACTGCGTTGCTACCAATGAACTGATTGCAAGGAGATTGGATATACAGCGCTATAATCATAAATGCAAATATGAAAGCGGATATATTTACGGTGATATTACCGACGACGTCACTAAAGATATCCTGTATTCTCAGATTGATTTAGCTTCCCAAAAGGTTTTGCTTATCGCAAAAACATATAGTATCCGCCAAAACATTACAAGCGAATCGGAAGAACATATTTTTGAGTTTGGTAAGTTTTTATATGTGCTTAGCATCGGCTGGGAAGATGAAACGGTTTTGGAGATAACGGAGAACGATTATTGCGATGTTATTCACGCTATCAACTGTCATTATACTATGTAGACCGGTGTTAAAATAGACAAAAAAGTAATGAATAAATAATATAAGCGGCGATACTGTCCCCTTGATAAATCACATAAAACCAAAGAGTTTAAGAATGGTTTGCGGGGCTGTGGTGTATTAATAGAGACAAGGAGAAAAAAATGTTAGCTTTGGGCAATTTAATCGTTGACAGCCTTGATTATGTATTCATTGTGGATAGAAATTATAAAATCATATATAACACAAGGTATGAAAATCGATTATTAAACCATTCGAAAGAATATGACGCCTCAGATGTAATAAACAAGAGTTATTTTGATGTATATCCCGATATCAAAAGGGAAGACAGCAGTATAGTAAAATGTATAGAAACACGAGAGATAATTATTAACAAACATCAGGCGTATAGGGATTATCTGGGGAGGGAGTATGTTACAAATAATGTGACATTCCCTATAACCCGACAGGGAGAATTGATTGCCGTTGTTGAATTATCAATGGATTCTAATGAGAGCTCTCCTAAATATGAAAACCGAAAATTTGATGATTTCATATTGAAGCTTCAAAAAGAAGCCGGAATTATAACTTTCGACAAGATAATCACTTGTAATGAAAGGCTTATTAAGGAGATTGCGAGAGCAAAAGTTTTGGCTGAGTTGCCGACGCCGGTACTTATATATGGCGAAACAGGAACGGGAAAGGAACTTTTCGCCCAATCCATTATTGCTCAAGGCAAATATCCGGATAAAAAAGTTGTGGTTCAGAATTGTGCGGCCGTCCCTGAGAATCTTATGGAATCTATAATGTTCGGCTCTGTAAAAGGTGTATTTACCGGCGCAGAAAACGCCGAGGGCTTGTTTTCACAGGCGGACGGCGGAATATTATTTTTAGATGAGATTTGTTCGATACCTTATAACATACAACCGAAACTTCTGCGAGTTATTCAGGAGGGAAGCTTCAGACCGCTTGGAGCAACTAAAGACAAACACGTTTCCGTGAAAGTAATTGCGGCGATGAATATTGAACCGCTTGAGGCTATTGAGAAAAAAATATTGCGAAAAGATCTTTTTTATCGTTTTTCAGGAGGCCTTATATCTATTTTGCCGTTAAGAGAAAGACCTGAGGATATAGAGCTATATATGGAATATTTTTTGAAATATTATTGTAATTTATATAACAAGAACTCGATAACACTTTCGAAAGAAGTCAAAGATTTTCTTAGAAATTATTGCTGGCCGGGTAATGTGAGAGAACTGAAAAACATGCTTGAGTCGATGATCGTCACCGTCTGCTCCGGTGACAGAATAACAATGGGGAATATTCCGGAATATCTGCTTTCCGCCCAAAATATCGAAAAGCCCGCAGATTTTACGGAGCTTACTGTGGGCGTAAGGAGCAGTAACGCCACAGACACCGTAAGAGGAAAGAAAGACGATTTTAAGACTGTAATCGAATCAACCGAGAGGTTTCTTATTCTCGAGGCTCTCAGGTCCACCGGGGGAAATGTCGCTAAAGCTGCACAAAATCTCAATTTACCGCGCGAAACACTTAGATACAAAATAAAAAAATACGGCATATATTGACCAAAGGTCAATATCAGGCGGTGAAAATCCGCCTTTTTTTATTATGCGTTTTAATAATAGCTGTTGCAAAGCCCATTTTTGTGATATTTGCTGCAATTTTCCCGATATTATTGTGCGAAAGCTTTTGGCACGATGCTTGCTGAATATATGGATAGGCGAAGCATAGGGCAGCAGATATCCGCTAATAACAATGATTAAGAAAGGTATGCCATTAAATGGATGTTAAAAAAATAGTGAGAGAATATGAAAATGAAATTATTTCCGTAAGGAGGGATCTTCACCGCATTCCCGAGCTTGATACTAATCTTCGAGAAACCGCGAGATACGTCCGTTCTTTTCTTGAAAAAATCGGCTTAGATGTCAGAACATTTAGCAACACGGGTATGACAGCGCTTATCAGAGGCGGAGACCACGGGCCTACCATAGCGTTTCGCGCAGATATGGACGCGCTTCCCATTCATGAGGAAACAGCTCTTGATTTTGCTGCGGCCAACGGCAATATGCATGCCTGCGGTCATGACGCGCATATTGCTATGCTTTTAGTAGCTGCAAAGATACTTGAGTCGATACGCGACAGCCTCGCGGGTAATGTACTGCTTATTTTCCAGCCGGCCGAAGAAACTACCGGAGGAGCAAAGACAATGATTGAAGAGGGCTGTATGGAGGAGCCTAAGGTGGACAGATTTGTAGCTATGCACATAGGCAGCCTTTTTCCTGAGGTTCAGAACGGACAAATCGGAATCAAAAAAGGAGCGATTATGGCAGCGGTTGACTCGTTCAAAGTCTCGATAAAGGGAGTCGGGGGACATGGAGCGCGGCCGCATGAATGTGTTGACCCGATTGTCATATCGTCCGAGATTATAATGTCGCTGCAAAAAATAATAAGCCGTGAGATAAATCCGGTTCATGGAGCTGTTTTGACCGTAGGGACTTTTCACGCCGGCAGCCTGGTCAATGTAATTCCGGACGAGGCGGTGTTTCAGGGAACGGTAAGAACCCTTGACAGAAAAGATAGTGATTTAGTGGAGCGAAGAGTCGGAGAAATAATTATGAACATGGCGAAAGCAAACGGGGCGGAAGCTATGCTGGATTACAAAAAATATTATCCCGCTACGGTTAATGACAACGCGGTCACCGAATTCGCCGCGAACAGCGCAAAAAAAATCGTCGGCAGTGATGGAATCGCTGAGATAAGCGAACCCTCTACGGGGACAGAGGATGTATCTTATTATTTAGCCGAAGTTCCCGGGACTTTTTTGATTCTCGGCTCATATAAGGCAAATCGTGACGGAAATATATATCCGCATCACAATTCCAAGTTTGACATAGACGAGTCCGTTCTTTGGATTGGAACGGGGATTTTCGTTCAATGTGCAATAGATTATCTGGTTAACGTTGATTAGCTTAATGCGAGGTATTATTTTGAAAGAAGGTGAATTATTTATGAAGAAGAAGTTTCAATTACCACACCCTTATGCTCTGATTGTCATATTGATTTTGGTATGCACAGTCTTGACCTACATTATTCCTGCGGGAATATATGACAGGGTCGAACAAGCCAATACGGGGAGAATGATTGTAGAGCCGGAATCATTCCACTATGTGGAGCAAACGCCGGTAGAACCGTTTTCTATGGTACAGGCGATTCCGATAGGAATGGGTGAAGTCGGATGGATTATTTTCCTGGTATTCATAATCGGAGGCTCATTCGGAATTATCAACAAGACGGGAGCGATTGAAGCCGGGTTGGGAGCGTCGATTGAAAAAGTAAAGGGAAAGGACGTTATCCTGATAATCACGCTTATGATAGTTTTTTCAATAGGCGGTGCAACCATTGGACTTGCCGAATCGACTCTGATTTTTATTCCGATTTGCGTTATGCTGGCAAAAGCGCTGGGCTATGATGCCATTGTAGGTATGGCGATAGTAAACATTGGAGCTGTATGCGGCTTCGCAGCAGGCTGGATGAATATATTCACGGTTGGAGTTGCACAGGGAATTGCAGAGCTTCCTCTATTCTCCGGAATGGGAATGAGAATATTCAGCCATGTGGTGGTTCTCACTATCGCGATGATTTTTATACTAAAATACGCGTCTTCAATAAGAAAAACTCCGGAAAAAAGCCTTGTGTACGGATTAGATACAAAAATAGAAGCGTCTGAATTGAACAATACCATTTTAGAATTTAACGGCAGAAGAAAAGCGGTTCTAATTATTATCCTGCTCGGTTTCATAGTCCTTGTTTACGGTATAACACACGGCTGGAGCACAGGAACACAAATCAGCTCCCTTTTCCTTGTGATGGGGATAATTGCCGGCTATGCAGGCGGACTTAAGACCGATGAGATTGCAGATTCATTCGTGAACGGTACTAAAGATGTGGCGTACGGGGCTATGCTTATAGGACTTTGCCGCGCTATGGTTGTAATCCTTACCAACGGGCAAATTATCGATACCGTTTTGCACGCGTTCGCCGGTGTACTGGGAGGACTGCCGACAGCTATAGCGGCGGGACTTATGGTTATAGTGCAGACTCTTATCAACTTCCTTATAAACTCCGGCAGCGGGCAGGCTGCTACCACTATGCCGATTATGGCGCCGCTCGCCGATCTGCTTGGGGTGTCCAGACAAACGGCGGTTTTAGCGTTTCAGTACGGTGACGGTCTGTCAAACTCGCTCTGGCCGACGTCGGGAATACTCATGGCGGGTCTGAGTATGGCAGGTATACCTTACGACAGATGGATTAAATGGGTATGGAAGATGATGCTTGTTATGCATATTGCGGTAATTTTGCTCGTTATGTTAAGTGTTGTGATAGGTTATGAATAAGAACATCTGCGCGGTAATAAAACGGAGCAATATATTATATGAGGTAATCGGTTATGAAGATAGGTATTCTAAGAGAGATTAAACCCTATGAATACAGGGTTGCAGCAACGCCGTCGGCGACAAGAGAGTTTGTTCAGGGGGGACATATAGTTCTTGTCGAGAAGAATGCAGGTGTGAACAGTGGATTCCATGATGAAGATTATGAGGCGGCAGGTGCTCAGATAATAAGTTCTGCGACAGAAGTATGGCGAAAAGCTGATATGATATATAAGGTTAAGGAGATATTCCCTGAGGAGTATCAATTCTTGCGAGAGGGGCTCATTGTATTCACATATATTCACTCGAATGCTCATCGCGGGCAGACGGAGGCTCTTTTGAGCAGCGGGTGCATAGCCGTTTCCTACGAGGATATTACGGATGAAAGAGGCCAATATCCTCTGCTAAGTCCCATGAGTGAACTTGCAGGCAAGGGGGGATTCATCGCAGCCCTTACATATTCACAGGCAATATATGGCGGCGCAGGAAAGCTTCTTGCTAATGTATGCGGTGTAGAGACCCCTGTTGTAACTATTATAGGCTGCGGTCATTCAGGACTCGGAGCATGTGAGTTGGCGTCTCAATTTGGAAATCGGGTAAACGTGTTGGATATAAACTATAATGAAATGCTTGAAGCTAAGAAATATTTTCCGGACAATGTGAATTTTCTTTTTTCTAACAGAGAAAACTTAGAGAAGTGCCTATGCGAATCCGATGTTATAATAAACTGCATAATGTGGCCAAAGACCAGAAAAGACCATCTCATATATCGAGAGGATCTTAAGCTGATGAAAAAAAACGCGTTAATAGTTGATGTTTCCTGTGATGAGGAGGGAGCAATAGAGACAACTCATTCCACTAATCATGGGTCGCCTACATACTTTGTTGACGGAATAATGCATTACTGCGTGGATAATATACCGTCATCATTCGCAAAAACCGCTTCGGTCACCCTATCAAATGCAACCTTGCCTTTCGCAATGCAGATAGCAAATAAAGGAGCGGTTACGGCGCTTAAGGAAAACATTCACCTGAGGAAAGGGTTGACGGCGATGTATGGCAAGCTTACACTGCTTGAGACGGCGGAGAAGCTGAACCTCCAATACACATCTGCGGATAGCCTACTTGGCGTTGGTTAATAATTAGAGAAAATAATCGGCGGAAGATGCCTGATGCTTTTCCGGCAGAGAAGGATTTTAGCGGTTTCAATCTTTCTCTGCCGGATTTTCAATTTGTATTTACAAAAGTGTGAATAAAGAAAATAATTGTAATATTTTTTGCATTAGAGGGCGTCTTAATAAAGTTAGTGTAAAATAATTACGGAGTTTTTTTAGAAAAGAAAAGAGATCGCCTCTGTGATAAAATGAAGTTACTAAGCTTTCATTTAGCGAATCATCTAAGGAGATCTCTATGGACAATATTATACTACAAAAACTCATT
>JBHAFL010000108.1:0-3740 GCA_041856085.1 Anaerovoracaceae bacterium | reverse complement strand
ATGGGTCTTGAGAGATTAAAAAAAGAAACCGGCGTGAGCGCGCTCGATGTGGCTAAGGGGCTTATGGACTATGGAGTTCATCCTCCTACGATGTACTTCCCTCTCATAGTGCACGAGGCTCTTATGATAGAGCCGACCGAGACAGAGTCGAAAGAGGTTATGGACGAATGTATTAACGCATTCCTCGAAATCCACAGGCTGGCGTACAGCGACCCCGAGTCGCTTCATAACGCGCCGCATAATACCGTGATAAGCAGACCTGACGAGCTCGGAGCGGCGAGAAACCCTATCGTAAGATACAACTTCGGCGAATAAAACGAAATACCGTTAGGCTCGGACTTACCGTTAAAAGTGTTTGAGCCTAACTGTTTTTGCGGATTTTTTGCAAAAAATACAGGAGAAAAAAATGAAAAATTACGACCTCATAGTAATCGGCGGCGGCCCGGGAGGCTACGAAGCGGCGATAGACGCCGCAAAATTATATAACAAAAAAGTTGCGCTCGTCGAGAACCGCGAGCTCGGCGGAACCTGCCTTAACAGAGGCTGTATTCCTACGAAGACTCTTATTCATACGGTAGAGATGTATAGAGGATTAAAGGCGCACGGCGAAGAAATCGGGATTACGGGTACGGACGGCATAGGAGTGAGCCTGACGGCGCTTCAAGCGAGAAAAAACGCCGTGCTCGAGCAGCTTCGGGCGGGCATAGCCTCGCTTATGAAAGTCAATAAAATCACGGTATATGAGGGCAGGGGCGCTATTATAGACAGCGGCAGGGTTGAGGTAAGCCTTAATTCGGGAGAAGTCTTAGAACTGACGTGTGACGATATTTTGCTCGCTACGGGCTCCGCTCCCGCAGTGCCGCCGATTAAGGGCGCGGAGCTCGAGGGAGTGCTCACGAGCGACGAGATGCTTAACTTATCGGACATGCCGAAAAGCATAACGATTATCGGCGGCGGCGTAATCGGCTGTGAATTCGCGTCGATATTCGGAGCGCTCGGTGTTAAGGTCACAATAGTCGAGGCTCTCGACAGAATCATCGCCAACCTTGACAAAGAGCTCGGGCAAAGCCTGAAACTGCTGCTTACGAAGCGTCACGGCGCGGACGTACATACAGGTGCGCTTGTCACGGAAATCAGGGAGTCTGAGAACGGACTCGTCACCTGCTTCACCGAAAAAGAACAATCCTTTGAGGTCTGCTCCGACCTCGTGCTTATGGCGGCAGGCAGAAGACCGGAAACGAGGCGGCTCTTCGCCGATAACTCAAGCGAGTCCGTTAAGTGCATAGAGCTTGACCGCGGAGCTGTCGTCGTGAATGAGAGATATGAGACATCGATAAAACGTATATACGCGATTGGCGATGTGATAGGCGGAGTGCAGCTCGCACATGCAGCGACGGCAGAGGGAAGAAACGCAGTCGCAATGCTGTACGGCGCTAAGGCTGAGATAGATATGAACGCCGTACCGTCCTGCATATATACCGAGCCTGAGATTGCAAGCGTAGGGATAAGCCCGGATATCGCTAAACAGGAGGGGCTTGACGTAATCTCCAAAAAATACACTATGTCCGCAAACGGCAAGACCGTGCTCTCACTCGGAGACAGGGGCTTTATCAGGATTACGGCGGATAAGGAGACGGGCAGGATACTCGGCGCGCAGATGATGTGCGAGAGGGCTACCGATATGATAAGCCAGTTCACACAGGCGATAGTGTGCGAGCTTACGATAGATGATATCGCTAAGTCCATTTTCCCGCACCCTACATTCTCGGAAGCAATCGGGGAGGCGGTTAGATAGCAATGTTTCTGTCTTCACGGCGAATATATAATTGCCCGAGCTTCGAACATAGGACTAAAAAGCGCGCCGTCACTCGCCGCGCCGCCGCGCCAACTGTCGCCGCGCCGCGCAACTATAGTGAGATTTACTGAATCAGGAAGCTTTAAGTAAAAGAGGAGACAAACTATGGACAGAAACAACAACACGTCATACGGCGCGTTAACCGGCAGGAAAGGCGAACTCTATGAGTCAAAAACCGCCTATGATATATTGACCGAGAGTGATGAGCAGAGAGCCGAAGCCTACAAAAAAACTAAATGGGGAGTTAAGCTCCTTGCTATCGGAATCATCGCCTGTGTCGTCGTGCTCATAACAGCGATATTTATTAAACCGTGAGCCGATTTTAGAGGTAAATTCGATTCATCGTCCGACCTCGCCTGTAATTACCGGCGCTGTTTCGTCCCGCATTCGGAAGCCTGAGACTTTTCCCGAAATCAGGTTCTGAGATGGCGAACCTCTTTTGTTAAAAAATTGTTGTAATGACGGCGTCGTTTTGCTATAATAATTGACAGTTGTGTGCCCGCAGGGCACTGTGAGAACGTAAATCTTATTAGGAGGATTATATATAATGAAAGGCTATACAGCAGAAACTATCAGAAACGTTGCTCTTTTGGGTCACGGCGGGTGCGGTAAGACTACATTCGCAGACGCGGCGCTATTAGCGACAGGCGTTATCTCCAGATTAGGCAGAGTTGAAGACGGAACCACGGTTTCAGACTACGAAAAAACCGAAATCGAAAAGGGATATTCGATTAACACGTCAATCGTTCCGGTAGAGTTTAACAAGGTTAAGATTAACTTCCTTGACACACCGGGCTTCTTCGATTTCGCGGGAGATGTTCAAGGTGCGCTCAGAGCGGTTGAAGCGGCGGCTATCCTCGTGGACGCTTCCTCCGGAGTTCAGGTCGGAACCGAAAAGGCTTGGGAAGCTTGCAAAAAAGCGGGTACGCCTAAGTTTTTCATAATAAATAAAACTGACAAGGAAAACGTCAACGTAGATAACGTAATTGCAGAGCTTCAGTCCAAGTTCGGCACTTCCGTTGTTACGCTTGACGACAGAGACGCTCTTTCGGAAGCGATTGCGGAGGTCGACGAAGAGCTCATGGAAATCTTCTTCGAAGCGGGAGAGTTCACGGACGAGCAGTTTAACGCAGGCTTATCAAAGGGGATATCGCAAGGCGACGTATGCCCTGTATTCCGGTGCTCCGCATTAAAGGGCGAGGGAATTAAGGAAGTCCTCCAGCAGATAATCGACATCGTTCCTAAGTATGACGGCGACGCCGACGGCAAGCCGGTGGCATTCATATTTAAGACCCTTGCGGACGCTTTCCTCGGCAAGATTTCACTTGCCAAGGTTATCTCAGGCAAGCTCACTCCGGGAATGATCCTCTATAACCATAAGTTCGAAAAAGACGAAAAATTAGGCTCTATGTTCTACTTAAGAGGTAAGACTCAGGGAGAGTGCCCTGTCGCTCCGGCAGGAGATATCGTCGCTCTCGGCAAGCTGCAATACACTAAGACAGGCGACGTTCTCTCCGAAAAGACAAACGAAGTGGAGCTCGCGCCTATCGACTTCCCGCAGCCTACGCTATTCCAAGCAATCGAAGCGGCTGACAAGGGAGCTGACGATAAGCTTTCATCAGGCTTCGCCAAAATCAGCGAGGAAGACCCGATTATTATACTCCAGAGAAACATTGAGACTCGCCAGACCTTAATCGGCGGACAGGGAGAAATCCAGATTAATATCGCGCTTTCTAAGCTAAAGGATAAGTACGGCGTATCCGTAAACGTAGTTCCTCAGAAGATCGCATACCGCGAAACTATCAAGGGAAGCTCAGACGTTCAGGGCAAGCATAAGAAGCAGTCCGGCGGTTCGGGACAGTACGGGGACGTTCATATCAGGTTT
>JBHAFL010000107.1:0-5628 GCA_041856085.1 Anaerovoracaceae bacterium | reverse complement strand
TATGCGGAGCCTATGCAGGCTGCCGATAACGAAAAACTTGTAAAATATGTTGTGAGAGACATCTTCAACTCTTTCGGACTGAGCACCACCTTTAAGGCTAAACCGGTTGAGGGCGTGGCGGGCTCGGGAGAGCACACACACTTCGGAGTAGCCGCGAGACTTAAGGACGGCAGGCTTGTCAATCTGTTCAATACAAGCGATATGAGCTGCGACTTCCTTAATCCGATAGGCTACGGAGCTCTGATGGGAATTCTTAAGAACTACGAGGCTATGAACCCGTTCATCAGTTCCTCGACCAACTCATTTAAGAGACTGAAACCGGGCTACGAAGCGCCTATATGCATAGTTACCTCACTCGGTCACAGCCCGAGCGAACCGTCGAGAAACAGGACTATCTTGGTAGGACTCGTGAGAGATATGAATAATCCGCTTGCGACGCGATTCGAACTGAGATCGCCGAACCCCAAGTCGAATACCTACCTTATATTCGCTACGGGATATATGGCTATGCTCGACGGTATCAGGGCGGCATTAGAAAACAAGATGACGCCGTCCGAGCTCGAGAAGTCCATCTCAAAAAAGGCGGGAGAAGAGGATTTTTACCTCGAAAGGGACAGAGAATATCGCTCCGAAAAAAATCTTTTCACCGAATACTCCCCTGCCGAAAGAGACAGGCTGTTCGGAGTACCGCCGAGAACGGTTTGGGAAAATATGAGGGCGTTCGACAGATATCCTGATAAGCTGCGAGCCGTCTCCGAGGGGATAATGGACGAGGAATCGCTCATATCGTACAGGACATATATCGTTAACGAATGGGCAACCGAGTTTAACGCGAGAAACATACCGAACGCTATGACTGACGTAAGGGAATGTCTCAGAAGACACGGCGAAGACGCGACCGACCTCGACGAAAGATTATGGGAAGAGTTAAACAGCTTGAGATATCATATAGCTAAGGACACGACGGCGAAAAAATCGCTGTTGACTATGGCAAGAGACGCTCTCGAAAATGAGGACTATGATAAGGCTTCGGAGCTCCAGTGTGAGCTTCAGTCTCAGCTCGAAACCCTGAAGAAGCTGTATCTTAGATATAAGAGAAACCTATTTTAGAAAGAAGGGATTCATATGTTAGATATTAAGAGAATAAGGGACGACTACGAAGGCTGCAAGGCGGGCGTGGAGAGGAGAACCAAAGGCAGCTACGGAATTGAGAACGCTCTTCCGCTTGATGACAGGAGAAAAGAGCTCCTCGCACGGGTCGAAGCTATGAAAAACAGACAAAACACCGTTTCCAGGGAAATCCCTAAGATGAAAAAAGAGGGCTTGGATACGACTGAAATTATGGCTGAGATGAAAGAGCTCTCCGCAAGTATCAAGGAACTTGATTCCGAGGTATCGGCAGTTGAGTCCGAAATCAGGGATTGCCTGCTTAATATACCTAATATTCCCGCCGACATCGTGCAGACAGGAGAAGATGAATCGGCGAACGTAGAGATAAGGCGCTTTATGGAGCCTACGAACTTCGGCTTCGAGGCTAAGGCGCATTGGGATATCGGCGCGGAGCTCAATATATTGGATTGGGAGAGAGCCGGTAAAATCGCCGGCGCGAGATTCACGGTGTACAAGGGTCTCGGAGCGAGACTCGAGAGAGCCGTAATGAACTTTATGCTCGACCTGCATACGCTCGGGCAGGGCTATACCGAGGTGCTCCCCCCGTTTATGGTGAACAGGGCGGCTATGACCGGCACAGGTCAGCTTCCTAAGTTTGAAGAGGATATGTTCTATCTTCCCCAAAAGGATTTTTTCCTGATTCCTACAGCGGAAGTGCCGGTTACGAATCTGCACGCACAGGAGATAATTCCCGAGGAGAGCCTGCCTATACATTATACCGCGTACACGCCGTGCTTTAGAGCGGAGGCCGGCTCTGCGGGCAGGGACACGAGAGGTCTGATAAGGCAGCACCAGTTTAATAAGGTTGAGCTCGTGAAGTTCTGTAAGCCGGAGAACTCTTGGGAAGAGCTTGAGGGACTTACAAGCGACGCCGAGGAAGTATTAAGGTTGCTTAAGATTCCTTATAGGGTAGTAAGGCTCTCGACGGGTGATCTCGGATTCAGTTCCGCCTGCACCTATGACATCGAAGTGTGGATGCCGTCATACGGAAGATATGTGGAGATTTCGTCCTGCTCCAACTTCCTCGACTTCCAGGCTCGAAGAGCGAACATAAGATTCAGAAGAGCGGACGGCGGCAAGCCTGAGTTCGTTCACACTCTGAACGGCTCGGGGCTGGCAATCGGCAGAACCACTGCGGCGATACTTGAAAACTACCAGCAGGCTGACGGAAGCGTCGCGGTTCCTGAGGCTCTTAAAAAATATATGGGCTGCGATATAATCGATAAAAACGAGAAATACTGACCCCATATCTCGCAAAAAATCTGCGGCGCGGGTGAATGCGGCGCGCGGCTGCTGCCGTCTCCGGAATATTTCATAAGGAGAAAGTGCGAAGCATAGCCTGATAATGCGACGAGCTTTTCGGGCGTGCGCCTGTTATACCGCATAAGTGTTTTTTAGCTGCCGGGCTTGAGACAAACTGCTTGGCAGTTTTTTTGCGTCGAAAGACGATTTTTTGTTTATTGACAGCGGAAAACAAAGAATATATACTGAGGTTGTGAAAAAAAATTCAGTATGGAGTCGGGCGAATGCGAAAGAGACTGCTTTTATATGCAATTATTTTCACACTTATTATTGGCAGTGTGAAAATTCTCGACATAGTCTATCGATACGACATAGGAATATACGACTATATCAAATATTCAATGCCGCTTACACCGGATGAAAAGGAGTATCTTAAGAAGAATAAAATAAATTACGGCATCACCATAAACGACGCGCCGTTTGCTTTTGTTGCTCAGAATTCGGTGCAGAATACGGGAATACTCGTGGACTATTTTAACCAGCTTTCGGTATCGCTCGAGTGCGAGTTCAGACCGGTGGTCTACGATAAATATAACCTTGCAATCAAGCTAAAAAACGGGGGAATGGACTGCTCCGTGCTTAATATGAACAGGATTAACACGAGCGTGTTTTTGTTTACTCAGCGCCTATATACGGAGAGAAGCAAGATTCTGGTCGTCGGCGAGTCAAAGTATCTTAATATATCCGAGGTAACGGGGCTGAAAATTGCGGTAGTATCGGGAAGCACGGCGCACCACGAGGCTAATATCTATTTCAGAAACAGAAAAGAGGTAAAGCTCGTGCTCGTGGGCAGTCTTGACGATTGTTTCGCCGCTCTCGAAAAAGGCGAGGTAGATGCAATAATAGGCGACGAGGCGAAAATATCCTACCAGCTGAATCAGGCGCTGAGATCGAACCGATATAAGTTTTTAGAAGGCTCGATAGCGGAAGAGGACGTCGCCGTCGCGGTTAATATGGAGCAGGAAATGCTTTTCAACATTTTGAACAAGGGTATCCTCGAGATGAAAAAGAATAATCAGTACAGCCATATCAATTCGAAATGGTTCGGTTCTTTCATACCTGAAACGGACGAGTTCACGGAGGGAGTCAATACCGCGAATATTATTTCACTGATAATCCTGATATTCGGTGGATTTTTTATCTGGAATAAGAGCGTGGCGGATGAAGTAAATATCAAGACAAGGGAGTTAAAAGAGAGCAGACAGGAGCTGAGAAATCTCGTGGACTCCCTGTCAGACGGAATAGCCGTAGCCGATTGCAACAAAAATATACTCGCCGCAAACAGGACAATCGCCGACATAATAGGGATACCTATCACTGAGCTTGTCGGCAAAAATACCGATGAAATACTCGGACTCGAGCCTTTTTTGCTCCATGCGAATGAGCCTAAGGCATTCGGCTTCGGTGACAAGAGCTATCTCGTAACCATTACGGGGGTTAATGAATCTTCAAGTAGCAGACTGATAATAATCAAGGACGATACGGAGAGACAGAAGCACGAGAGACTGAACCGTCAGGAGGCTAAGATGATAGCCGTGGGAGAGCTTAGCGCGGGGCTCGCGCACGAGATAAGGAATCCGCTCGGGCTGATAAAGAGCTATATCTATGTCCTGAAAAAGAAGATAGACGGAGCCGCTGCGGAGCACGCGATAGAGGTTATGGATGATTCCGTAGACAGGATAAATCATCTCATTGAGAACCTGCTCGGCTTCTCGAGGCTATCGCGTGACGAGGCGGTTGAGACCGATATTATCAAGTCGATTCAATCCATAATGGAGCTTGAGAGAAAAGATATCGAGAAGAGAAATATCGGCCTTGAGATAGAAGTGTCGGCTGTCGGACACAGGACGGTAAGGGTTCACGAGGATTTACTTAAGCTGTGCATGGTAAACCTGATTAACAATGCGCTTGACGCTTTTGAGTTAACGGATAGAGCGGACAAAAGGATAATCATAAGGGCAAAAACCGATGAACGGTGGCTGGAGCTTGAGTTTATCGATAACGCCTGCGGCATACCGGAGGACAAGCTTGAGGACATATTTAATCCGTTCTTCACGACTAAGGACTCCGGCACGGGGCTCGGGCTGTATATAATGCAGTCCGAACTTATAGAGATAGGCGGCGCGATAAGCGTGAAGAGCAAAGAGGGAAGAGGGACGGAATTTTTTGTCAGATTCCCTATAAACAGATTGGCGCTTAAGGAGAATAAATAATGCAAAACAATAATTTCAGAATACTCATAGTGGACGATGAAATAGAATATCAAAAAGTGGTTTCGCTGATACTCGACGAGGCGGGATACAGCACCCACGCCTGCTCTAACGGCAGAGAGGCGATACACTATCTGGCGGAGAACGACGTCGAATTGGTAATTACCGATTTGAAAATGCCTGTAATGGGCGGCGACGAGCTTATTGCAAACATATGCGCCTCGGAACGAGACGTGGATATCATCGTAGTAACGGCATACGGCTCGATAGAGAGCGCGGTGGACGCCATAAGAAACGGAGCGACCGACTACTTCGTGAAGTCCGGCGATATGGACGAGCTGATGATGAAAGTGGAGAGAATTGCAGAGACCCGCAGACTCAAGCGAAAGGGTGAAATACTTCTTAAAAATCAGAATTTCGCGGAGGTATTTTTAGAGACTAAGAGCAGGAGCTACAGAAGAATACTCGATATGTGCGACAGAACAGCGGATACGAATATCAATATCCTTTTGCTCGGCGAATCGGGTGTAGGCAAGGAGGTTGTAGCCAACTATATACACAGAAACAGCAACCGTGCGAACGAGCCGTTCATACCGGTCAACTGTCAGGTTTTCCCGGAGGGCGTTATTGAATCGGAACTTTTCGGTCACGAAAAAGGGGCTTTCACAGGTGCGGTAGGAGCCAGAGTCGGCAAATTCGAAGAGGCGAACTACGGCACGCTTTTTATGGACGAGATAGGGGACTTGCCCCTTATGACGCAGGGCAAGCTGCTTAGGGCTCTTGAGACGAGAACTATAGAGAGAGTCGGCTCGAACAAGAGCATATCTCTCGACATAAGATTTATATTTGCTACGAACAAGAACCTCTCGAAAGAAATTGAAGAGGGCAGATTCAGAGAGGACTTGCTCTACAGGATAAATACGCTGACTCTCACCATACCCCCTCT
>JBHAFL010000106.1:0-12083 GCA_041856085.1 Anaerovoracaceae bacterium | reverse complement strand
TGCTCGCCGGCAAAATGGTTCTCGTCAAAACTCGCTGCGCTCAGACAGTTTCCGAGAACCGAATTTTCCCGTCGCTCGCTTCGCCGAGAGTTATATCCTCGCTGCGAAAGCAAAGCGCGTCAGCGTCTATCGCGAAGATCTCCGTATAATGACTGCGTATGCAGTCATTATACCGTAATTTCAGACTTGCGATTGCTCTTTCAGGCGCTTAGCTAAAACGTTTAAAGCATATACTATCTGCTCCTCCGTATGCGCACTGTTAAGACAATATCTGAGCCTTGCTCTGCCTCTGGGCACGGACGGGTAAAGTGCGGGCGGCACGAAAACGCCGTCATCGAGCATTATCATGCTGAGCTTGAATGCCAGCTCGTCATCTCCTATGAAAATAGGGGTTATAGCCGTCTCTCCCGCCATACATGTATTAAAGCCGTGTCTCTGTGCTTCCCTCATAAATACGGCGATATTCTCATGCAGGCTCTTAACCCTGCTGTTATCTCTTTGCAGTATTTCTATTGCCTTGAGCGCGGCAGCCGCTAATACCGGAGATAAGCCTACGGAGAATACGAAGCCCGGCAGGTTATATTTTAGATATTCTATCATCTCCCGGCTTCCGGCTATATATCCTCCGCAAGCTCCGAGACCCTTTGAAAGCGTTCCCATCTTGACGTCAATATCTCCTTCCTCAAGCCCGAAATATTCGTCGACTCCTCCGCCGTTTTCACCGATGACGCACGAAGAATGCGCCTCGTCAACCATAAGAAAGCAGCCGAATTCTTTTTTAAGTTTAACGAATTCGTCTACAGGCGCTATATCACCGTCCATGCTGTAAGCGCCTTCGATAATAATCAGAACCTTTTCGTATTTTTCCCGGTCCTTTTCAAGTATTCTCCTCACTCTTTCAAAGTCATTGTGTGGGAATCTCCTCGTGACGGCTCCCGAAAGCTTAAGCCCCTGCGACACTGAATTATGACTGAGTATATCATACATAATCATATCGTTTTCATTGCAGAAATTACCGACAAAGGTTACGTTTGTCGAGTGCCCGCCTACGAGTACCAATGCCGCTTCCGTATGCTTCCAATCCGCTATCTTCTCTTCAAGCTGTCTATGTATCGTTTTTTCGCCCGCGAGCAATCTGCTGCCGCTTGCGCTTGTTCCGTATTTTTCAAGAGCTTCAGCCGCCGCCGCATTTACCTCCGGATCTCCGGACATACAGACATAATTGTAGCTGCCGAAATTTATAACCTCCTGCCCGTCAATATAAGATGTGTCTCTAAGCACGGAATCGTGCGGCATAAAATACGGATTACCGTATTCATCAATCTCCTTTGAAAAGCTGTTTTGCCTTTCGCTGAACCACTGCCATTCTCTCGAATCGGCAAAATTATTAATGCGTTTCTTTTTTTCTCCGTCTCTCAAATACTCATACCTCATTTCCCGATTCATTCCCGCGGTGCTGTAAGAACACAGCGCCGCGGCACTCATCACCGAAACATATTTTTGATATATACAGCTTCATTATACTCCTTTTTTACTACTGTCGCCAGCATATTTTTTTTGCACATTAAATCAAAAAACACCCCTCAAAAATCCGCAAAAATGCCGCCCGTAAACGGACGGCAACGTGTGCGTCTATGTGATTCAGCCGCAGTTATCCCCGGCCTTAAGATTATTTCCAGTTAAAATTCACCAGTCCGACCACGTAGATTACGAGGATTGCCCCCGGCACTACGAACCTGAATACCGGCTTCATCCACTGCTTTATCTTAGGACCGTTTCCCGTATTGGCTTCGAGCACGAAATTATCCCAGCCCCAGCCGAAGCGATTGCAGCAGAACACTGCGAATACGAGCGAGCCGAGCGGCAATATGTTATTCGACACTATGAAATCCCAGAAATCAAGGAATACCGAGCCCTCCGCGAACGGCTGGAACTTGATAACCGTGAATCCGAGCGCAGTTGTCAGCGATAAAACAAATATGGCCACTGCGCTTATGACGGAGCCCTTTCTTCTTGACCAGCCCGTGAGCTCTCTTAAGCAAGCAAGAATATTCTCGAATACCGCAAGCACGGTCGAAAGAGCTGCGAATACCATGAATAGGAAGAATAATGAGCCCCAGAATCTGCCGCCGCTCATATTATTAAATACGGTAGCCATCGTGTCGAACAGCAGCGACGGACCGGCTCCGACCTCAAGGCCGTATGTGAAGCATGCAGGGAATATAATAAGTCCCGCAACTATAGCCACGAAAGTGTCGAGAGCTATTACGTTAATAGATTCGCCCAAAAGAGTGTTCTTTTTATCTATATATGAGCCGAAGATCGCCATCGAGCCCATGCCGATTGACAGGGTGAAGAAGGCCTGATTCATCGCGCCGACTATAACGGACGGTGTAATCTTATCAAATTCCGGTACGAGATAGAATGCAAGGCCCTCTTTAGCTCCTGAAAGTGTAAAGCTGTTTACAGCTAAAACTATCATAAGGAAAAACAAACACAACATCATATATTTAGTAACTTTCTCAAGTCCGGTCTGAAGATCGAAACTTAAGATAGCGAAGCCGAGTACAACCGTCACGGCAAGGTATAATACGTTTAGTCCCGGATTCGTAATCATCGCGCCGAAACCGAGGTCAGCGGTATTGCCCCTCACAAAGCTTACGAAATAGTAAATCATCCAGCCTGTTACCACGGTATAGAATGCCATAAGGGCAACATTGCCGAAAAATGATATATAGCCGTGGATATGCCACTTAGAGCCCTTCTTTTCGAGTTTCTGATACATACTTACCGGAGACGCCTGCGCGGCTCTGCCGATTGAGAATTCCATAGTCATTACAGGAAGACCGAGCAATATGAGGCAAATTACATAAATAAGTACGAAACCGCCGCCACCGTACTGTCCTGCCATCCACGGGAATTTCCAAACGTTGCCGCAGCCTATTGCGCAGCCGGCACTGAGTAATATGAAGCCAAGTCTGCTTCCTAATCGTTCTCTTTCCATTTTGAAGAACCTCCTGAATAATAATGCTATGATATTACTACAGACCGAGAAAAAAAGCAAGTTAATTTTTCAGAAAATTTTGAAAGATAATTTTATAGGCAGCCTACCGCAAAAAACCGGCATCAACATGTCAGTTCCAGAGTCGGACGCGCTTGTCAGGTTCAATGTACATCTTGTCGCCTTTTTTGACGCCATAAGCCTCATAGAACTCGTCCATCGAGCTTACGACTCCGTTGACTCTCACCGAGTCCGGAGCGTGTTCATCGTTCTTAAGAATGTATTTTGCAGTTTCCTTAGTGTATTTCGACGCCCAGCTTCTCGCATAGCCCTCGAAGAAAGTCTTAAGACTGTCTTCTTCTTCGTTCGGTATAAGGCTCAGCACGCACTCTAAACCGCCAATATCGGCTATATTCTCCGCGAGAGTCAACTCCCCGTCGACATTGATACCGTGAATTTTGTATTTGCTGTAATATTTTATCATCTTATTCTGGAGCTTCTTATAGCGTTTCTTGTCCGTTTTCGTCCACCAGTTTTTGTAGTTTCCTTTTCCGTCGTATTTTGAGCCATTGTTATCAAAAGCATGTGTTATTTCGTGAGCCACAGTATAGCCCGTAGCTCCCATATTATATGCATAGTCATAATCGTCGCCCGACAGATAAAACGGCGGCTGGAGTATTCCCGCAGGGATACTTACCGAGTTGCTCAGCGGGCTATACATAGCATTGACCTCGGTAACGCCGAGAGGCCATTTGCTTTTGTCAGCAAACTCATAAGGGGTCTCCGGTTTAGCGCGATCTCTTAAGTATGCGATTACGTTTGAGAGGCAGTCTCCCCCGTCTTCCACGGCTTTTATGTCGACCGTGTCTATAGCGTTACCCCATTCTCCGTCAGGATAACCTACGTTTAGGGTTATGGAATCGAGTTTTTTCAGCGCCGCATTTTTTGTTTTAGAGCTGAGCCATGAGGCGCTCGCTATCTTATTGCGGTAGGCTTCCATAATGTCTTCAACCATCGCGCGTGCCTCCGCTTTCATCTCTTCCGAAAAATACCTGTCCGTATAAAGCTTGCCTATCTCGGACTCCAAAAGGAATCTGGTGCACTCAAAAGCCTGCCGCTCAAAATCATATTCCTCAGAGAGCTCGAAAAGCTTATTTGTCACACTTATATTCGCTTTCTGAATCGCCTCAGGCATACATTCGTACTGAGACGCGAGCGAGTCGATAAGCATAAACACGGTTACGTCTTTCATAATCTCCAGCTTGCTTTTTTTGAGATATTTCATGCTTAACGCTTTTGAGAAATTAGGGTCTTCGACAATGAACTTATCCTTAGGGATAACATAATACTCGTCCATAACTGCTCCCATAATCTCCATCATCCTGGCGATATCAAGATTCGGATAGAGCTTCTGAAGCTCTGTAATGCTGTAATAGCAATATTCCTTGCCGCCGACGTCTATGTATTTATCATAATTCACATTGCTCACATATGACATATCCTTTAGATACTTAAGAACTCCCGCAGCGGATTCTTTCGCCTCGTCCTCAGTCTCTCCTGCCGCTTCGAGCAAGGTAGCGATATATTTTTTAACGGCATCTCTTTCGGTTTTCCGAAGACTGCTGAAATCAACATCGGTGGTGTCCCCGCAGATGTAGTAAATATATCGTTCTGCATCGCTCGGATTCGTTTCGTATGAAATAAGCACCGGCAGCGAAGAGGAATAATTCGATATATCCGCCCATGCATATCCGAGCTCTTTTATGCTGTCAGCCTCTCTGACCTGCGTGATGAAACGCTCTATGCCCTTAAGGCCGGCGGCTTCCCTCGACTCCCTGTCTTTCGCTGAAAGGTAGTAGTCGGCAATCTTTCTCTTAGTGCTTCCCTTAGGATAGCTTCTGAAATGTTCGCCAAGCTCTTCAATGATCTCGTCCGTCCTCTTATCGGTATCTTCCGCAAGAGCGGAGGTTACGCTCCACTCTCCCGTCGCGGGGTCAATCCTCTTATCTTTCAGAAAGTCTTCGTTCACATAGTTAAAAAAGTCGTCCCCGGGACCAACGGCATTCTCCGCAGCATAGCCCGATATCGCCGTTGACGCGATGAGAAATACCGTCATAACAAATACAGTAATTCTTCTTGTTGTTAATCTTCTCATTTTTACCCCCTCGGTATCTTAGTTATTGTGTTCTAAATTATATTCTCTTTATAGATTTATAGCAAGTCTCCTCGCACCAAAATAGGGCAGTCGAGCCGCCCTATTTTGAGTTTATTCAAAAACAAATTACCCACCCATTATTTAAGTCAATAAACTTAATTATTAAACTGTTCTCCACGCTTTAACATGCGTAGTCGTGTAAACCTTAACGCCGTCAACGAGCTTGTAAGCCTTAACCATGTAGAAATATTTCTGTCCGGCCTTAACCTTAGTGTCTGTGAAAGACTTCTTAGTTACGCTGTTAATAGTCTTAACAGCCTTGAATCCGGAGTTTCTCTTAGTTGACTTATATACTACGTATCCGTCGAACGGAGCGTCAGCAGGGAAGCTCCAAGTAAGAGCTACAGCCTTTTTACCTGAAACAGTCTTAACGGAGGATCTCGTCTTAACAGTGATGCTGTCGTAAGCTGCTTTAACCTCAGCAATCTTCTGCTCAGTTGTAGGCTCTGCAGGGTCAGTGTTAGTTGCCGGCGTAGTAGGAGTTGTAGCAGTAACCCACGGATAGTTAGGAGTTACCGGTGATGATGCGAAAGCATAAACGCTTCCGGAAATCACCATTACGAGTGCTACTACCAGACAAACGAT
The DNA here is from genome assembly GCA_041856085.1 of Anaerovoracaceae bacterium. Classification (GTDB taxonomy): domain Bacteria; phylum Bacillota; class Clostridia; order Peptostreptococcales; family Anaerovoracaceae; genus RUG754. Next base: position 6,282 of record JBHAFL010000106.1, on the reverse strand, counting down.
TTTTTTCATTTTCATTGGTGTTCACCTTCCTTAAATTGATTATTTGCTATATAGCATTAGCTTTTCGGCAGATATGCCATTTGCCGATTTTAGTCATAAATACGTATTACAGCCGATTGTATCCTTTTCAGGATGGGTGGCATAATCAACTGCAAGAAGTATTTTAACTCAGTTTATCGGATTAGTCAAGGCAAACCTGCCATAGATCTGTGAGATGATCAATCTCACGAACTATATTTCTAAAATCCGAAGAGGATTATTAGACGATATCAACGATTACTTGCCGTAATAGCCGTAGCCGTACTTACTGTAATAGCCGCCCTTATTAACGGCAACTCTGTTAAGTACAATGCCGAGAAACGGACAGCCCGCGCGCTCAAGCTGCTGAATGGCGTTTTTCACTGCCGCTCGGGAGGTTTGATTGCTTCTCACGGTGAGAATCGCACCGTCGCAGAGACTGCCGATTCTAACCGCGTCGGATACGAGACCGAGCGGCGGAGAATCAAAGAATACATATCTGTAATTCTTGGCAAGCCATTCGACCATGAGCTCGAATCTCCTGCTCTCTAAAAGCATCGACGGATTTATTATGTTCTCCGAATTCGGAATTATATCGCCGTAGGGCTTGTCCGTATGCAGGATTATCTCCCTGATATCCGTGGACGTATCCGACAGGAACTGTGAGGTTCCCTTTATCTCAAGACCGTCCTCTCTTCTCATTTTATATATCTCCGTCATATTTGACTTGCGCATATCTATATCAAGGAGTACGCATTTGTCTCCGGCTGTCGCCATCTGACGCCATATATTCATAGCCACGAAGCTCTTACCCTCGTTTTCGTCAGCGCTGGTTATCATTATTTTTTTGATATCGCTTCCGAGGAATCTGATATTTACTCTTAATCTGTTAAGCGCCTCCTCAACGGCATAAGGCATATCCGGGTCGATTCCGAAGTTTACAGTTCCCTCGGGGGTATAGAGTCTGAAATCTCTGTTGTCTTCCATTGCTTAGTTACCCCCTCTCGCTTTTCTTTTATTTTTTTTCTTTCTCTTAACCCCGACCGAATCGTCTTTTTTGATGCCGTCAAAGCTGCTCTCAGGTATTACGGTGAGAGGAAGTACCCCGAAATACTTCTCTACATCCTCACCTGTCTTAATTGTGTCGTTGGTTATATATCGGAGAGTCAGGAGTCCGAGCGCGAGTACGAGCATCGCAAGCGCCCCCAGCATGGTATTTTTAGTAAGCGACGGGCTGCTCGGATTAAGCGGCAGGATGGCGTCTTCCGCGATATTCGGCTTAGGCGAATCCATAGTCTTCGGAAGCTGAACCTCTGTTCTCTTAGCTATCGCATTGGCGATATTCATCGCTTCTTCCGGATAATGACTTGTGACGGCAATCATTATGATTCGCGTGTTCGGTTTAACCGAAAGATCAACCATTTCAAGAACCTCTTCATAAGTCTTGTCAAGGCTGAGGTCGCTGATAACTCCCTCTATTATGGGTCTCGTCTTCATAAGCTCGATGTAGTCGGCTGAAATGGACGTTCCTATGTTAATGTCCGTAAGATCCACTACAGAGCCGGACGACGACGATACCATATACATTACCGAGGTAGCCGTATACTTAGGAGTAATCGCGAAGCGTGTTATCGTGCCCGCAGCTACAGCGCCGATTAAAAACATCAATATTATATAAACGAGCTTGCTCCTGAAATAATACATCAGGTCGATAAGATCGATTTCAATCTCCTGATTATCGTGAAATTTATGATTTGGTTGTTCTGTTTTAGTCATTTAATAATCCCTTATAATTACGTCCTATAACAATTATATGCCGCTCTCGCTTCTTTAGTTCGGCTAAAAGCTCTAAATATCTTATCGCCAAGCGACGTTCGCCGATTAACTGAACGCCGCGGCAGCTCATTCATAGGTAAACGGCTTGAGTCCTATGGCTTCTTTTAGAAGCTCTACCATAGAGTCGTAATCGCAATAGAATTCTTCGTGTTCAAGTCCGTCGTCAAGATGTCTGCCGACAGTATGCTTACCCTCAAGAGCTATTATTCCCGCCGCGTCGCTGCCCTCGATTTTCTCGCTCTTCAAAATATGATTGGCGATTTTTGAGAAGTTATTTGCTCTCATATTCGTCGCCGCCGTATCGGCAAGTTCCTCATAAATGTGCTCCGCAATATTCGGATTTTTTTGAGCTTTCTCTCTCAGGTTCGCAAGCAGAGCATTTAAGAATATTCTTTGCCGCGCCATTCTCTCTTCATTGGTGCCCTTGCCGTAATTCATTCTGCTCCGAACAAAAATCTCAGCCTGCTTGTCCGACAGCTTGATCTCGGCGCCCTTCACAAAGGCAGGATCCGCTTCGATGAGCGCGTCGTCCGGCACAGTGACGGTTACTCCGCCGACCGCCTCGTTAAGCTTATGAAGCTCGCCTATGCCAATCGAAAAATATCCGTTTATCGGAAGCCCCCCGAACAAATCCGAAATGGTTCTTGTCATATTTTCAGCGCTCTGAGTCGGATTTTGACCATACCAACTGGCTCCGGTTATCTGCTGAAAGGATGAAAAGCCGGACTCGCCGTTCGGCCCTATCATATTCACATCGAACATGGTATTACGATCAATTTCGACTAAAGCATATTTTTCAGTAGTTTTATCGAGAATTGCGAGAAGAATGAAATCAGCCATAGCTCCGTGATAACCCTCAGGCGAATCCGCCGGAGATCCGTTTTCATCAGTGCCGTAAAGCAAATAGCTCTCAATATTATGATTCGTTTCATACTCTTCCCCGTCTATCACAATATCTATATACATACTGTGCTGGGTACGTGAATTGTCTCCTTTTTTTTGACCGGACTTTTCTATGTACTTGAGGACTAACCCGAAAGCCACGATAACAAGCACCGCCAGCACAATTCCGGCTATCAGTTTAATTGTCTGTTTTTTCATATCCCCGATACCTCTTTGGACAGCTTCTGCATTATGTCAAATGCGGTTTCTCCGAAATTCGATATAATATGCGACTTGGCAATATCCAGATTAGGTCTCCGCGTCGATATATTATGGCAATCACTTCCGACTATTATATCCGCGCCCCGCTCAATCAGCCTGTCGCAAAACCTTGCTTTTTTTTTGTCTTCGAAGCTTCCGGCGTTTATCTGAAGCACAAGCGGAAGCTCTAAAATTCTGTCAAACACCGACTTGCTGAAAAGAAGCTTCTTTTGGAGCTCAGTATAGCGCTCAATGTGCGCGAGAACCACACGATAGTTTTTTTTTGCAGTAAGGTCATAGACATCCCTGTAAACCTGCTCGTCCCAGCTTAAAAACGGCATCTCTAACAGAATCGTCCGGGTTCCCTGTATCAATAGCTCCGGTAGCCTGTCAGCTCTGCCTATGCCTTCGAAGTAGTGCACCTCGGCGCCTAATCTTATATCCGTTAAGTTCGCCGCTTCAAGCTGCGGGCGAATGCTCTCAAACGCCGCGGCTCTGTTATGAACGAAATCCGCCACACGCATTCTATGTGCATAGAAGTGCGGCGTCGCTACGATATGCTTCACACCGATGGAAGACTCCATCTCGAGCATACTCCTTGTCATGTCTATGTCCTTGCTGCCGTCATCTATCGCAGGAAGTATATGTGTGTGAAAGTCAATCAACTATACAAACCTCAACCTTGGCTCTTAATATAAACTCGAAAATCCCGATTAAAGCGGAAAAATACACAAATACTCCCATTTTAGAGTCAGCATCCGCATATCATTAATTCACTAATATTATTAGTTATTTTAGCACTCATTTTTGGCTATTGCAACAAAAAAGTACTAATCCGCATAATATTTACGATATGATTGATATTATGAGAACCCCTGTTAGCTCGTATTATCTTGTCGCCTCTCTAAGCGTCTGCGGATATCGTCACGCATTCTTCGGACTCAACTGCGGTGTTTACTAAACTGTCTGCGTCTAAACGCGACTCGCTCGCAAGTATGCGTTCGAGCTTAGGCTTTGTCGCAGGGTGCTTAGGCAGAAATACGGTGCAGCAGTCCTCATACGGCTCGATAGACTTCTCGTAGGTGCCTATCTCCATAGCTCTGTCCATAATCTCTATCTTGTCCATACCGATCAGCGGTCTGAACACCGGCATTGAAACCGCATTATCGGTCACATAGAGCGCCTCCGCCGTCTGCGACGCCACCTGTCCGAGGTTCTCTCCCGTAATCAGCGCCTGGCAACCGCTTTTCTCAGCTAATTTCTCGGCTATTTTCATCATAAATCTTCTGACGAGAATAGTGGTCTCCTCCTCCGGGCAGTTTCTTACTATCGCCTCCTGGATAGGCAAAATGTTCACTATATGCATCTTGAATTTGCCGCAGTATGACGCCACTATCTCTGCGAGCTCGATAACTTTTTCTCTCGCTCTCTCCGAGGTGTAAGGATAGGAATGGAAGTGTACCGCTTCAATCATCATACCGCGTTTCGCCATCATCCATGTAGCGACGGGACTGTCGATACCCCCGGAAAGCAGCGACATTCCCCTGCCGTTGGTTCCGAGCGGAAGTCCGCCGAGTCCGCTTATCTTTGAGTCGTAGATGTATGAGATATTATGTCTTAAATCAACCTTGAGGATTACATCGGGATTGTGCACGTCAACTTTCAGAACCTTGCATCCGCTCAGAACCTTAGCCCCGATTATCCTGCCTATTTCAGGTGATTTCACGGGGAAGCTCTTGTCCGCCCTCTTCGCCTCAACCTTAAAGGTCTTAACGCCCTTTTCTTCGATTAGCCTGTTCATATATCCGACAGCCTCTTCACCTATCGCGTCGAGGTCCGACTTCGCCTCTACCGCCGCGGACACCGACGCCACTCCGAAGACCTTTGTGACCCTGCGTGCCACTTCATTTTTTTCGAGCTCCTTATCCGCATATATGTAGATTAAGCCCTCGCTGCGGTATATGTCCAGGGCTTTCCCCTTTCCGATATCCGCGAGCCCCCTCAGGCTTGCCTTGATTCTGTCTGCGAGCATTCTCTCGAAGTAAGGCTTATTCATTCCCTTGAGCGCGACTTCACCGCACCTTACTATCAAAATATTCTTTTCGTTCATTTTTTCCTCCTGAACCGGCAAATCGAGTTGGCGCCGGTAATCCGCAAATTAACTGTTTTTATTATCTATGTGCACATCGAGCTGCGCATACGGTATCTCAATTCCCTTGTCTCCGAAAGCCTTTCTTACAGCCTCGGTAATCTCATACTTGGTTGCGAGATAGCGCGAGGTTTCAACCCAGCATCTCAAATCTATGTTTACGGCGGACTCTCCGAGCGTACCGACTCCCGCGAACGGCTCAGGCTCCGAAAGTACGCTTGAATTCGACGTCGCCGCCGACAAAACGGCCTCTTTCGCCGCCTCAATATCCGACTTATATGATATTCCGAATGACAGGTCGATTCTCCTCACGGTCTCGTGGGTGCTGTTCACTATGGCGTTACCCATTACCTGACTGTTAGGTATTATGACGCGCCTGTTGTCTACGGTTTTTAATGTGGTGGATATTATATCAATGCTGTCAACAATTCCGTCGAAGCCGCCCGCCGAAACGAAGTCCCCTTGCTTAAACGGGTGTCTGAGGAGAATCAATATCCCCGAGGCGACATTCGAAAGGCTGTCCTTGAGCGCCAGCGCAATTGCGGCGCCCATCGCGCCGATTACGGTAACGAGCGGCGCAGTCGGCACGTTAAGCACCGAAAGGACTATGACGGCTATAACCACGTAGAGCGAATATTTAATTATGGTTAATATAAACGAGTATACGCTCGCGTCGAGGGACGATTTTTCGAGAGCTTTTTTTGCTATCTTGGTCGTCATCTTAATGATAAGAATTCCGGCTGCTATAACGAGCAGCGCAGTTAAATAGTCGTCTGACTGCCCCTTGAAAGCTTCCCATACTCCCTCTATTTTTTCTTTAGTCATTTTATTCTCCTTTTTATGCAAAAAATCTTCTATCCTATCGAAGTTCCGTCCTTAAAAAATACGGGCAAAAGATATTTTACCCGATTCCGTCACGCAGTCCGAATTACCTGAAGCTCCCCAGTCTCCTGAAGCGGTCTACCGCTTCCTTGACCTTAGAAACGGTATAATCTATTTCCTCTACCGTAGTGAACTCGCTTAAGCTGAATCTTATCGCTCCCTCGATTTCTTTTTTAGAGAGCTTCATCGCATTCAGCACATGGGAACCCGCTTTCCGGTTTTTGTTTGACGAGCATGCCGAGCCCGTCGAAACG
>JBHAFL010000105.1:0-9061 GCA_041856085.1 Anaerovoracaceae bacterium | reverse complement strand
GCTATGGGCGGGCGGCTCAGATACAGCTCGCCGTTCTCATAGACAGGGGGCACAGGGAGCTTCCGATAAGAGCCGATTACGTGGGGAAAAACGTTCCTACTTCAAGGCAGGAGCATGTAGCCGTTCTGGTCGGGGAAATTGACGGACAGGACGGGGTAAAACTGCTCGAGCTTTCCGATTAACAATAAAACGCCGGAAGACGGCAAATATCCGGATACGGAACGTCATATACCGCAGCTAAACAGCTTGTGAGTTTTTTTCGAGAAATTCCAAGCTGTTTTTTACAGTGGGAAAAAACGCAGGCGCGAGGAGTTTAACGCAAGCCCGTTGACGGTCTTTTTAGTTGATGATACAATGTGAAGAGATTTAATATGAAGATGTACGTGACAAAATGCATCTTTAATAATGTTGGAGCTATATGTGATTCTTGAAGAGGAGAGAGAAAATATGATAGAAAAAATAAATGCATATATCGAAAGAGAGATGGACAAAATTCTTGAGGATACTAAGAACCTAATCGCAATCGAATCGGTAAACGGAGTAAAGGAGAAGACCGATGAAGCGCTCGACTATGTGATAGAAATGGCGAAAAGTATGGGATTCGAAGTGAAAGTTGCGAGTACGCACGACGTCGCGACTATATCGTACGGCGAGGGAAGACCGATACTCGGTGTGCTGTTTCACTGCGACGTGGTTGAGCCGGGAGAGCTAAGCAAATGGACAAGGCCGCCTTTTGAGATGTCGATAAGAGACGGAAACATCTATGGAAGAGGAATAGGAGACGATAAGGGGCCGGCTGTAATGAGCCTTTACGCGCTGAAATTCTTAAAAGACAACGGCATTGTACCCAATAAAGAAATCAGATTGATAGTCGGAACCTCGGAAGAAAGCTACTGGTCGGATATCGACTCTTATAAGAGAGAATTCGACCTCCCCGATTACGGCTATTCGCCTGACGGCTCTTTTCCTATCTATAACAGAGAAAAAGGATATCTCGACGTAGAGCTTGCCTTTGAGGAAGACCTGAGCGGCATAGCGGAGCTGAAAGGAGGCTACGGCGTGAACTCAATCCCGTCGTCCGCCTCATATATATTAAACGGAGAAAAACACGAGCTTGACGGCATCGGCGCGCACAGTTCCCAGCCTCAGCTCGGGAAAAATGCGATAGTTATGCTTGCAAAAGAGCTTAGGGAACTCGGAAGACTTCGTTTCGCCGACTTCATCGCGGAATTTTTTGCCGATGACGGCAAAGAAACATTCCTTGACAGAGCTCTTGTGGAGTCTGAGGAAGAGGGCGGAGACACGACCATCGTACCGACTACGTTAAGGAGAGAGGGAGACAAGGTCATAATCAACTTCAATGTCCGCGCGAGATACGGAATCAAGGGACAGGACGTAGTGGACTGCCTGAAAAGAGGGGAAGAAAAATACGGCTACAGGGCTACGATGATTGAGAACCTTGAGCCGCTCTTCGTCGACAGCAATAAGGACTGGCTCGACAGAATGGCGGAGACATATGAGGAATTCGGATATAAGAACGACTTCGTGCTTGCCGCGGGCTGCTCATATGCGAAGTCGCTCGACAACTTCGTATCATGGGGACCCGTATTCCCGCAGGACCCTGAAACGGCACATATGGAAGATGAGATGCTTCCGCTTGAAAGCTTCAAGGAGGCAATAAGAATCTACATTGCTTATCTTGTAAAGGAAGCGTCTAACTAAAGAGGCGGAATGATAGCTTAGGAGAACCGATATGGGAAAATATGATGATCTTTCAAATGAACTGAAAGAAGCGCTGGTGGTTAAGGCAAAAAACTGCGGCTATTCCACGGAAACCCTATACGGGAATTGCATACAGAGCACATTGAACGGTATATACAGAGCATTTCCGGATTTCGGCGTAACTTCGGAAATGTTAAAATCGTGTTTCGGTATGGCGGGAGGAACGGGGTGTACCCTCGACGGCACATGCGGAGCCTTAAACGGCGCGGCAATGATAATATCTCTCGCAAAAGGGAGACCGATTGATGATCTTGACGGAGACTACGATGAATGTCACGCGATAATACGTGACATAACGGAAAAATTCAGACAAAAATATGGAGGTATCCTCTGCAAGGAGGTACTCAACCATAATTTGGGCGGCGTTTTCGATTGGAAAACCGAAGAGGGAGATCGAAAATATATGGAGAGCTTCGGCACACATCACTGTGCGGCAACGGTTTCATTCTGTACCGAGCTCGTAGCAAGAATGATAGTAAACGGAGAATTGGAGATGAAATAACGGGGCTATAAGCAACAAAATCAAATAATATAACAAAACAATCACGGAATTTTCTCTCTTTTTTTTATCCGTATATAGTAAAATTACCCCATAAGAGTGAAAGTATAAAAATACTATAGTAAGGAGAAGATATATGGGAAAAGAATTAGTGCTGAGGACATTAAGACATGAGAAGACCGGCGATATTCCATGGATTCCGTTTGCCGGAGTGCACGCAGGGAAGCTGAAGGGATATACTGCGGAGCAGCTTTTGACCGATGAAGATAAGCTGGTCGAGTCGCTTTTGGAGGTTCATAAGCTTTATACGCCTGACGGAATGCCTATTATGTTCGATCTTCAGGTTGAAGCGGAGATACTCGGCTGCGAATTAAAATGGGCTGAAAACAATCCTCCGTCGGTTAAATCGCACCCATGGGCAGGTGAGGAAAAGGGAATCCCGTGTAATTGCCTGATTCCGAATGAGGAATCGGGAAGAATTCCTATGATTCTTAACGCGATGAGACGCGTTAAAAAAGAAATAGGTGATGAAGTGGCGTTGTACGGACTTATTTGCGGGCCGTTCACCCTTGCGTCACACCTTAGAGGAACCGATATTTTCATGGATATGGTGAGCGACCCTCAGTATACAAAAGACCTCGTCGGTTATTGCGCTCAGGTTGCCATTGAGATGACGAGAATGTATTTGGACGCGGGTATGGACGTAATCGCAGTGGTAGACCCTCTTGTATCGCAGATTTCGCCTAAGATGATTGAAAAGATTCTTTCAGAGGGATTTAAGGCGGTGTTTGACTACATCAGAGCTCGCGGTGCATACTCCTCATTCTTCGTCTGCGGTAACGCGACCAAGCAGATTGAAGTAATGTGCAAGATGGGGCCCGACGGAATCTCAATAGATGAAAATGTTAATATGCCGGAGGCAAAAAAAGTTACCGACCGATATAATATTACAATCGGAGGCAATATTCCTTTGACCACTACGATGCTTTTCGGAAATCAGGAAGATAATATGAAATCCGTTGTAGACCTGATTGATTCGGTTCGTGAGGTTTCGGACGGCAACTATATTATTAGTCCGGGGTGCGATATGCCGTACGATACGCCGATAGAGAATACCGTCGCCTGTGCCCATGCTGTCAAACATCTTGATTCGACAAGAGAGCTCATTAAGAACTATGAGACCGTGGTGGATACCTCGAGCGTAGAGATTCCCGACTATGCTAATGCGGATAAGGTTATCGTGGAGCTATTTTTGCTCGACCCGGATCAGTGCGCGGCCTGCTTCTATATGAGAGCTGCCATCGAGGATATTTTCGAGCAGATAAAGGATTTTGCGGAGTACAGAATATACAAGTATTGCGTGAAAGAAGATATTCCGAGATTTGTCAAGATGGGACTTGCAAACCTTCCGACAATGACAATAAACGGCGAGCCGAGGTTCATTTCTCTGATACCGTCGTCGGAAGAGCTTATATCGACAATCAAGGAATATGTCAAATAAAAAATAACTGAATAATAGCGATTCGGCGCGATATCCACAGAAAAAAAGCTCTATGTCAGCGGTTAGGGCGCACCAATCCGAATTAAAAAGAAAACTTTTTAAGAACAGCAAAAGCTGTTCTTTTTTTGCAGCTTAGCAAAGTGGATTTTTTGATTATTACGGCTAATACTAATTTCGCTGTTTTTATTGCCCCGGTAAAACATAGACTTATCGAAAGCGTTAATATGTGAATCACATATCGCTGAACCTAAAAAAACTTTCATAAAAATCTTGAAATTTATCTGAAAATACGATAATATATTGGCACTTATTAGACCAAGTCTAATAAAATAAACTATGGAGAGAAAAAATGAAAAGAATACTTAAGCTTGTAGCGGTTATCTCGATTATAGCTGCGATGTCGATTTCGGTTTCAGGCTGCGGCGGCAGCGATACAGGCGGAGCGAGCGCAGCCGGCGAATCCGGGAACGTGGCAAAGGTGGAAACAATCAAGGTAGGGATGCTCGGACTCGATATTAAGACTGCATGCATTATACTTGCGAAGCAGCTCGGATACTACGAAGAAGAAGGCGTAAACGTAGAGTTTGAAACCATATCGAATTTAGCTGACGGCCTCGCCGCGGTAGAGCAGGGCAAGCTGGATATACTGCCTTTCGGGGTAATACCTACGTGCTCGTTTGTTTCGCAGGGCTCGGACGTTTACGTTATCGCAGGGACAATAGCCGAGGGGAGTGAAATAATAGTTAAGCCTGAGAATACGGATTCTATAAAGACGGCGGAAGACTTCGCAGGCAAAAAAATAGGCTGCTTCAGAATGGAAACCGGCCATATGGTTATGAAAGGTTACCTCAGGGAGGCGGGATTCGACATAAATAAGGACGTTGAATTCATATATCTTGACTCACAGAACTCAATAATGGAGGCGGTTAAAAAAGGCGAAGTGGATCTGGGATTCGCCAACAGCGGTTTCGGATATATAGCAAAAAAAGCCGGACTTGCCGTGGCGGCTCGCGTAGGCGATTTCGTTTCGGATTTTCCTTGTTGTCGTCAGACGACATCCGGAAGTGCCATCAAAAACAAACGCGAAGCGCTCGTTAAGTTTGAGACGGCAGTTCTTCGCGGCTATGAGACATATGTTAAAGACAGCGAGACTGCAATAAAAACGCTTATGGAATACAGCGGTCAAGACGAAGAGTATGTCAGAGCAATTATGTATGGCTTAGAAGAAGAATATAAGAACGCTATGGTTATATCCATTGACCCAAGCAAAAATAAGGTGGCGGATTTTTATGAGGTAATGAAAGCGAACGGCGACATAGCTGCCGATACGGAATACTCAATGGAAGAGCACGTAGATCCTACAATATACGAAGAAGCATTAAAACTTCTTGCAGAGAGAAATACAGGTGATTCGTTTTATGCAGAATTGATGGAAAGCTTCAAAGCCGATAATAAAGTATGAATATAATTGACATATCCGACATAGATTTTTCATACAGAGATATAAACAGCGAACAGCAGGTTTTTAGAGATTTTAATCTGAAAATTGAAGAGGGCGAGTTTGTCTGTATAATCGGAGACTCGGGCTGCGGCAAAAGTACCTTGCTCGGCATACTCGCGGGGCTCAGACATCCTGACGGCGGCAGCGTTTTAATAGACGGTGAGGAGATAACGGGACCGGGCAAGGAGCGCGCTATAGTATTCCAGCACTATTCTCTTTTTCCTTGGATGAGTGCTGAAAAAAATGTGGTGTTCAGTATAAGGCAAACTCAAAAAAAACTACGCAAGGCAGAGGCAATTGAGCTTGCAGGCAGATACCTTGAAAAGGTCGGTATGCTTGAACACCGAAAAAAGTATCCCTATCAGCTGTCAGGCGGTATGCAGCAGAGAGTAGCGCTTGCAAAGGCGCTGGCAACGGAAGCGAAAATACTGTTATTAGACGAGCCGTTTGGAGCCGTTGACACAAAGAGAAGAGTTGAGCTTCAGCAGCTGCTTGAGCAGCTTTGGATTTCGGGAGCGAAAAAAAAGACGGTGGTTTTCGTAACACACGACATAGACGAAGCAATACTGCTTGCCGACAGAATAATATACATGAGTCCGGGAAAGGCGGAAGCGGACATCAAAGTGGATTTTGGGAGACCTCGAAATCGAAACGAGCTTGCGCGGACTTCGGAATATGAGGAACTGAAAAGAAAACTTACGGAGCTATTTTACCATGACTTCATCGGTTGATAAGAAAAAGTTAAATCCGTCGGGAATTTCATTTTATGCAGCGAATATACTGATGCTGTCGCTAATAACAGCTGTGCTGATTCCCGGCAAAAAAGCAGTGGCGAGCCCTGCGGCATTTTTGGTGTTTATTGCTGTCATTGAGGTAATATTTCTCGGTAAAATAACGAGAAGAAAATCAAATCCCGCGGGGCTTTCGGGAATAGGGATTATAATATGGGCAGCGCTTCTGATTTGGGAGCTCTTTGTAAGCAAGCTTGACATGATGCACCCTGTGCTGGTTCCGTCTCCTGAGAATGTGTTCAATGTATTTTTTACTCAGTACAAGTATTTAACAGCCGGAGTGATTTCCTCCATGGAGCTTCTTGCGGTAGGCTTTTTTATAGGAATCGGGCTCGGGGTTTGTCTGGGGCTTCCCGTAGGGTGGATTCCGAAACTAAAAGGGGTATTTTATCCGATAGCGAATGTGCTTACGCCGATTCCGCCTGTGGTCTTCGCGCCGTACTTAATCGCAATAATGCCCACATTTCGGAGCGCGTCCGCGCTTGTGATTGTCCTCGGGATATTCTGGCCGACATTTTTGAGTACGATAATAAGGGTCGGGACAATAGAACCGAAAATTATTGACTCGGCAAGGGCGCTTGATGTAAGCGACGGAACAATGATTACTAAAATACTGCTTCCGTATGTGATTCCGAGCGTAATAGCCGGACTGAAGGTGACGGTTACGACCTCGGTAATGATGCTGACGTTTGCAGAGATGATGGGAGCGACAAGCGGTATGGGCTTCTATATAATAAACTACACGCACTATGCGAACTACACGAATGTAGTGGCAGGAATAATACTCGTCGGCATAGTAGTCACTTTTTTGAACGGACTTGTGAATTTCATTCAGAAAAGAGCGATAAAATGGCAGTAATATAATAATGAGGAGATCAAAAAATGAACTTCAAATCCTATGATGACGCGACGAAATATATAATGGAGGAGTGCCTTTCAATCTATGAGAAGCAAGAACGAATACGTGTGACGGAGCTTGCGCTTCACCTGATGGACTCGCCTGTTCTTAATATGCATTGCCCTCAACATCATTTTTTGCTTCCGGCTGTTATGCTGACTTCGGCATACAAGGAGCAGGGAAGACCTGTAGAAATTCTCAGAGATGACCTTATGGAGGCCATGATGCGAGCAAAAAATATTCTTCCCGCTTTTTGCGGACTCTACGGAAGCTGCGGGGCGGCGGTAGGACTTGGAATATACTCGAGTATTCTAAACGATTCCGACCAATACTCATTCGCAGCATGGGCGCTCACAAACAGGATAGTTGGCGAGTGCCTGACAGAAATATCCAAGGTGGACGGACCGCGCTGCTGCAAGAGAAACTCGTTTATTGCGCTGCTGGCAGGGGAGAAATTTACAAAAAAAGAATTTGGAATCGATTTAGGAGAAACTCCTGATATCGAGTGCACGCATTTCGAAAGAAACGTGGAATGTAAGAAGCACGAATGTCCGTTCTATTATAAATAGAACGGAAAAGAGCCGCCATACCAGCTCTTTAATATGACGACCCTGCTCGCTCAGAATTTCCTGATAAAATCAATGCTTATTTTATTTTTTTTGCAACTGCGTCTTTAATTCTTGTCACCTGCGCATCATCTGCGGAGTCTATAGCCTCCCTGCTGTCGACAATTGATTCAAATACGCTGTTAACGGTTTCCGTCTTAAGGAAGTAGTTTGCTCTTCTTGCTCCCGCATAGCTTGCGTTGTCTCCTGCAATTACTCCTATTCTTCCGCCTGCGCTTGTGACGTTTCCTATAACTACGCAGCCCGAAATGGTACCTGCGGTAGAGCCTCCCGTGATTCCTCCCGTAAGGTCGTTTCCGCCGTTAACATCTCCAATGCTTAAACAATTGCTGACAGTTCCTGACGGATACAAATCCGCCGTAATGCCTCCGCCGGCTCTTCCTGTAGCAGTTACAGCTTTGTAATTGATACAGTATTTAGCTTCTCCGCCGCTGATACGGCCTACAACTCCTCCTATCTGGTCAGCTCCCGAAACGTCTACCTTACTCACGCAATAGGACAGTACGGTTTTTTCTCCCGCAAGACCGAGAATACCGCCGCCGTATTCTTTGACGTTTTCTACCTTTCCCGTAACGCATACTCTGCGAATCTTAGCCCCTACTGCATGACCGAAAAGGCCCGCATAATTGTCGGTTTTAGTAACCTTGAGATTTTTTATCGTATATCCGTTTCCGTTGAACTCTCCCGTAAACGGATTGTCCGCAGTACCTATAGGCGTCCACTCCTGATTTTTCAAGTCAAGATTTTTCTTCAGATAGAATTTTCCATTCAGGTTTTTTGAAATTTTTTTCAAATCCGACACCGACCTGATGTAATACTTCTTCTCGGCCGCACCCGCTTCGGCAGGAAACATAAGCGACACCAGAATCATACATACCAATAAGGACAGCAAAGACTTTTTAATTTTCTTCATTTATAACACTCCTTCCGTAATCCCGTCTAATATAATTTATTAACAGCTGCGAGAGTATCGCAAGAGCTGAACATATCGATACCCTCGGCAATATGTGTGATTTCAAAAGTATAACGCAAAGAATTTCGAGTTCTTTTTTTGAGACTTCGATTACGCAAAACCGATAAGGATTGTAGAAATGCGTTTTTGTTTTGGGGGCTGTTTGTGTTACTTTTGTATTTACCGATATCTTACATTATTATAGCATAATGCAATTATTTTTGCAAAAAATCTTCGGAAAACCTGCGAAAAATATGAGAAACAGAAGGCGAACTCCCGGTATTCTTTCACATATGAGCAGAGGGATATAACAAAAGACCTCTACGGTGGACCCCGAACGCTTTTAACGCGGCAAAGGACGCCGTAGGGGTTTTTCGGTTAAAAAAGATGTAAAATTCGGTTTTGCTAAAAAAAATACAAAAATACCTAATAAAAAGAAAAGAATATAGGAAAGAGAGAGTTTATCATATTAGTGGGATACCACGATAAAGCGAATAATTATACGAAGGAG
>JBHAFL010000104.1:0-13051 GCA_041856085.1 Anaerovoracaceae bacterium | reverse complement strand
AAGATAGTTGCCGCGGTTCTCAAGTCCGGCGGCAGTATGCTCATCACCGCCGACCACGGCAACAGCGACGAAATGCTCGACAAGGACGGGAAGCCTTTTACGGCGCACTCCACTAACAAGGTCCCGCTCTGCTATGTAGCTCCGAATTGCGGGGAAGCCGAGCGCGTTATGAACGAATACGCTCTCTCGGGCGAGGGCAAGTTGGCGGATTTAGCGCCGACGCTACTTTTTCTCATGGGGCTCGATATTCCGAGCGAGATGACGGGAAAGGTATTGATGAAATAAAATATAAGTTAAAACACGAAAGGTATATGAAGAGAAAAAATGAGCAGGTATAACTTTGATGAAATTATCAGCAGAAAAAACACCAATTCAGAAAATGTAGAAAGCTGGAGACCGTTCGTGCTCGGCAGCGAGCGCGACAGGCGATTCACCTATTCGGACGACGAGTTCATTCGTATGTGGATTGCGGATATGGAATTTGCCGTTGCGGACGAAATAAGAGAGGCGATTTCCCGAAGACTCGAAAAAAAAATCTTCGGCTATACAGGCGTTTCGGACCCCGAGTATTATGCCATATTCGAGGAATGGTGCAAAAAAAGATACGACCTGACTTTTAACAGAGAGGAGCTCGTTTTCTCTCCGGGAGTAATTCCCGCCTTGCACCAGTTCGTCGAAAATCTCGTAAAAAACGGCGAAAGGGTTCTCACCTTTACTCCGGCTTACGGATATTTCAAAAGAGCTGCGGATTACAGCGGAGTAGAGCTTCTGCAATCGGAGCTGATCTACGATAACGGGAACTACACGATAGATTTCGATGATTTCGAAAAGAAGCTTAGAAACGATAAGGTTAAACTCGTATTTTTCTGCAATCCCCATAACCCTACCGGGCGTATCTGGGAAAAGGAAGAAATGGAGAAAGTCGCCGAAATCTGCAAAAGCTGCGGCGTATGGGTCATCTCCGACGAAATACACTGCGACCTGCTTCGCTCAGGCAAGGTGCATACTCCGATGGCAAATATTATGAAAGACTACGAAAAGCTCATAACCTGCATATCGGCAAGCAAAACCTTTAACTTAGCGGGCCTTATGCACTCGAGCATAATAATTCGCGACAAACAGGCAAGATATGATTTCAAAAAAAGAGATAAAATCTGCGGCGCCTGCAACCCTCTTTCGGTGGAAGCTCACAAAGCCGCATACGAAAAAGGCGAGGTCTGGCTCGAGGAGCTTAAGTCATATATAGACGAAAACCTCAAATACGTAGAAGGCTTCCTCAGGGATAACATTCCTAACGCCGTCTTTAAGATGCCCGCCGCTACCTACTTCGCTTGGATTAACTTCTCGAAAGTGCTGCCTGATGTCGATAATCTCCCGCTCTTCTTCGCGGATAATGCCGGAGTCCTCATCGAAGCAGGCAATGAGATGTTCGTCGGTAACGCCAAGGGCTTCGCGAGGCTGAATCTCGCAATGCCGAAGTCCTATATCATAGAAGCTATGAACAGAATAAAAGACGCGGTCGGAAAATACGAATCGGGAAGCTGCATAATTTAGTTCTCACAGCTTATTTAACTCCCCGCCCCCGTATGCACAATGTGAATCCGATGATGTCAGAAGTCCCCCGAGGCGACGCCCGCAGAGCCTGATGCCGCTGACGGATTCTCTCCAATTTGCCGTCTCGGGGGACTGACGTGCGGATAGCCGCCTTTCACAGGCGGACTTTTTTTATTATGGCGGCGGCAACCTTGATTCCGTCCACCGCCGCCGACATTATCCCGCCTGCGTAGCCGGCGCCCTCGCCGCAGGGATAAAAGCCTCTTAAGTTTACTTTTTCATTATTATTGTCAATATATCTTATATATCCCTCGTAATTCCCGTCGCGTACGAGTCTCACCGGCGACGAGCTCCTTGCCTCTACGGCGTACACCCTTGCCTCGTCATCATCGAAGCCTCTGAGTTTTTTGCCGAGGTGAGGCATTGCCTCTTTCATCGCGTCGAGGGCGAAAGCCGGCAGGCATTTTTCTATATGGGGCGCCTCGCCGTCCCTCAATTCTCCCCACGTGGCTACAGGCGCCGTGTAGCTGCCGCCGCCTATGCCCTTATGCTTACAGCCATTCTCGTTTTTGCCGCATTCATTAGCGCTTATGTAAGCGAGTCTCTCGTATTTTTCCTGAAACTCCACTCCCGCAAGTACGTCATCGGATTCGAAATCATCTACCCTGACGTCGACAAGCAACGCGGAATTCGCTTTGCCGGAATCTCTGTTATGGTAACTCATCCCGTTCGTAACCACGCCGCCCTCCTGAGACGAAGCTACTATGACTTCTCCACCCGGGCACATACAAAAAGTATATACGCCTCTCCCGTTCTCACATCTGTGGGCGAGCTTGTAATCAGCCGCACCGAGTCCTATCTCACAAGCGGGTCTGCCGTACTGTGCTATGTCTATGTCTTCCTGATTATGCTCTATCCTCAGACCGATTGAAAACGGCTTGGGAGTCATAAAAATATTTTCCTCCTTCAGCCGTCTAAGCGTATCACGCGAGCTGTGACCGATTGCGAAGACTATGTTTTTTGAGCGGATAATATGCTCCGTACCGTCGCGGACATCAACCGTCCTGAGCCCCATTACCTCTCCCTGCTCCTTTTCGATGCCTGTGGCGAGCGTTCCGAAACGCACCTCGCCTCCGAGATCTGTTATCTCTTCTCTCAAGCTCTTAACTACCGTCCTGAGAATATCTGTGCCGACATGCGGCTTCGCCTTGTACATAATGTCTTCCGGCGCTCCGTGTTTGACAAGCTCACTTAACACGAAGCCGGTTGCGGTGTCTTTTATGCCTGTCGTAAGCTTGCCGTCCGAGAACGTCCCCGCGCCGCCCTCTCCGAACTGCACGTTGGAGTTAATATCAAGTATTCCCTCTTTCCAGAATTTCTCTACCTGAGCGGTTCTCCTGTCTACGTCGGCTCCCCTTTCGACTGCTATCGGACAAAGCCCCGCGCGCGCCAATACCAGTGCGGCGAAGATTCCCGCGGGTCCGAAGCCGACCACAATCGGTCTGCCGTATTCATTCTTATGTTTCTCGGGCGCGCAACCGTCCTCAGCCGAGATAAATTCGACGGACGAAAGCCCGAGGCTTAGCTTCATATCTTTTTCGAAGTCGATTTTTGCCTCGTCGTAGTTTACTTCAACCGAATATACCTTTTTAATGTCTTTTTTGTTTCTGGCGTCGATTGATTCCCTGATGATTCTCCAGTTTATGACTTTTTTGCCGGTTTTTTTGAGGATTTTTTGGGGAATGCTTTCAAGGCTTTCGGATATATTAAGTTTTATCTCGCTTACTATCATAGCTCTCACCTCGCGAGCGCTCTGCCGGCTTTGATGCCCGTGAGCCACGCATTATGCAGATTGAAGCCCCCGCAAGGACCGTCATAGTCGATAAGCTCTCCCGTGATGAAGAGTCCCGGCGCTATAAGCGACTCCATCGTATTCATATCAAGCTCGCTGACGGGAACGCCCCCCGACGTCACCTGCGCCTCTTCCCAACCTTTAAGCCCTCTAACAGACAATCTGAAATCCGAGAGCTCGTCTGCGAGGAAGCCCGCCTTTTCTTTTATTGTTATTGCTTTTTTATCAAGCGAAGCAAAAAATACTCTTTCTTTTCTTACTATATATTCAGCCATTTCCCTCTTAACAAGAGTATTAAGAGCGGCAGCCTCGTCAAACTCCGGCATCATGAGTCTCTCCTCGAGCATATGCCTCACTACTGCCGAGCTGAAATCGGGTATAAGATTGAGTCTTATCTTATAGCGTCTGAACGAATCCTCAGGCGACTCTCCCCTAAGAGCTTTCACCAGCTTCGACATATTCATTATGCATATTCCCGAAATCGAAGCCTCCCTGAATTGAACCTCGCCCCTCTCCTTGAACAGCAGCTCGCCGTCCAGATACAAAAAAGCCTCAGCCTTGATTCTAAGGCCTTTCAGACTTTTTATGTTGTCGCTTATCTCTATTGCAGTGAGAGACGGAATCAGCTTATTGACTTTATGACCCAAGCTCCTCGCCATAATGTAGCCGTCGCCCGTAGTACCGAATGACGGATATGATTTACCACCTGTGGATAAAACCAGATTTTCGGCATATACGGCGCAGTCCTTTCCGGCAACAAAAATATGGAAGCCGCCCTTTGGATTTTTCGTAAAAGGAACCGCCTCCACCCTTACCGCCGCCGTATCGCTATAAAGCTCGACTCCGCAGCCTCTTGCCGAGTTTATCAATGCTCTCGTGACATCCCTGGCGTCTTCCGAATAAGGATATATCCTGCCGCTTGAATCGCATTTCGTGCTGATACCGCACGACGAAAAAAAATCGAACACGATCTCGGAATTATCGCAGCCCGAGTTGGATATATTACATCTGCCGTTTCCCGTGGCTGAAAGTTTTTTGCCGAAGACTTCTTTTTTTTCGAATATCGCCACATCCCACGACGGACATCTTCTCTTCACCGTGATAGCCGCGGCGAGGCCCGAAGCGCCGCCGCCGACTATAACTGCATCATATTGATTCTTCATTGCTTCTTATCGCTTCTGTACTGTATATTCAATTCGCTTATTCCGTCGGCTTAGGCGCTAAGGTCTTATCAAGCTGCTCCGCCGGAGTCTCAACGACATTTTTTAGCTGAGCCTGCGCCGCCTTAGCCGCCTTGATGGCCTCTCTTGCCGCCTCGTGCGCGTCTACAGCCGCTTTTGCGGCGTCCTCCACCTTTTCTTCCTTTGTCTTGATGAAGTCGGGCTTGATTATGACTATAGTCATTCCGACATTTACTATATTAATTCCCTGCACGACAACGCACAGCCCGACGAGCATTATTGATGCGAAGCCGAAAATATCGCTGTCAAAGAAGACATACAGACCCACGATGAAATTAAGAAGTCCGACCAGCAAGTGGTCGTAAAAAAAACTGTTTCTGTCCTCTATATGCTCCCACGCGCGGACGAAGTTACGGATACCGGTTATGAGCACCCAAAGTCCGAGAACCTGCGGTACCGCGTTCTCCGCGGATATCTTGTCGACAAGGATAAGCATTCCGAGCGCGAATGTCGTCATACCGTCTATCATTACCCACGACTTGTCCTCTCCGTCACCCCTGAAGCCCGAATACGAAAGACACTCAATAATGCCGGCGACTACGAACAATACGCCGACCACAAAAGCCACGGAAAGAAAAGTGACCCCTCCGTTCGCTATAAGATATACTCCACCTAATATAAAGAGTACGCCTGTCAATATCGTTATTATTCTCATACCAACCTCCTCAGCGGTTTACTGAAACATTATACTAAAAACCCCAAGTCAAAGTCAAGAAAATGGCTCTATCTTCACTAAACGTTCAAGTATGCTTTAATATCTTAATATCTTAAGGTTTTAAGGTTTTAAGATGCGCCGAAAGGTCTCGCAGCCGAGCCGATAAAAAACGGCAACATACAATTGCCGCTTTTAATTACTATCTTCGTTTCGTTTCTCTCCTCTAAGCACCTGCACGGCCTGGACGCGATTAGCTACGTTCAGTTTCCTGTACAGGTTCGATGTATGCGCCTTGACCGTGTTCAGAGAGATATACAGAAGCTCCGAAATATCGCTGTTACTCATTCCGTCATATATGAGCCTGCCTATCTCGGCTTCCCTGTCCGACAGCCCGTAGGCTTCCGCAATCCGCCGCATACACTCCTCTGTCGACGTCTCCCTCTCATATTCCGTCCTTTCGTCGACCAAAATTGTCTTCCAGACGAAGACAAAGTTCAGAACATTGAATATAAGCCACATTATCACGTAAGCCTCTTGAGAGTGGCTGAAAAAGTGAACATAGGTCTGCGCATCGGCGTTAGCGCCTATACATACGATACTCAGCATTATGCAAAAAATATTATATGTCAGCAAATAATAATCCGACACTTCCATAGCCGATGAGCTCCTCTTGCTTTTTCGCCAGCTTTCAATCGAGTAGTATATAAGGATAAGTACAGGCACGGCGTTTATCGCAAGCATCGTCCTGAAATATATGCCGTCGAGTCCCCTGTCGGGCCACTCGTATATACCGTCGGCATATATGAGCGCCACGGCTATAAGTATGAACGCATTGTCTACCGTCCTCGGAACTTCCTCTCCCAGATATTCCCGCATTATGCATATCAGAAAATAGCAGAGAGCGATTTCGAGGACGTTTTCGAATACATATATGGCGGATATATCTATATCGTCGTCCATCTTGCTGAGATAAATAATCAGAAAATCCGAGAAATTAAAAAGCAAAACCGTGAGAAGAAACCTCGTAGTGCTTCTCAGCTTGATCACCTGAGAGTTGGCGGACAACTGCTTAAGTCTTGCCGTTATATGAATCGAAAATGCCGCTACGCTTATAAAAATTGTAAAGATGTAAATCAATTCTACATATTTCAGCATGAACATATTATACTATCTGTGCGTTAAATACGCCATAAATATCAAAAAAATAATTTTTTTATAGCAGTTTCTTTACAAATCAAAAGAGTCGGAAAACCCCGACCCTTTTGACCTTTATTTAACTAAGCTATATATTTTAAGGAGGCATTTATTATGCTTCCATAGCTTTAAGAGCATCAAGTCTATCCTGTTCTCTCTGTTCCATAACTCTCTCGTACATTTCATCGGACATCTTCTCCATAGTGATTCCCGTGAAGCCGTAGAACGCCGAAACAAGCGGGTTCAGCCAGTTAAGGATTGCATAAGGAATGTAGCTTGAGTCTATCTGTAAGAACTTTCTCATAGTAGCTCCGCATGTGTTCCAAGGGAAGAAGTTTGATGTGATAGTACCGGAGTCCTCCAGACATCTTGACAGGTTCTTCGGGTGAAGTCTTGCGTCCTCGAAGGATTCCTTGAACATTCTTCCCGGAAGTATGATTGCCAAGTACTGGTCTGAGCAGAGCGCGTTTACGATTACGCACATAAGAAGTGTGCATAATACGAGTCCTCCTCTTGTGCCGCCGGATAACTTGAGTATAGCCTGTGCAACCTGAGCCATCATTCCCGTGCAGTCTACGATACCGCCGAAGCACATTGCGCAGAGTATGAGGGATATCGTCCACATCATACCGTCCATTCCGCCTGCCGAAAGCAGACCTGCCAGCTTGCCCCAGAAGATTTCGTCAGCTTCAGTCTGAATTACCCCCTCAGGAATATCCGTAGTCCAACCGTAGTTGAGGATTGACGGAACGCTCTTAAGAGTGCTTGCGTCCTGCATAGCCATAAACGGAATACCGAGAGCCACGCCGCCGATAAGCGACGGAAGTGCAGGAAGCTTGAGCGCTACAGCCACGATAACGAAGATTGGCGGAATTAAGTAGATGATGCCTACCTTGAAGTTATCGGTGATGAAGTTTAAGATTATATCGATGGTACCTACATCTGCAGCTCCGCCGCCCTGCGTGAATCCTAATACGAGGTAAGCAGCGAGAGCGATAATCATCGACGGGGTTACAGTGTAAATCATGTGCCCGATATGCTCGAACAGAGTAGTTCCCGCTACTGCAGGAGCTAAGTTGGTAGTATCGGAAAGCGGTGACATCTTGTCTCCGAAGTAAGCTCCGGATACTACTGCGCCGGCTGTCATAGCAGGCGAGAAACCGAGAGCGATTCCTACTCCCATGATAGCCGCTCCCATGGAGCCTGCCGTCGACCAGGACGAACCTGTAGCAAGCGATACGATGGAGCAAAGCAGACAAGCCGTGAATAAGAAAATCTTAGGGCTGATGACCTTGATTCCGTAGTACATCATCGAAGGTACTACGCCGCCTGATACCCACGAGCTGAGCATGAGACCTACGACTGCGAGTATCAGTATAGCCTGCATAGTTCTGTTGATAGCAGCTAAGATACCCTGCTCTAAGTAAGCCCATTTCCAACCGTTGGCGATTGCAATGATTGCAGCGAATGATGCTGCGAAAATAAGTGCGACATGGCCTTCTGCTGCGTCCTGGTCTACCACTATACCCCAATAAAGGAGCGCAAGTAGAACTACGAACACGAGGAGAGTCTGCCACATAGGTATTTTTTTACCCATAATAAGTCCTCCTATTAAATTAAGAATTAAATAAAAAAAGATGTTCGTATCATTCACGATTCATTCACGTTTCGTTCACGATACAAACACCATTTTATTCAAAAATATTTTTTTGACAATTACCCAAACGGGTAAATCCGACCTAAACTTTCGGGTATGCGGCGAAATAGAGCCTATCTCGCGATGTCTCCTCCCGAGAGAATATCGTCATATACGGCTCTCGAGCCCCCGATAAACTTAGGTCTGGTTCTTGCCGCGGTTATATGCGCTTCGCCGATTTTTTTCTGAGCAAGTCTCACCGGCACCGCTACCTTTTTTAGATGCATTCCTATAAGCGTATCGCCTATGTCAATCCCCGCATCCGCTCTTATCTCTTCTACAGCAACGGGGAATTCTGCGTTTTTATAAACCTGCATCGCAAACGAACCGCCTGCATGCGGCTGAGGCACGACATTAACTATTTCGGTTCCCGACGGCAAAGCCGCCCTCTCGATGATGATAGCCCTGTTAAGGTGTTCGCAGCATTGTGCAGCTACATATATTCCTTTCGGCGCAAGAACGCTCATTATTCCCACATACACCGCCGCAGCCACCTCTTCAGAGGAGTTCTTTCCTATTCTCTCTCCGAGTATCTCCGACGAAGAGCAGCCGACCGCTAAGATGTCTCCTTTTTTTAGCTTAGCTGTTTCGATAAGCTCGGTCACAGCACAGATTGTTTCCCGTTTGATTTTTTCAAGCTCCATATCGCGCCTCCCGACTATATGTTCCAACTGTTAAGATATGCTTCCTGCTCAGGCGTAAGCTCGTCTATCTCGATTCCCCACGCCTTGAGTCTCTCTGAAGCGATTTTTTTATCTATTTCTTCAGGAATGGTTATAAGATGTTTAGACAGGCTGTCCCTGTTCTTTTTAATATAGAGCGCTCCGAACACCTGAACCGCAAAGCTCATATCCATTATCTCGGCAGGGTGACCGTCTGCGCCTGCGATATTGACAAGTCTTCCGTCCGCGATAACGTCGACCGTCCTGCCGTTTGGAAGAAGGAAGCCCTCGACGTTATTTCTTCTCGGCTTGTGACTTAAGGCTAAGTCGTATAAGCCCTCCATATCAACCTCGCAGTTAAAATGACCCGAATTGGTGAGTATCGCTCCCTCTTTCATCGTCATAATATGCTCCGTCGTTATGGTCTTAAGGCAGCCCGTGGCTGTGCAGAATATATCTCCGAGAGGAGCCGCTTTCTCCATCTTCATAACGGAGAATCCGTCCATCTTAGCCTCGATCGCCTTAACCGGATCTATTTCGGTTATTATAACCTGTGCACCGAGCGATTTAGCTCTCATAGCTATTCCCTTAGAGCACCAGCCGTAGCCTGCGACCACCACAGTCCTACCCGCAATTATGAGGTTGGTGTTTCTCATTATCGCGTCCCACGTGGACTGGCCGGTACCGTACCTGTTATCGAAAAGGTGCTTCATATCCGCGTCGTTAACAGCCATCATAGGGAACATCAGCTTGCCCTCTCTGTCAAGTGCTTTTAATCTTATGATTCCCGTGGTCGTCTCCTCGCAGCCTCCCCAAGTTTCAGCCGCAAGCTCGGGTCTCTTCTCGTGTATGAAGCTGACAAGGTCGCAGCCGTCGTCAATTATTATATTCGGCCTAACCTCAAGGCATTTTTCGATATGTCTGAAATATTCTTCTTCGGTGGCGTCGTGATATGCGAAAACCGATAGACCGTCGTCTACGAGTGCGGCACATATATCGTCCTGTGTTGACAGTATGTTCGAGCCGGTAATCGACATAACCGCGCCGCCCGCCGCAAGCACCTTGCACAGATATGCCGTCTTAGCTTCGAGGTGCACGGACAGCGATATTCTGACCCCCTCAAACGGCTTCGTGCGGATAAACTCCTCTTCAAGTGCTCTCAAAAGAGGCATATGCTCCCTTACCCATTCTATTTTTTGATGTCCGTAGGGAGCTAAAGCTATATCTCTGATTTCGTAATTCATGTTATCCTCCATATTAGACGGCTTGCTTGCCTGTCAGTTTCCGAATTTCTTTTCGATAAGGGCCGCGATCTCTTTTGCAGGCTCGGTAATATCTTCAAGGCTCTGTCCCTCAAGCATAACTCTCACGAGGGGCTCGGTTCCGGAGGTTCTTATCAGCACTCTGCCGCTCCCCTTGAATCTATCTTCAATTATTTTTATTTTAGCGGCAATCTCAGCGTCCTTATTGAAGACAGATTTATAGTCATTGTTAATTCGAGCGTTAATGAGCACCTGCGGATATATGACTATGTCCTCAGAGAGCTCGGAGAGCTTCTTCCCCGAGGCAAGCACGGCGTCTATAAGCTGTAAAGCGCTGAGGATTCCGTCTCCCGTGGTGGAGAATTCTCTGAATATCAGATGACCCGACTGCTCCCCTCCGAGCACGCAGCCCGTCTCGAGCATCTTTTCAAGCACATACCTGTCTCCTACCTGCGTGACGTCGACTGCTATGCCGTCATTTGCCAAGGCCTTATGGAAGCCTATGTTTGACATTACGGTAGCAGTTACGGCGTTATTAATCAGGCGTCCCTTTGATTTCAGGTATTTTGCACAAATAACAATCGTCTTATCTCCGTCAACCACCGCTCCTTTATCGTTAACTACTATAAGTCTGTCGGCGTCTCCGTCGAACGCGAGCCCTATGTCCGCGCCGAGCCTCAGCACCTCCGCCGCGAGCATTTCGGGGTGCGTAGAGCCGCAGCCCCTGTTTATATTGCAGCCGTCGGGCTCGTTTCCTATGAAGCTCACCTCGGCTCCTAACTTTCTGAACACATTCGGAGCGGAGTATACCGACGCGCCGTTAGCGCAGTCAACGACGATTTTTTTGCCGTCGAGTCTGTAATTAACAGTTCCGAGAAGATAGGACTCGTAAGCCTCGTGCGCTTGCTTTTCACACTCTGTGCATCTTCCGATATCCTCGCCGATATTGCGTGAGCAGACGTCTATATCCGAAAGTATGATATCTTCGATTTTCTCCTCGAGCATATCGTCAAGCTTATAGCCTGTACCGCTGAATATCTTGATACCGTTATATTCAAAGGTATTATGTGATGCGGATATGACGATTCCCGCGTCCGCCTTATATACCTCTCTCGTAAGATATGCCACGGCGGGCGTCGGTATCACGCCGACCTTGATTACGTCGCCGCCTGCCGCCATAATTCCGGAGGAAAGCGCGTCTTCAAGCATATCGCCCGATATTCTCGTGTCCTTGCCTATCAGTATATTCGGTCTTTTTTCACCCTTTAACACGTGGCACGCCGCCTTGCCGAGCTTGAATGCAAGCTCCGGCGTAAGCTCCTTATTGGCAACTCCTCTTACTCCATCTGTTCCGAATAGTCTTCCCATATATTTTTTCTCCCCTATATATTTTCCCTGTTATTCTATTTCTATAGTTATGGTTTCAGGCAATATTTTTATCTGATCTATGCCCGAAGCTCCGATCTCCACTTCAAGCTTAAGTTCATGTACTCCCGCGTCAAGCCCCTCGGCAGAAGCCGACAGCTCGAAATCCGCTTCCGTAAGGCTGTTTATCACATCTGACGTCCCTTGGACGCTTAGGACGAAATTCCTTTCTTTGATATCAACCTTATATTCCTCCGATACTCCGCTGATTCTTACATCGCTCTCATCAAAGTAAAAATCCTTTTTTCCTGCGTTGATAACGGTAATCTCAGCCGTCAGCTCCGCCGAGTTGCTGGCGAGCTCTACGCCCTCAGGCAGTATCGGCTCAAGCTTTACTTTCGTGCTCTCGAAGTAATCGCTCACAATCAGCGGCGCGGTGTTCACGGAGCTTATGGAATCAAGCCTTTCCAAGCTGCCCTTTATGGTGACGGTCTTCGGAACGGACACGCTGCGAATTATCGTTCCGTCCTCCTGTCCAAAAACAGGTACAATCAGCTCAACCGTCTTTTTCTTGTGAATTATGGCGCTCACTGAAACATTGTCAAACGACAGCTCAACGCCCTCTACCAGTTTGCCTTTTTTATCAACCGGCATAAGCTTCACTGAAAGCGATTTTAATTTTGTATCAACTCTGGAGGAATCAAGTTTGGCAACTACCTTATTTACCTTATCGACATTCGACTCGGCTCCGCTTATCTCAACGGACTTCTTAGATACCTGAACAATATGCGGCTCGTCGTCGTCCGACACGAGGTTTATCAGCTCAATGCTTATATCCTTATCAACGCTTATGACTTTTTCGACAGTGAGGCTTACGGTCTCCGCGCTCGAATCCTCAATATTGACTTCCTTAGGGTGGCTGATTTTAATGTCTAAGAGATTATCGCCCTCGGTAACATTCAGAAGATTTATCGAAACCTGAAAATCCGATTTTTTTATTTTGTTTACCTTTGAGCGCTTTCCCGAAAAGGTCAGGCTTAGAGACCGTGTGCTCACGTCTGTAACGGTCAGACCTTTTTCTTCAAGCTTCTCCTCGTTTATGAAATTGACGGTTATATCCCTATATGTTACGGATTTTACGGGGTCAAGCTCACCGAGCACATAAGCCCATAGTATAACCGCCATAAACAACGCGATTATCATATTGATTTTATCATTCTTCAGCATCTCGCTTACCCCCTTTCAGCAGCCCATGCAGCTTCTCGCTGAAAGATTTCTTATCCTCCTTGATGTATAGCTCCTTAAGAAGCTCGTCTATCCTCTTGGAATTTAACATTCTCTCGAGCCTGCCCGACTCCGCTTTTGAGATGACACCTGTCTCCTCGGATACGATAAACACGAGAGCGTCCGAGTTCTCGGTGATCCCGATTCCCGCCCTGTGTCTCGTGCCGAGCTCCTTTGACAGCTTCTTATCCTCAGTAAGCGGCAGTACGCAGCCTGCGGCATAGAGCTTGTCTCCCCTTACAATAAGGGCTCCGTCGTGAAGCGGCGAGCCCTCATAAAAGACGTT
>JBHAFL010000103.1:0-38584 GCA_041856085.1 Anaerovoracaceae bacterium | reverse complement strand
CGATCACCCTGGAGGCCGGGGTCTCGCTGGGCGCCATGCCGATCTACCGGTTCGGCACCGACGAGCAGAAGGCGCAGTGGCTGCCCGCGCTCGCGGCCGGCGAGCGGCTCGGCGCGTTCGGGCTGACCGAGCCTAATGCGGGCTCTGACGCTGGCGGAACGGAGACCACGGCTGTGCTTCAAGGCGATCACTACCTGTTAAACGGCGGCAAAATATTTATTACGAACGCGCCGATTGCGGAGACCTACGTTATCTTCGCGGTGACCAAGCCAAATATCGGAACGAGGGGAATCTCGGCGTTCATATTAGAAAAAGGCTGGGAGGGCTTCGAGTTCGGAGACCACTATGACAAGCTCGGAATCAGGTCGTCATCGACGGCGGAGCTGATTTTCAATGACGTAAAGGTTCCTAAAGAAAATCTGCTCGGCAAAGAAGGAGAGGGATTTAAGATTGCTATGGCGACCCTTGACGGCGGCAGAATCGGCATAGCTTCGCAGGCTCTCGGAATCGCGCAGGGCGCTTACGAGCACGCGGTGGAGTATGCTCTTGAAAGAGTTCAGTTCGGTATTCCTGTCGGGCATCAGCAGGTCAACTCCTTTAAGATTGCGGATATGGCGACCAAAATCCGCTGCGCGAGATTCCTCGTTTATTCCTCCGCAGAGCTTAAGGAAAACCACGAGCCTTACGGTATGGAGTCCGCTATGGCGAAGCAATATACCTCCGATATATGCCTCGAAGTCGTAAACGACGCCCTGCAGATTTTCGGAGGCACGGGCTATCTCAAGGGTATGGAGGTTGAGCGTGCTTACAGAGACGCGAAGATTACCACAATCTACGAGGGTACTAACGAAATCCAAAGAATGGTAATCGCTTCTCACATTTTGGGAAAACCGCCGAAAACAGGGGTGACTTCCGCTAAAAAGGGCGGGCCTGTCACCGGAGCGAGAAAGAAGATAATCTTCTCGTCCGGTTCTGCAGAGGAGAGGGTTAAGCAGCTTGTCGATTCGCTGAGGAGCGACGGCTTCGACTTCACCGTAGGAATCGACCCGCTTACGCCGATAATCGAGGCTGACAGGGTAGTTTCGGCAGGCAAGGGAATCGGAGATAAAAAGAATATGAAGCTCATTGAAGACCTCGCTAAGCAGGCGGGCGCGGCGGTCGGCTCGTCGAGACCGGTAGCGGAGACTCTGAAATACCTCCCTCTTGAGAGATACGTAGGAATGTCGGGACAGAAGTTCACGGGAAACCTCTACATAGCCTGCGGTATTTCGGGAGCAGGCCAGCATCTAAAAGGAATTAAGGATGCCGGCACTATCGTGGCGATAAACAAAAATAAGAACGCGCCTATCTTCAAAAACGCGGACTACGGAATAGTAGGGGATTTAGCGGAGATTCTCCCGCTTCTCACTAAGGCTCTTGACAATGGTGAGGAGAAGAAACCTGCACCGCCGAGAGTCAAGATGAAAAAAGCCACAATATTAAAAGAAGCTTCACCTTGGACAACTTATGTATGCTTAGGCTGCGGTCACGAATATGACCCTGCCGCGGGCGATGCGGAAACGGACGTCGCAGCGGGCACCGCTTTCGAAGCTCTTCCTGAAGAATGGATATGCCCTATATGCGGCGAGGAAAAAACACAGTTCATAGAAGTTGAGAAACCGGCAAAGGAGGAAAAATAATGCATTGCGTAAGAAAAGTAACGGAGGACCTGTTTTGGGTCGGTGCGAATGACAAGAGATTGCACCTTTTCGAGAATATCCATCCCATCGAGGACGGAGTTTCCTATAACTCGTATCTGCTCTTAGATGAAAAAACGGTGCTCTTCGATACCGCCGACTGGTCGGTTGGAAGACAGTTCCTTGAAAATGTCGAATACGTGCTGGACGGTCGCCCGCTCGACTATATGGTAATCAACCATATGGAGCCGGATCACTGCGCTTCGATGGAAGAAATCCTTTTGAGATATCCGGAGGTCAAGGTTATTTCGAGCGAAAAAGCTTTTATGATTATGAATCAGTTCGGATTCAGCGTCGGTGACAATTTCATTCAGGTAGAAGAGGGCGACGCCATGAGCTTCGGTAAGCACAATGTGGTATTCGTCTCCGCACCTATGGTTCACTGGCCGGAAGCGATGGTAACTTTCGATACGACTGACGGAGTGTTATTTGCAGCTGACGCCTTCGGTTCTTTCAAATCTCTCGACGGAGCATTATTTGCGGATGAGGTTGACTTCGACAGAGACTGGATTGATGAGGCGAGAAGATATTACACCAATATAGTCGGGAAATACGGGCCTGAGGTGATGCATCTGCTAAAAAAAGCTCAAACCATCGACATCAAAATGCTCTGCCCGCTTCATGGCCCCGTTTGGAGAAAAGACCTCGGCTATATCATTGACAAATATATCCACTGGGCTACTTACGAGCCCGAGGAAAAGGGTGTGCTCATTGTATATGCTTCGATGTACGGTAATACCGAAACCGCGGCACAGATACTTGGCGCCAAACTGCACGAAAAGGGGATGCATAATGTGAGAATGTACGACGTATCGAAGACTCATGCCTCGTACCTAATCGGAGAAGCGTTCAAGTACAGCCATATTGCGCTCCTTTCGGTGACGTATAACCTCAATCTCTTCCCGCCGATGGAGAACTTCGTGCAGGATATGAAGAGGCTTAATCTTCAGAAAAGGGTTGTGGGCATAGTGGAGAACGGCTCGTGGGCGCCTCAGGCAGGCAGCATTATGAATGAAATCTTAGGTGAAATGAAGCAGATGACGGTGCTCAATGAAGAGGTTTCGCTTCAGTCAGCGGTAAGCAAGACTGCGGAAGCAGAGCTCGACGCACTTGCAGACAGCATCATCGAATCCATGAAACAGAGCTACTAAAAGAGCAAGGCTGATAAAAATGCGGCGCTGAACATAATGCGCAAAAAATACTAAAAATGCGAACCGGCTGCTAATCAGGCAAAAAACTATAATTGCACTCTAAAGAATAACATGAAAAACCGGTTGGAGAGATCCTGCCGGTTTTTCATATGCTTCAGGTCATATCGGTAGTATGCTTATCCCGGGGTTAAGGATTTTGTAAAGTAAATTTGATATTTCATCTCATTATTTGAAATTGATTTTACTTAAAGCGGCTTTTTCATTTTACAACGTAATAATAGAATTGTAACTGTAAGAGAAATATTAAATCAAAATGGAAAAGGAAGAGGAGAAAACAGGAATGAAAAAGATAATATTTTTAATCTCGGTAATGTTAATTTTAGCCTTGATGCTTACAGGATGCTTCGGTATATATCGCTAAGCTCGCGGGTAAAAAAGCTAAAGCGGTTGTCAAGCTCGCCGTAAGTATGCTGGCGGGCATCCCGTCGGTGGTCTACGGATTTGTAGGAATGCTGATACTCGTACCCGCAATAAGGAAGATATTTTCAATCCCTGACGGCGCAAGCCTGCTGGCGGCGATTATAGTTTTGTCAATAATGATATTGCCGTCCGTCATAAAGGTTTCGGGCAATGCGGCAAATATGCCGGGAATATTTCAGAGTGTAAGATTCCTTACGACAGCTATCGCGAGTGAGATGTCCTATTCGGCAGGACTGCAAAGACAGGCGCTTTTTTCTATAGCTCTCGTATTATTTCTTTTCATAATGATGATAAATACGAGCCTGAATTTTTTGCTTAAGAGCAGGAAAGTGAGATAACATGCAGCTAAAAAGACGGATATATATATTGACGATGAAACTCGCTATGTACATTGCTGTCATTTTGATGTGCTCGATTTTCGCAGCAATTATAGGCTACGTATTATTTAGGGGTTTGCCTAATATAAGCTGGGAGTTTTTATCTGCATCTCCAAGCTACCTTAGAGAAGAAATCGGAATTTTGCCATACATTGTCAATACATCTTATCTGGTGCTCGGAACTCTTCTTCTTGTAATTCCGATAGGTGTCGGTGCAGCGATTTATCTTACGGAATATGCCGTAAACAAAAAATTCGTATTGCTTATCGAGTACGCGGCTGAAACTCTTTCATGAATACCGTCAATTCTTTATGGCTTGGTGGGGATGCTGGTTTTTTGCCGGTTTGCAGGTCTTGGCACATCTATAATGGCAGGTTCTCTGACTCTGGTTATAATGAATCTTCCGATAATAATGAGAACTGCACAGGAGAGCTTAAAGACTGTCCCCGACAGCTATAGAGAAGGAGCCTTAGGACTCGGTGCCGGAAAATGGAGGACAATAAGAACTCTGGTGATTCCTAACTGCATAGACGGTGTAATTACCGGAACAATACTTTCTGTGGGAAGAATTGTAGGTGAGTCGGCTGCTCTGATGTTCACGGCAGGAACAGCGCACACTCTTAATGGAGTTATTCAGGGATTTCGAAGCTCGGGAGGCTCACTGACGGTAGCGCTGTACGTATATGCGAAGGAGAGAGGTGAGTTTGACGTGTCATTCGGCATAGCAGCGATTTTAGTAATCTTCATCTTATTGATAAATATTGTGACGAATAAGGTTTCAAGTCACTATCTGAAAAGGAGAAATAATGTCAGCGATAATTAGTGCAAAAAATCTGCACCTTTGGTATGGAAATCAGCAGGCGCTTGATAATATAAGCTTGGAAGCTGATGACCAGAAACAGATATGATGAGCAGCTTGATCTGCTGAATCGTGAGATGCTCGAGATGGGTGCGCTTTGCGAGGGGGCGATAGGTCTATCCGTGAAATCACTCATAGAGGGCGACAGTTCGATTGCAAAGGGAGTCGGCTCGGTTGAAGCTAAGATAAATGAAAAAGAGAGGGCGATAGAGAATCTCTGCATTAAGCTGATCTTGCAGCAGCAACCCGTGGCAGGAGATTTAAGACAGATTTCGACTGCTCTTAAGATGATTACCGATATGGAGAGAATAGGTGACCAGGCGGAGGATATCGCGGAGATACTGTGCTGCGTCAGGAAAGATTTTTTTGAAAAAGAGATTGACCTCACCGAAATGGCGAAGGCGACGATAAAAATGGTGACGGAAAGTGTTGACTCATTCGTTACCGATGATATAGAATTAGCGAAGAAAGTAATTAAAAGAGACGATGTCGTTGACAGCTATTTCGGCAAAATCAAGAGTGAACTCATCCGGGAGATTGAAAGTAAAGAAACGGACGGTGAGAATGCGCTGGATTGTCTTATGATAGCTAAGTATCTTGAGAGAATAGGAGATCATGCAGTTAATATTGCAGAATGGGTGATGTACTCCGTAACCGGGTTGCACGAAAGCGACGAATTGTCAAACTGATGGAGAATAATTATGAAAGCTAAACGAATTTTGACCGTACAGGATATTTCATGCGTAGGACAGTGCTCGATAACAGTGGCGCTTCCGATAATATCCGCATGTGGAATTGAAACATGCATACTGCCGTCGGCAGTCCTTTCTACGCATACGGGAGGATTCACGGGCTGGACCTTCAGAGACCTCGAGGAGGATATGCCGCTTATTATGAGACACTGGCTGTCCGAGGGGATAGACTTCGACGCTGTATATACGGGCTATCTCGGAGGAATAAGGCAGGTAGACCATGTGATAGATGTTTTGGATTCGGTCAAGACTCCCGAGGGGCTCACTATAGTAGACCCTGTGATGGCTGACAGCGGGGTCTTATACAGCGGCTACGGAATGGACTATGTAGAAAAAATTAAGGAGCTCTGCAAAAGAGCCGACTTCCTGCTGCCCAATGTATCGGAGGCGTGCCTTTTGACAGGCACAGAATATCGAGACGATTACGGCGACGAATATATCGAGGAGCTTCTTAGCGCACTTGAGAAAATAAGCGGGGGAGCTGTGATTCTCACGGGAGTCAAGTTCGAAAACGGTGAAAAAGGTGTTGCCGCAGCCTGCGACGGAAAGCATAGCCGCTACGGTCACGAATGTGTTGACGGCGAGTTCAGCGGCGCGGGAGATGTGTTCGCCTCGGTATTCGCAGGTTCGCTGCTCCGCGGCAAGCCGACGCTCGACGCCGTCAGAATCGCCGCCGACTTCACGCTGCTCTGCGTGAAAAATACCTCGGGCGACGGCTCGCATACCTACGGGCTGCGCTTCGAAGAGAAGATACCCGAGCTGACAGAGATGCTGAAACAGTGAGCTGAGCGCTCGCTGTTTTTTGTCAAAATAATTGTTGCTATTCAAGTGTTTTGGTAATATAATCGTTCTCGTGACAAAACGTCAAATCAGAAACAGGAGTTGATATTTTAAGTAAAGCGAAATGATAGAATTAAGACATTTAAGAAAAGAATATGAAAACGTTACGCCTTTGGAAGATGTTAATGTTACTATCAATGCCGGCGACGTAATTTCGGTTATCGGGCCGTCCGGTACGGGTAAATCTACGCTTCTGAGGTGTATCAATTTGCTCGAAAAACCGACGTCGGGAGACATCATTGTCGACGGTGAAAACATCACCGACGGGAGCTGCGACATAAACGAAGTAAGAAAGAAGATGGGAATGGTGTTCCAGTCCTTTAACCTCTTCGGTCACCTCACGGTAATAGAGAACATTATGAACCCTCAGATAAGCCTGCTCGGCAAAAGCAGACAGGAAGCCTACGATAAGGCTATAGAGCTTCTCAGCACCGTCGGCCTCGCATCTAAGGTTCTTTCCTATCCCGACGAGCTTTCGGGAGGTCAGCAACAGAGAATCGCCATAGCCAGAACCCTTGCGATGAACCCCGAGATAATTCTTTTCGACGAGCCGACAAGCGCGCTCGACCCGAGCATGATAGGAGAGGTACAGTCGGTTATCAGAATGCTTGCGAAGACGGGAGTTACTATGATGATAGTGACTCATGAAATGGATTTTGCGAGGAAAATTTCAAACAGGATTTTCTTCATGGACGAGGGAGGAATATATGAAGAGGGCACGCCCAAGCAGATATTCGACAGACCCCGAAAGGAGAAAACACGCAAGTTTATCTACAGAATGTCTTCCCTCAGCTATAAAGTGGACACGCCGGATTATGATTTTGACATAATCAGGGACGAACTGCAGAGCTATTCCGAAAAGCTCCTGATAGAGCTCGAAAGGGTCAGCAAGCTCACTATGGCGCTTGAGGAGCTTTGTATCAACACCCTGCTTCAAAATTCCGGACAGCCGGACTTCAAGATAAATATCGATTACTCCGAAAAGAGCGACGTACTTTCTTTGATTATAAGATATAACGGAGAATTTTTTGAGCCGAAGGATTCTGATAACGAGCTTTTCCTCTCGATTCTTAATGAAAAAACGACAGAGCTTGCCGAGGAAGATATCGACGCCGAGACGAGCGGCTATGAGCATTTGATATATATGAAATTCAGATGGGAGGACTAAGACATTGAAAAAAAATAAAAAAAGAATAATTTCGGTTTTGCTTCTTGTTGTCCTCTTAATCTCTGCCGCCGCGCTTCCGACGGCTGCATTCGCGGACGAAGAAGAGAGGATTACGGAGCTCGGTCAGCTCGACGGTAAGACAATCGGCGTGCAGACGGCGGTGCTATATGAAGAAATGCTCTTTGACAGGCTGCCTAATGCGACATATCAATATTATACTATGCCGAACGATATGATAATAGCTCTCCAGTCGAATAAGGTAAGCGCTTATCTTATTGAAGAGGTCAGCTTTTATGTGCAAAAGGCCAATCACCCTGAGCTGACTAAGCTGGAGGAAGCGGCGGGAGTCGCCGAATACGGAATAGTAATCGGCAACAATGAAAAGCAGGGAAAGCTTCTGCTGGATCTGAACGAGTTCATAGAAAAAATGAAAAAATCCGGCGAGCTTAAGAAGATGTATAAGTATTGGATAATGGAATACGACCCCGACGCCAGCAAGACGGACTTGACCGGAATCACCGGTGAAAAGGGCACGATAAGCGTGGCTATCGAGGGCGGATACGAGCCGTTTTCCTATGTATCAAACGGTGAGCCGTCAGGCTATGACGTAGACTTCGTATGCAGGTTTTGCAGGGCTTACGGCTATAAACCCGAGTTTTTTCAGGTTCCTTTCGAATCCATAGCGCCGGGTGTTGAAGCGGGTAAGTACGACCTCGGTATGAATATAGTGGTGAGCGAAGAGCGCTCGGAGAGCATAGCGATGAGCGACCCTTATATCACCTGCCCGATAAACCTCATCGTAATGGGTGAAGACGAGAGCAATATGAGCTTCACGGACAAGCTGAAAAGGAGCTTTCACAAGACTTTCATCAAAGAGCGGCGCTGGGAGCTGTTCGCGGAGGGTACAGGAATTACCGTGCTGATTACGCTCAGCTCCATCGTCTTAGGAACTTTGCTCGGCTTCATTATGTATATGATGTGCAGACACGGGAACAGGTTTGCGAACGCCGTTACCGACTTTTTCCTTTGGCTCATACACGGACTTCCGACGGTAGTGCTTCTGATGATACTCTACTACATCGTATTCGGCAGCACTAAGCTTGGAGGCACATGGGTGTCGATAGTCGGTTTCTCAATGATGTTCGCCTGCTCTATGTACGATATGCTGAAAGTCGGCTGTAATGCAATAGGAAGAGGTCAGACAGAGGCGTCGAGAGCGCTTGGATATACGGACAGCCAGAGCTTCTTTAAGATTATACTGCCGCAGGCGGCGGGGCATTTCCTGCCGATATATAGGAGCGAGATAGTTACTCTTATCAAAGAAACCTCGGTTGTGGGGTATATTGCGGTTCTGGATCTCACTAAGATATCCGACCTCGTAAGAAGCAGAACCTACGAGGCTTTCTTCCCGCTGATCGCTACAGCGGTCGTATATTTCATTATTTCAGGTCTTATGACCGCAATCGTGAAAAAAATCGAAACGAATATCGACCCTAAGAGGCGCTCCGACGAAAAGGTTCTAAAGGGAATTAAAATCAGCGAGTCAAGACGTTAAAGCATTGACTCCGATATACCCCCGCCAAGCAAAAAATACGCTTCGGGGCGGTTTTATTTTTTATATTTGATTAAATCGGCATTTGTGCTATACTATATAGGTTGCTAAACAACGGAAAGAGGGAAACAATATGCTAAAAAAGATCGTTGCTGCGCTTTTGGTCGCTTTAATAGCGGTTCATGGCAGTGCGTCGGCTTTTTCGGAAGAGAATATTCAGGCTGCGTTTTTTCAGGCGAAACCGGAGGCTGAGAGGCCGGCGGCGAATTCAGCCTCGCAGACCGATTCCGCTGTGACCGAAGCGTCGCCCCCTGCGATAGGAGCAAGGACGGAGGCGAGCGCCGTGAAAATATCGCCGCAATTAAAGAGCGGCAATACAACTAAAAAAAATGAAATTAAATTACAGAAAAAGCGTGCGAAAGAGCTTAAGTACAAAAAAGGACTTGCCGCATATATTCGCAAGATAAACAAAAAAATAACAAAAAAAGAATCGCTGTCTCTTGCAGGCGCTTTCATAACCGCAGGCAGGAAACATAAGCTCGACCCTAAGGTGCTTATGGCGCTTGCGGTAAGGGAAAGCCGTTTCGATACGAAATGCTATCATAGCGGATATAAGGGCGTAATGCAGACGAGCGACGCTCTCGCTACTCACTACGGCTATAGACCTAACGACCTCTATAAGGCGAACGTCAGCATTGAGGTGTCAGCCAGATATCTCAAATACCTGAAAAAGAGATTCGGCACATATACAAAAGCACTTTGCGGATATGCCTACGGGAGCGGAGCGGTAGCCGCAGGTCGCTATAACATAGAAGTCGGCAGAAAAATTATGAGGAGAAGAGGCGAAATCACTTCCTTCCTCAAAAAATACAAGTATATCTGATTTCGCCATATCCAATCCAATTTATTTGGATTAACGCAGTGAAAATAACGGAGGGAAAAGAACAGAAATGGTCGGCATTGACTTATCCGAGTACGGGATATTTAATGTGAGGGAATTAATATATAACCCGAGCTACGAAAAGCTTTTTGAAGAGGAAATGAATAATGAGCTCGAAGGCTTTGAAAAGGGAGAGCTGAGCGAGCTCGGCGCAGTAAATGTCAAAACAGGAATCTACACGGGGCGTTCGCCTAAGGACAAGTTCATAGTTATGGACGAAAACTCGAGGGACACCGTGTGGTGGACGAGCGAGGAATTCCCTAACGATAATCACCCTGTTACGGAGACTTCGTGGGAAGCGCTTAAGAGCATAGCTCTCAAGCAGCTTTCGGGCAAAAGGCTCTTCGTAGTGGACGCGTTCTGCGGCGCTAATGAAGAAACGAGAATGTCCGTAAGATTTTTTATGGAAGTTGCGTGGCAGGCTCACTTCGTGAGAAATATGTTTATTAAACCGACCGCCGATGAAGAAGCGTCCTTCGTACCGGACTTTAAGGTTTACTGCGCTTCAAAGGCAAAAGTCGAAAATTATTCCGAACTCGGTCTTAACTCCGAGACTGCTGTAGCCTTTAATATTTCAAGCCGCGAGCAGGTGATAATAAACACCTGGTACGGCGGCGAGATGAAAAAGGGTATGTTCTCGATGATGAACTATTATCTGCCTCTAAAGGGCATAGCGTCTATGCACTGCTCCGCAAACGCCGGCCTTAACGGCGAGAACACCGCAATCTTCTTCGGACTCTCCGGCACGGGCAAGACGACACTTTCGACCGACCCTAAGAGGCTGCTCGTCGGCGACGATGAACACGGCTGGGACGACGACGGAATATTTAACTTCGAGGGAGGCTGCTACGCTAAGGTTATCAACCTCGATAAAGCTTCGGAACCCGATATATATAACGCGATAAGAAGAGATGCGCTCCTTGAAAACGTCGTGCTTGACGGTGAGGGCAGGGTCGATTTTAACGATAAAAGCCTTACGGAAAACACGAGGGTATCCTATCCGATAAACCATATCGATAATATCGTAGAGCCGATTTCAGCCGCGCCTCACGCAAAAAACGTAATCTTCCTTTCCGCCGACGCTTTCGGAGTTCTCCCGCCGGTATCGATTCTTACGGCGGAGCAGACAAAATATTATTTTCTTTCCGGTTTCACAGCTAAGCTCGCGGGAACCGAGAGGGGAATAATAGAGCCCGTTCCGACATTCTCCGCCTGCTTCGGTCAGGCGTTTCTGGAACTTCACCCGACAAAATATGCGGAAGAGCTCGTTAAGCGTATGCAAAAAAGCGGCGCTAAGGCTTTTCTCGTGAATACTGGCTGGAACGGAAGCGGCAAGCGAATATCCATCAAGGACACGAGAGGCATCATAGACGCGATACTCAGCGGAGACATACTCGAGTCGGAGACGGATATCATACCTTATTTCAACCTCGAGATACCTACCTCTCTAAACGGCGTCGATTCTACGATACTTGACCCGAGAGGAACCTATGAGGACAGAGATGAATGGGACTCAAAAGCGAGAGAATTGGCTTCACGTTTCATCTCCAACTTCAAAAAATACGAGAAAAGCGAAGCCGGCAGGGAGCTGGTTAAGGCGGGACCGAAACTATAACTACAGAAACCTCAGGGTTTCTGTTTTTTTATCAAATCGACACAATATTATTAGCACTCTGTCACAGTGAGTGCTAAAAAAGTCTTGACTTTTGAAAATCCGGTAGTAAAATATAAGTATAAGGCAGACAGTAGGTTGCCGACGCCGACACCGATGTAATGCCGATTATAAAGAGATTGATAATATGTATAATAGGGGGTTATAAGATATGAACATAGAAAAATACACACAGAATGCTAGACAGGCGGTGCTCGACTGTCAGGATTTAGCGATAGCCGGGGGTCATCAGGTCGTGGACGGCGAGCACCTTAACTTAGCTCTGCTGTCGCAGGAAGACGGACTTATACCGAGACTGCTTAACTATATCGGCGCGGATTCGTCAGAGCTTGCTTCCGAGCTAAGGGCTGAGCTTGACAGGCTGCCTAAGGTAAGCGGCAACGCTGATAATACCTATATGTCGAGGAGGCTTTCGGCGCTGTATATCAGAGCCGAAAAGCTCGCAAAGGATTTTAAGGACGAATACGTATCCGTGGAGCATCTCTATCTTGCCCTGATAGAGGAGAGCGGCACCGCGTCTTCACGAATACTCGCCGCGCACGGTA
Organism: Anaerovoracaceae bacterium; assembly: GCA_041856085.1. Taxonomy (GTDB): domain Bacteria; phylum Bacillota; class Clostridia; order Peptostreptococcales; family Anaerovoracaceae; genus RUG754. The sequence goes on along the minus strand of JBHAFL010000103.1, from coordinate 26,512 downwards.
TAACGAAAGAAAAATTTCTCTCAGCGCTATCCAAGGTGAGAGGGAATCAAAGGGTGACGAACGACAATCCCGAGGACGGCTATGAAGCTCTCGGCAAATACGGGCGTGATTTGGTAGAAATGGCGCGGGCGGGCAAGCTCGACCCCGTGATAGGCAGGGACGGTGAAATCAGGCATACGATTCAGATACTGTCCAGAAGAACGAAGAATAATCCCGTGCTCATAGGCGAGCCGGGCGTAGGCAAGACCGCCGTCGTAGAGGGGCTGGCACAGCGAATCGTTAACGGAGACGTGCCTGAGGGACTCAAGGATAAAACCATATTCGCCCTTGACATGGGAGCTCTTATTGCAGGAGCGAAGTTCAGGGGAGAGTTCGAGGAGAGGCTCAAGTCCGTCCTTAACGAGGTCGAAAAATCCGAGGGCAGAATCCTGCTCTTCATAGACGAGATACATAATATAGTAGGCGCGGGAAGAACCGAGGGTTCGATGGACGCGGGCAATCTGCTTAAACCGAAGCTGGCGAGGGGCGAGCTCCACTGCATAGGCGCCACTACTCTCGACGAATACAGGAAGTATATCGAAAAAGACGCCGCGCTTGAGAGACGTTTTCAAAAGGTTATGATAACCCAGCCTACGGTTGAGGATACCGTATCCATTCTAAGAGGGCTGAAAGAAAGGTTTGAAATCCATCACGGAGTCAGAATTACGGATAACGCGCTTATAGCCTGCGCGACCTTGTCCGACAGGTATATATCGGACAGGTTCCTGCCGGATAAGGCGATTGACCTTATGGACGAAGCTGCCGCGAGGATTCGAACTGAAATAGACTCGCTGCCGCAGGAGCTCGACGAGATTTCGAGAAAAATAATGCAGCTTGAGATTGAGAAACAGGCTCTATCCAAGGAAAAAGACGACAGGGCTACGGCGGCAAGGCTCGAGATTTTGGAGAGAGATCTGTCGGAGCTTAGAGAAGAGGATAAAAAGCTCCGGCTTCAATGGGAAGCCGAGAAGAATTCCATATCGGCGGTCAAAGAAATCAAGGCTCAAATCGAGGAGGTTAAACATCTCATTGAAGAGGCGGAGAGGCATTATGACCTCGAGACGCTCGCTAAGCTGAGATACGGCACACTGCCGGAGCTTGAAAAAAGGCTGGAGACCGAAAAAGACAGGGCTGAAAAAAAGAACGCCAAGCAGGGCGACAGACTGCTTAAGGAAGAGGTCGGAGAGGAAGAGATTGCCGAGGTAATCTCAAGCTGGACGGGCATACCCGTATCGAAGCTCGTAGAAACGGAGAGAGATAAGCTGATAAGACTTCCGGAGATTCTTCATAGACGTGTGATCGGGCAGGAAGAGGGCGTGCAGGCTGTTTCGGAGGCTATACTGAGGGCACGCGCGGGACTCAAGGAAGAGAACAGACCTATCGGCTCTTTCATCTTCTTAGGACCGACGGGCGTGGGCAAGACGGAGCTTGCCAAAGCGCTATCGGAAGCCCTCTTCGACAGCGAAAAAAATATGATAAGAATCGACATGAGCGAGTACATGGAGAAGCACAGCGTATCGAGGCTTGTTGGAGCGCCTCCGGGCTATGTGGGCTATGACGAGGGAGGACAGCTCACAGAGGCTGTCAGAAGAAAACCTTACTCCGTAATTCTCTTCGATGAGATTGAAAAAGCGCATCCCGACGTCTTCAATATTTTGCTTCAGCTTCTTGACGACGGCAGGCTGACGGACAATCAGGGAAGAACCGTCGATTTCAAGAATACGGTCGTGATTATGACCTCAAATATCGGCTCTTCTAAGCTGATTGATAATATGACGGAAGACGGGAGCATAGCCGGGGAGCTCAAGGCAAGCGTGGAATCGGAGCTGAGAAACCATTTCAAGCCGGAGTTTCTGAACAGGATTGACGACATAATAGTATTCTCCGCACTCACAAGGGAGCAGATAAAGTCCATAATAGATCTTTCTCTGAGGGGAGTGATGAAGAGGCTCGCGGGCAGGAACATTCAACTCGTAATAGAGCCGTCCGCTAAGGATTATATAGCCGAAAAAGCCTACGACCCGCTTTACGGTGCAAGGCCGGTAAAACGCTATATACAGAAAAACGTCGAAACGAAGCTCGCCGAGATGCTCATAAAGGGCAGCCTTATGGAGGGTCAGACTCTGAGTGTCGCTGCCGCAGGCGGCGAGCTCATATTCTCTGCGAAATAATTTTCGCCTAACCGAGTATTTTTTTGGATACTTAATAATTTAATCAAAAAATATTAGAAAGAGACTGAAATATCGGTCTCTTTTTATTGCAGAAACCAAAAAAATGCATTTTTTCGAGTTGAAGTCGCTAATCGAAAACCCGTCTGCTATTGCCATTCACCGTATGAATGTGTTATAACTCATCTTTGACAGCAAAATAGGGTAAAAATAACCCTCAACCCTTTGAAAATCAAGGGCTTGAGGGTTTGTGATTTTTTCGTTTTGATGTAGTGTTACAACCTCTATTTTGTTTCGGCTATTAGTTTTTTTATATCTGCTTGTGTAGGATACTCTATACTTAAATCAATGCCTAATTTATCATCTATTAGCTTAAGAACCTCATCGTAATATATTGCCTGATATATATTTTGATTGGATAGTACTACATTTGCTTTTTTTAGTGAACATATAATCTTACCCGTAGAATATTTTCTTTCTGTCTTTTTTTCTAAGATTCTTAATATTAGAAGTGCTATGAAACAAGTCAAAAAATGTGCTTCAATATGTTCCTCTTTTTTTACATATATCGGTCTTGCTTTAAGGAGACTCTTCGTGATTCTAAAACTTTCTTCTATCTGCCAAAGCCCTTGATATGTTTCTATCACCTCACTATCCGGCATATCAAGCTCCGATGTCACGATTGAATAGTAGCCGTCATACTTCTCCTCCTCATTTATCAGCTCTTTGTCGAGCGTAGGTATTGAGGTTTTCTTTTCTAATGTGAGCTCACCGGTCTTTTTATCAAGCTTCATTCCGTTTATGTATTTTAGTGCCCCGTAGTTTTCGGCTTTTGCATACCTTGACGGCGAAGCGATTAGCTCCTTTGCCTTTTCAATTAATGCATTCCTCTTATGCTTTGTCCTTTTCGCATATTTTTCGCTGTAAAAAACAATATGTTTCTCGTCTATCTTTACCTGAACCTTTTTTCCATCTTCCCTTGTAACCCAAATATTCGTAGGGTAGACTCTTGATTTAATCTTGTAATCGTCACTTATCCATTTGTATCCATCTTCATCAAGGGCATAAGCCTTTACTTCCTTGTCAGCCTTAGTTCCCCTAAGAGAGCGAGAAAAGATGTATCCGTCTCCTTTAATGATGTTGTATGCTTTGTTATCACCTGTATTTAATCCTTTGTCAGCAACAACAACAGCCCTATTCAAATTGTATTCTTTCTTCAAATCACTAAGAACGGGAAGCAGGGTAGATGAGTCGTTAGTATTACCTCTAAAAAGCTTGTATGTTATCGGTAGAGCAGATTTATCAAGAAGCAGCCCCATTTGTATGATAGGCTTTCCTTTTCTCTCCTTGCTAACTCCATTTGCTATCAGCTCAGTTTCTTCTTCAGTGCAGTAGTAGTAATTAGTGACATCGTAAAAGACATTTGAAATATCTCTTCCGTAGAGCTTTCTTACATTCTCGTGTATATCGAGTAGCAGCCTGTCCTTGTGTTTAGCAAAGATTGAAAGAGAACGATACAAAGATTCAAGAGGGAAGTCAAAGTTCTCAAGATACATATTCCTGTTTTCATAGCTTGACAGCTTTGATGCGGGGTGTAATATTCTGTCATAGACAAGAAGCTTTAGTATGTTATTTAGGGGATATTTAGCCTTAAGTCCTCTTTCTCTGTTTACCATGAACTTGTGTATTCCAAGCTCGTGATAAATCTTGCTAAAGGCAGCAAAACCTATGTTTTTGATTTTATCGGTATTTTCGGATAAACGAGAGTTGTGATTGATAGTGATAGTTGATACAGCTTCCTCTTGTTCTTTTTCACTCATCTCTTTTGCTAATTTTTCAAAGTGAGCTATTGGGTCTTCATATTTTTTAAGCTGCTCATCCAAGTAGCCTATTTTCTGAATAACTTCTTGCCTGTTTTTCTTAGTAACGGGGTCCCTGTAGCTTTTGCAAATAGCTAAGTGTATTCTACCATTAGGTCGTTTGTTTTTTCTTAAATACATTCCAAAGTGCTCCTTGCATTTAACTATTATTCTCTAAGCCTATTATATCATAACTATATGTAACAATACAAGAAAAAGAATTAAAATTTGACAAAAAAATTTGCCCAAAGGCTTACGGCTAAAGGAGTTTGGTGTTCTTTCCGGAGAGATTTGCTGTCAAACTAACGAGTTGAAGTCGCTAATCGAAAACCCGTCTGCTATTGCCATTCACCGTATGAATGTGTTATAATGTCCAAAATTATTGTTTTGACAGAAGGGAAGTGATGAATTGCTAAGTTATGTCATTAAGCGTATAGTTGCCGCGATTGCGACTGTGCTGGTCATCATGACGATTACTTTCACACTCATGAACTTGGTTCCGGGAAGCCCGTTCCTTACGGAGAAGTCTACGCCGGAGCAGATTGCTTTAGCGAACGCCAAATACGGTTTGGATAAACCGCAGATCGTTCAGCTTTGGAATTATGTTGTTAATTATGCAAAAGGAGACCTTGGAATATCCCTGAAAATGCAGGAGGGTACGCCCGTTAAGGATATTCTCTTTAACCAGGGTAAATTTACCTTATCTATTAAATTAGGTCTCATAGCGGTGTTCTTTTCCGTAATCTTAGGTATCCCGCTGGGCTGTCTGGCTGCATATAAGCGAGGAGGTTGGCTTGACGGTTTTTTGAGGGTATTCACTACAGTGGGCGTAGCGATACCTTCTTTCGTGCTCGCCTCGACGCTGCTCATCGTTTTTGCGGTAAATCTGCGCTGGCTGCCTAATATTTCGGGGAGTCTGCCGTCTTGGAAAGAATATATTATGCCTGTAATTTCACTCTCGTTTTATGACGTGTGTTATATAGCGAAACTCACTCGTACCTCCATGCTTGACGCGATCAATCAGGACTATATCCGTACTGCCAAGGCTAAGGGCGTTAAGAATAAATGGATTGTCCTCAAGCACGCGCTCCGTAATTCTATGATTCCTGTGGTTACATTCTTAGGACCGCTCACTGCTTGGATTATAACGGGGTCGTTCGTAATCGAGACCACGTTCTCGATACCGGGACTCGGTAAATACTTCGTACAGAGCGTTATTAACCGTGACTACCCTATAATTATGGCGACTACGGTCGTAATCTCGGTGCTTGTAATCGCGATGAATCTGGTTGTCGATATCCTGTATAAGGTAATCGATCCGAGAATCACGCTGAGCTCATCGGACGAATAGGAGGGACTGAAAAATGAAAGATGTAATGAAAACATTCAGCCCTTTCCAGGTTGCGCCTGATAGGGTTTGGGCTGATTACGGCTTAAGCGGCGAGGACTTCACCCCCGCTACGCTTTCCGAAAAGGAAAGTATGGTTGAAATCAGAAAGAGCGTATCATATTGGAAAGACGCAGCGCGGCGTTTCAAAAAAAATACCGTGTCCATGGTCGCACTTTTTATATTCATTATAACTTTGCTGTTCGCATTCGTAGGACCGTCTCTGATTCCTTACGATTACGAGAAGCAATACAGGTCGTCGCAGAAGCTCGGACCTTTCGAGTATTCCGATGAGGAAGCCTTGGTGAAATCTATCGAGGACGAGGTCTATGCGATGTTTGCCACCTCGCTCCAGCCGGGCAGCGTTACCGCTATTGATAAGGGCGAATACTACATTAAAACCGGCGGAAGCGTCTATAATTTCACCTTAGAAAAAAAGCTCAGCGACGGAATTATTTGCGTAGGCAAAGGGTCGGATAATGCCCTTTTCATAGTGAAAAACAGCGACATATCAGACGGCAGGATAACGAAATCCGAGCCCCTCGCTTTCTCAACCGAAATCAGCGAAAAAGCTAAGAAGCTTGAGGTTCAGAAGAGCGTATTCCCGCATGTTGTCGGCACTGACTCTCAGGGGCGCGACCTTATGGCGAGAACGATGTACGGCGCGAGAGTATCTATCGTAATCGGTATTATCGCAGCTCTCATAGTATTGGTAATAGGTTCGACTTACGGCGCCATATCAGGTTTCGTAGGCGGCGCGGCGGACTTCGTTATGATGCGTATAGTAGAGCTCATCTATTCGATTCCGGAGATTCTGATAGTGCTGCTTCTTCAGGTGGTAATAAAAGAGCCGCTCCAAACTTGGTTCGACACCTCTAATACATGGATTGCCAATGCGCTGAGCACACTCGGCTCCGGCGTTGTCAGCATATTCATAACCTTTGCGCTCCTCTACTGGGTAACCATGGCGCGTATAGTCAGGGGACAGGTGCTCATGCTTAAGAAGCAGGAATATGTTACGGCGGCTACGGCTCTCGGGGCGTCTAACGGACGTATCATCAAGAGACATCTTCTGCCTAACTGCGTAGGTCAGCTTGTAATCACGACATGCCTGCAGATTCCGTCGGCGATTTTCCTCGAATCATTCCTTTCTTTCTTAGGCTTGGGTGTTTCGGCTCCGATGGCAAGTTTAGGTTCGCTTTGCTCGGACGCGCTTGCGACCATTACTCTTTATCCGTACAGACTGCTGTTCCCGGGCGCGGTGCTTACCATAATAGTGCTTACCCTGAACCTCGTGGGAGACGGACTTCGCGACGCACTCGATCCGCGTCTTAAGAAATAGGGGAGGTGGATTAGATGTCAGAAAACAAAAACACATTACTTGAAATAAAAGACTTAAGAGTGTCGTTCTTTACGCCTGCCGGAGAGGTTAAGGCGGTAGACGGCATAAGCTATACGCTCGGATATAACGAGGTAATGGGCATAGTGGGGGAATCGGGCTCCGGTAAATCCGTAGAAGCCTATTCCATCATAGGTCTTCTACAGAATCCGGGCAAGGTAGTGGGCGGCACTATGACTTTCGAGGGTGAGGACGTTCTCGCTTTCGACGAAGAGCAGATGAGAAATTTCAGGGGAAACAAGGTAAGTATGATTTTCCAGAATCCTATGACCTGCCTTAATCCCGTGTATACCATAGGTAACCAGCTCACTGAGGCGCTCACATGTCACGATAAGGACTACCCGAAAGATAAGGCTCGCGCGAGGGCGATTGAAATGCTCGAGCTCGTAGGCATCAATAACGCCGAAAAGAGGGTCGACCAGTATCCTCATGAGTTTTCAGGCGGAATGAGGCAGAGAGCCATGATCGCTATGGCACTGATATGCGATCCTAAGCTCCTCATAGCGGATGAACCTACGACGGCGCTTGACGTGACCATTCAGGCTCAGATTCTCGATTTGATGAAGGATCTTCAGAAAAAACAGAATACCTCGATAATATTCATAACCCATAATCTCGGCGTAGTAGCAGAGATGTGCGACAGAGTTTCCGTAATGTATGCGGGTAAGATTGTCGAGCAGGGCGATGTAAACGACATATTCTATAAGCCGGCTCACCCATATACTATGGGACTTCTCGCCTCTATGCCGAGGCTCGACGCCGACGCCCACGAGAGGCTTATTCCTATTGAGGGCACGCCGATAGACCTTCTCGATCCTCCGGCAGGGTGTAACTTCGGACCGAGATGCTCGCATTGTATGAAAGTATGCCTTACGAAGAAGCCGCCTTATGCAGACCTCGGAAACGGGCATATTTCAGCCTGCTGGCTGCACTACTTAAACGAAGGCGAGAGCAAAAAACAGGAGGTGAGCGAATAATGGATAACAAAACCAAGCTCCTGGAGATAAGGAACCTGAAAAAGCATTTCAAGGTTAAGGGCGGTATCGGCGGCAAGCAGATAGTAAAAGCCGTTGACGGAGTTTCTGTCGATATATATAAGGGAGAGACCTTAGGATTGGTGGGAGAATCCGGCTGCGGCAAGACTACTCTCGGTCGTACCGCAATCAGACTTTATGAACCGACCTCAGGCTCTATCGCCTATGACGGACAGGTTATATACGACTCCGAGCAAAAAATCAAAGAAAAAATGCTTTCCTACAGGCGTAAGATGCAGATAATCTTCCAAGACCCGTCCGCGTCGCTCGACCCTCGTATGACGGTAGGCGAAATCGTCGGAGAGGCGCTCGATATACATAAGCTCTATCAGGGCAAGAACGAGAGAAGAGGCAGGATAAACGAGCTTCTCAGCGCCGTAGGGCTGAATACCGAGCATTCGAACCGTTTCCCGCATGAGTTCTCGGGCGGACAGCAGCAGAGAATAGGTATAGCGAGAGCGCTCGCGGTAGAACCGGAGTTCATCGTTTGCGACGAACCGATTTCGGCGCTTGACGTTTCGATTCAGTCTCAGGTCGTTAATATGCTTGAGGATTTACAGGCTTCTCTCGGACTGACATATCTGTTCATTGCGCACGATATATCGGTAGTAAGACATATATCCAGCAGAATCGGTGTAATGTATCTCGGCAATATGGTAGAGCTTGCCGATTCCTACGAGTTGTACAGGAATCCTATACACCCTTACACTAAGACTCTTATGTCGGCTGTCCCTATTCCTGACCCCGACGTGACGAGGGCGAGGGAAAGAATTCTTTTAGAGGGAGATATTCCGAGTCCTATCAATCCGCCGAGCGGCTGCAAGTTCCATACGAGATGTCCTTATGCGACGGCAAGGTGCAGCGAAGAGGTTCCTCAGTTTAAGGACTACGGCGGCGGACATTTTGCCGCCTGCCATATACTGGATAAATAGTATTGATTTAGCGTGATAAAGTATGATATAATTACCTCATACACGGTCATTATACCGCAAGCCGGTAATGATTTCAGTTATTCACATACCCGTCGGGTATTGGAATATACAGTTTTATATTCGAAATAAAATCGAAAAGGAGGACTAATTTATGAAAAAGCTAATAGCTTTAATGCTCTGCGTTGCTGTAGTATTCACTTTTGCAGCATGCGGCGGCACGACGACAGGTGGAGATACCGAAGAGCCGTTCGTAGTTAACGCTTGTATCGCTTCGGAGCCGGAGACTATCGACCCCGGTCTTGCAAGCTCGGTTGACGGCGCGACCTATTCTCAGCACCAGTTCGAGAACCTGATGAAATATCAGAAGAATTCCGAAAAGGTTGACGAGAGCGGCAACGTATTCTTCACGGACGTAGTTCCGGGACAGGCAGACCACTATGAAGTATCTGAAGACGGACTTGTTTACACATTCTATCTCAGAGACGACATCAAATGGTCCGACGGAGAGCCTGTTAAGGCAGGAGACTTCGTTTACTCATGGAGAAGACTTGTTAACCCTGACACAGCTTCGGATTACGGATATTTCCTTGACGGCATCGTTCTCAATGCCGCAGCAATCCAAGCAGGAGAGAAAGCTCCTGAAGAGCTCGGAATCAAGGCAATCGACGATAAGACCTTAGAGATTACTCTTGAGTCCGCATGCCCGTATTTCCTTGAAATCTGTGCATTCGCTTCGCTTATGCCGCTCAGAGAAGACGTTGTTGAGGGAAATGACAACTGGACAGATCCTGCGAACATCGTTGTAAACGGAGCATATAAGATTACCGAGTGGGTTCACGATTCCTACATCAAGATGGTACCTAACGACCAGTATTATGATGCTGCAAACCTCGGCCCGGACGAAATCATATGGCACTTATCGGAGAGCCAGACGGCAATCCTCTCCGCATATCAGACAGGCGAGTGGGACTACGTAGAGAGCTTCCCTACCGATATGATTAAATCGCTTCAGGAATCCGGCGACTGCTTCATCGACCCTTACGTTGGAACATACTTCCTTTACATCAACTGTGAGAAGATTCAGGATTGGAGAGTAAGGGCAGCTATGAACCTCGCAATCGACAGAACCAACATCGTTGAAAACGTAACTCAGGGAGGACAGTCTCCTGCTACAGGTTTCGTTGCTTCCGGTATCCTCGATTCCACAGGCTCCGACTTCGCTTACGGTTCTTCCGAGCTTGGAGCTATCTATGCATGGCTTTCGGAGAAGTACCCTGAGGCTGACCTCACTACACACGAGGGAAGATGCGAACTCGCTAAGACTCTCTATGACGAAGCGGTTGCAGACGGAGCATGGGATCCTAATACCACTATCGTTTACAGCTTTAACACTGACGACAGCCACAAGGCAATCGCAGAAGCTTGCGGACAGGATTGGAAAAACGTTCTCGGAATTAACATCACGCTTGAAAACCAGGAGTGGGCAACCTACACTGCAGGTCTCGGCGAGCACAAGTTCGGCGTAGCGCGTCTCGGCTGGATTGCAGACTATAACGACCCTATCACCTACCTTGAGCTTATGGTTACAGGCAACTCCTATAACTATGGACTGTACAGCGATAAGAACTTTGACAAGACTATCAAAGAAGCTAAAGCTCTCAGCGCAGGTACGGAGCGTGACCAGGTGCTCTATGACGCGGAGAAGGCTCTCTTCGGCGAGGGCGGATTCCCGGTAGCGCCTCTTTACTACTACACTAATATGTACTGCAACAAGAATATTGGAAATATCGGATATACCACAATGGGATATCACTTCTTCCAGTATGCTACACGCAACTGATACAGTAGAATGTAGATTTAAGACTGCTTTGAAATAAGCTTTCTCGGCGGCTCGCTTATGCGAGCCGCTTTATCATATTTTTTGAAAATTGCAATTTTTTGGTGTGTCCATATGTTTCGAAAAAATATTAAAAAACCATATATTATTTTCAAAAAACAAGTGATTTATTGCTTGTTTTTTGTTATCATATTAAATGATATAGTTAATTGCTAAGCAATATGGGTATAATGTCCGTATCCTCTGCCGCTGTGAGGATTCTATGATTCAAGGCTCGCTTCGCAGGCAATCGCAGGTTCGCTGCGAAAGCGAAGCACGGCCGCACCTGTCGCCCGTATTTCGAGGGCTACACTCGCCGTGGGTAAGCCGATAAGGCTTGCTATGCAAGTCTGAAATTATTAACTGATTCGGAAAGGAAGAAAAGTATGGATATGCGTACTGTTGGGGACAACTTCAAGGTATGTCTCTGCAAGAACAAAACAAAAGTCGAAATAATGGACATCATAAGAGATGAGGAGATAAGAGAGCTTGAAGCTCTCAGAGAAAAGGCGAATGTAGGCAATAAGTGCGGCGCTTGCTGTGAAGATTTGGAGCAGCTCATAGATATGGTTCATATTGGAGGTTAATTATGTATTGCACGAAAAAAATATTGGAAGATTTATATTGGGTAGGTGCGAATGACCGAAGACTCGCGATGTTTGAGGGAGTGTATTCCGTTCCGCGTGGAGTTTCATATAACTCATACCTTCTTCTGGATGAGAAGACGGTGCTTTTCGACACCGTGGATAAGGCGGTCGGAGCTCTGTTTTTCGAAAACCTCGAGAAGACGCTCGGAGGCAGGAATCTCGACTATCTTGTGATTCAGCATATGGAGCCTGACCACAGCGCGACATTGTCCGAGCTTCTTTTAAGGTATCCCGATGTGAGAATTATCTGTAATCGGATGACAAAAAATATGATTCATCAGTTCTTTCATAAAGATATTGAAGGACAGGTTGATATAATAAAGGATATGGACGAGTTCTCATCGGGAAGACATCATTTTAAGTTCTTCTCCGCACCTATGATTCACTGGCCGGAGGTAATGATGACCTATGAGCTTGAGAACGGTATTCTTTTCTCGGCGGACGCTTTCGGCACTTTTGGAGCGCTAAACGGCGCTATTTTCGCAGATGAGGTTGATTTTGACAATGAGTATATGGACGAGGCGAGGCGCTATTACAGCAATATCGTCGGCAAGTACGGGGATCAGGTGCAGAGTCTGCTTAAGAAAATGCACGCCGTTGAGATTAAGATGATCTGCCCGCTTCACGGCTTCGTGTGGAGAAGAAAGATAGAGTCATATTTTGATAAATATGTTAAATGGTCGACATATACGCCGGAAGAGACGGGGGTATGCATTGCCTATGCGTCCGTCTACGGCAATACCGAGAACGTAGCGGAGATTATTTCCTCGGAGCTGAGAAACAGAGGAATCAAGACGGTTATGTATGACGTATCCGTAACGCCTGCGTCAGAGATTGTCGCAGCCTGCTTCAAGTACAGTCATCTTCTTTTCTGCTCTACAACCTATAATGCGGGAATCTTCATTTCAATGGACGAGCTCCTCAGAGACTTGGCTTCGCATAATCTTCAGAACCGTACCGTGGCATTCGTGGAGAACGGCTCGTGGGCGCCGACATCGGGCAAGTTGATGAGAGAGATTATCTCGGGACTCAAGGATATGAGACTGATAGATAAGACGGTCTCCCTGCTTTCGAGCCTTAAGCCGGGGCAGGAAGAGGATATCAATGATCTTGTCGACGCGATAGACGCGACTGTTCCTAAGTTCAGCGCGCCTGTTCTCGATGAAGAGAAAATGGCTGAGGCGGAGATAGACAATAATGTGTTCCGCAATTTCAGCTACGGTCTTTTCGTTCTTACGGCAAAGGCTGACGGCAAGGATAACGGCTGCATCATCAATACGGGCATGCAGATTACGACTGCGCCTAACCGCGTGACCATAGCCGTGAACAGGCAGAACCATACTCACGATATGATAAAGGCTACGGGGCTGTTTAACCTGACCTTCCTTTCGCAGACATCGGTATTCGATACATATAAGCATTTCGGATTCAGGACGGGCAGAGAGGTTGATAAGTTTGACGAGCATATTCCGGTAGAGTATAAATACAGCGCAAACGGGCTCGCTTACATTGTGACGGGAGCAAACGCTTTCATATCGTGCAGGGTTGTCGATATACATGAATACGGAACCCATACCGTATTTGTCGCTGAGGTAACGGAGGCGGAGGTTCTCAGCAAGGAACCTTCGGTTACTTATGCGTATTACTTCGAACACATCAAACCTAAGCCGCAGGAAAAGCTCGAGGAGAAAAAGGTCGGCTGGGTCTGCAAGATTTGCGGATATTTCTACGATGGGGATCCGATTCCGGATGACTTCATATGCCCGCTTTGTAAGCACCCGGCTTCAGACTTTGAGAGAGTAGGCTGATATAGCATAAGTGAGTCGCGGCGAGCATGGAACAGAGAGGCTTGGGAGTCGGTATTCCCGGCTTGCCGCTATATTTAAGACGACAGGAGGGAACTATGCTTTTTATTTGTTATCCGAGGTGTACGACCTGCAAGAGGGCTGAGAGCTTTCTGACGGAAAGAGGCGCAGACTTCGATAAAAGAGATATTAAAACGGAGAATCCTACAGAGGAAGAGCTAAGGCTGTGGCATAAGAGGAGCGGCCTGCCGCTTAAGAAGTTCTTTAACACGAGCGGACTGAAATATAAGGAGCTTGAGCTCAGCAGGAGGCTAAAGGATATGTCCGAAGAGGAGCAGTTTATGCTGCTTGCCTCGGACGGTATGCTCGTCAAAAGACCTCTTCTCATAACCGGGGACAGGGTTCTTGTGGGGTTTAGCGAGCGAGAGTACGAAGAAATATGAAGATTTACGAAGATAAATGAAAATATACACATTATGCGGTATATTTTTGTTTATTTTTATTTGCAAAAATGATAATATACCTGTAGGCGATTTTTAGTCTAAGGTAGAGATTGATGAGGAATACCCTATGAAAAAAACAGAAGTAATCAAGGTGATTACTGAGCTAAAAAAAATATTCGAGATTGTGCGGCTTATTGACCTTGATAATATGAGTTATATGGAGTTGGACGACGAGGGAAATCTCATCGAAAATCCGTCTAAGTGCCATGAGTTTTTTGATAAACCCGCAATGTGTCAAAAATGCGTTGCGGCAGGCTCCTGTAAGAAGAATATAAGGCTGGAGAAGTTCGAATATATCAACGACGAGCTGTATAATATTTCGAGCAGGACTATTATGATAGACGGCAAAAAATTCGCTCTTGAGCTCATCTCAAAAGAAGAAAGCGGTGATTCGAAAGACGCAGAAGACAATATCGGGTGCTCGGATATTATCGGAGAACTGACTCAGAAGCTCTATATCGATTCGGTTACGGGGATACTTAACAGAAGATATTATGAGGAGCGTCCCCACATCTATAACGGCAAGTATGCCGCGGCGTTAATAGACGTCGACGATTTCAGCAACATAATCGAAAACCACGGTCATGTCACAGGCGACGGAATCATCAAAGCAATCGTCGGGGTAGTCAAAGAAAACATCAGAAAGGACGACGTTTTCATACACTACGGTAAAGACGAGTTTTTGGTAATGTTTCCCGAAATATCCGAAGACAGATTTTTAGAAAAAATGAACAATATCCGTCTCGATATAGCTGCGCTGCATACCGAGGAAGAGGGTCTTAAATACACGGTCAGCATAGGCTGCGCCACAAGAGACGACGACAAGGTCATATCCTTTGACGATTTGGACAGGCAGCTATATGTGGCAAAGCGTATGAGGAATGCGGTAGCCTACAGAAACAAGGTGCTTTTTTTCGAGGGAAGCAGCTACGCTAAAAGACGGGCGAGCGACGCGGACGCGCATACGCCTATGTACAGCGCCGACTATACGGGTGCAAGCAAGCAGGTGCTTGATTCATTCAAGAGGGAGTACAACTCACTGTATCTCGTAGACCTCAGTTCAGATAGGCTCTATCCCTGCAACCGCAGCACTTCAAGCAGCGGACTGCTTGATAGGAATCCCGACGAGGGCTTCATATATTCCGAGCAGCTCGAAAAATACATCAAAGATAACGTTGCCGACGTCGATAAGGACTGGATAAGGAGACAGCTGTCCCTGCCAAAGCTGAGCAATAATCTTAAAAGCAAAGGAGACATAGTATATACATACAGGGTCAATATTAAGGACGAAGAGCATTTTTACCGAATGAGGGTCACGAGCGTAGGCGAATCGGATGATTTGCGCTTTGCTATCATCGGTTTTGCAGATAAAAATCTCGAGGTTGTCAACGAGCTCGTTATGGATAGCCTGATGAACGAATATAATTCTATCTTCGTGGTCGACCTTAAGCAGCAGACGGTCAGGTCGCTTAAGAACAGTTCGGCATTTCCGGAGCTTAACATAGACGGGTCCGACTATTGCTCGCTTGCTCGTAGGTCTCTTAAGTATATAGACCGCAAATTCAAGAGAGAATTCTATAAAATGGGCGGCGTTAAGTATGTTCAGGATATTTTCAGGAATATTGACCGCAGAGAGTTGATATTCAGACTTGCGGTAGGCGAAAAACAATGGAAGAAAGCTATATTCGGCGTACTCGAAAGACAGCGCGGCGAGGCGGTCACAATGGTATATTGCTTCGGCGATATTGACCAATATCGCGTCAAAGAATTAGAATACCAAAAGATGATAGAGGAGCAGGAAGAATACCTCGAAAGAACCGTAAGAGAACGTACCCGCGAACTGTATAAAGCGAACAGACAGCTTCGAAAGCTTAACGAGCAGATAGTGGATTTCGTAGGATATATAGTTGAAGGAAGAGATTTTACAAGTGGTAAGCATATTGCCCGCGTTAAGGTTTATACTGCTATCTTGGCGAGCAAGGTCAGGAATATGCTTCCTGAATATGAGCTTTCGAGCAAGGACGTAGAAGCGATTGTTGCAGCCAGCCCGCTGCACGATATGGGTAAGGTTGCCATTCCGGACAGCCTGCTTCTTAAGCCGGGCAAGCTCACGGACGAAGAGTTCGATTTAATGAAGCAGCATACGCTTATAGGCTACGAAATACTGAAAAAAGCTCCTAAGGATTGGGACAGGAGAACCAAAGAAAAGGGGCTTGAAATCTGCCGCTCTCATCATGAGAGGGTTGACGGCAGGGGATATCCGGACGGTCTTAAGGGCGACGAAATCCCGATTTCAGCACAGATAGTCGGGATAGCCGATTGCTTCGACGCACTTACATCTAAAAGACCGTACAAGGACGCTTTCAGCAGAGAAGAAGCCTTTAGAATGATATTGGACGGCGAGTGCGGCGCTTTTTCCGAAAAGCTTCTCGAATGCTTCAGGGCATGCGAGGAGGAATTTATGAAGAAGAGATAAAATAACGGAATTGACGGATATCGATATGAAACGATAAATTTAAGGGGACGAAATGGAGCGAATATACATTTATTTTTTGATAGGGCTTTTGTCGGTATGTTCGGTGCTTATCGTCTTTTTAGTGACGTCGGTAAAGAACCTGAGACGTGAGACAAAAACTCTTGCGTCGGCTTACGGTGAAATGGCTCGATTCACGAATGAGCTGATAGACTCGAGACTCAGAGAAAACGGTGAAAGGGCGGACGACAGGCTCAGAGATATGAATACACGCCTATCCGCGCTTGCCGTCGAAAATGAGCAGAAGCTCGAGTATATCAGGCAAACAGTCGAGAAAAAGCTCGGAGCTCTTAACGAAGAAAACAGCCGCATGCTCGAAAAGATGCGCATTACCGTCGACGAAAAGCTTCAGAGTACTTTAGAAGAGAGGATATCGAAGTCGTTTCAGACCGTAGGCGAAAGGCTGGAGGCGGTGTATAAGGGACTCGGCGAAATGAGAAGCCTCGCAATCGGCGTGGGCGACCTTAAAAAAGTTCTCTCCAACGTCAAAACAAGGGGAATACTCGGTGAGGTCCAGCTTGCGTCGATTCTTTATCAGATTCTTTCTCCCGAGCAGTTCGAGGAGAATGCTCAGGTAGCTCCGGATTCGACCGAGAGAGTGGAGTTCGCAGTCAAGTTGCCCGGAAATGACGGTATTCCGGTATATCTTCCGATAGACTCGAAGTTTCCGGGGGATAGGTATGCCTCTTTAAGGGAAGCGTACGAAAGCGGCGATAAGGATATAATCGAGGGAAGCTGGAAAGCCCTTGAGCAGATAATAAAAAAGTCGGCAAAAGATATAAGGGACAAGTATGTTAAGCCCCCTTACACTACGGATTTCGGTATAATGTTTTTGCCTTTTGAGGGGCTGTATGCCGAGGTAGTAAACCACGGTATGATTGAGGAGCTTCAAAGGGAATACAAGATAAACATCGCCGGCCCTACGACTATGGCGGCTCTCTTGAATTCCCTCCAAATGGGTTTCAGAACCCTCGCCATTAAAAAGCATTCCTCAGAAGTGTGGAGGATATTAGGCGAGGTAAAAAAGGAATTCGGTCTTTTCGAGAAGGGGCTTGAAGATACGAGAAAGCGCCTCAGACAAGCGGACGAGGAGCTTGACCGGCTTGTCGGAGCAAGAGCGAGGGCGATAGAAAGAAAGCTTCGCGCCGTTGAAATTGACCCTGACGATGTTAATCGTGCGTTGAGTGAAGAAAGAGCCGTAAACGGTGAGGACGAAAAGCCTGAACTTGGTGATTTTGATATTATGAAATAGATTGTACGGGAAAACTGGAGATGAGAATATTTGCAATCGGCGACCTGCATTTGTCGCTAAATCCCGAGGTTAAAAAACCTATGGACGTGTTCGGGGGCGAATGGGTGGGGCATACCGAAAAACTGCATAAAAATTGGACTGAGACCGTATCGGAAGAGGACTATGTTATAGTTGTCGGGGATATTTCATGGGGGCTTAAGCTGGAAGAGGCTGAGACTGACCTTGACTGGTTAAGAGATCTTCCGGGTAAAAAAATTATGATAAAGGGAAACCACGACCTGTGGTGGGGCTCCGTGAAAAAACTTAACGATATCTACGGCATAAGAAACGAGATTAAAAATGATAAAGGCGAGGCTAAGACGGAGATATTGCCGAACCCTGAGATGTTTTTTCTGAAAAACGACGTATACATGGCGGAGGAAGTCGCCATATGCGGCACGAGAGGTTGGATCTGCCCCGGGACTGACGGATTCGGGGACAGTGATATGAAGATATATGAGAGAGAGATAGGCAGACTGAGGCTGTCCCTTGAAGCCGCAATCGCGAGAGACCCCGGAGAAATAATATGCGCGCTCCATTATCCGCCCACAAACGATGTGAAGAATCCCTCGGGCTTCACCTCGCTTATGAGCGAATACGGCGTTAAAACCTGCGTGTACGGACATCTTCACAATAAAGAGGGCTTTAAGAAAGGGCTGACGGGGGTATATAACGGAGTGGAGTATAAGCTTGCGAGTCTTGATTATTTGGAGGCTAAGCCGCTTAGGATATATTGATTTTGTAAGGAGGAGAGAGACTGTATGAAAGCATTGATAATCGTAACCGATTCTCTCGGTGTGGGAGCTATGCCGGACGCTGCGGACTATGGAGATGCAGGCGCGGATACATTCGGGAATATATGGAGATATAACGGGGGGCTCAATATCCCCAACCTGCTCGCTTTAGGCTGGGGCAATATTGACGGCGTACTGGGCGGAGCGCTTAAGAACGACGGGCCCGCAGCTTCGTTCGGACGGCTTAGAGAGGCGTCTAAGGGCAAGGATACAACCACAGGACATTGGGAGCTTGCAGGCCTTAAGACAGAGGTTCCGTTTAAGACTTATCCCGAGGGCTTCCCGAGGGAGTTTATGGACGCCTACGAAAAAGCAATCGGAATTGAATGTATAGGCAACTATCCCGCTTCGGGAACAGAGATTATAGAGAGCCTCGGCGAAGAGCACGAGAAAACCGGTAAGCCCATAGTCTATACCTCTGCCGACTCCGTATTTCAGATTGCAATGAACGTGGATATGTTCGGCTTGGACACGCTTTATCGCTACTGCGAAACGGCAAGACGTATGCTCGTAGGCGAGTTCGCCTGCGGCAGGGTAATAGCCAGACCTTACATAATAAATTCGGACGGTAAGAGGGAGAGAACCTCTGACAGACATGACTACTCGGTGACGCCGTTCGGCGATACGATACTTGATAAGATAAAAGAGGCGGGGCTTACGGTGTACGCCGTGGGCAAAATCTCGGATATCTTTAACGGTAAGGGGGTTAGCATATCCGTACCTAACAAGTCCGATATGAACGGGGTGGATAACACTATTGAAGCCCTCGGCAAGGATTTCGACGGACTCATATTTACGAATCTCGTGGACTTCGACGCGAAGTACGGTCACAGAAGAGACCCTGTCGGATACGGCAGGAATATCGAGATGTTCGACGCGAGACTTCCCGAGATATTGGAGGCGCTTGCGGCGGACGATGTAATGTTCATCTGCGCCGACCACGGCAACGATCCTTGTCATACGGGAACAGACCACACGAGGGAATATGTGCCGCTGATAGTCTACAGCAAAAAACTCAAGGCGGGCGTGAACCTCGGTACGAGAAGTTCTTTTGCAGATCTCGGGGCGAGCGTATGCGACTTCCTCGGAGTAGAGGGTACGGGCTTCGGCGAATCTTTTTTGAATGAGCTCAGATAGCCGAAGGCAGGGTACCATACCGCTTATAACGCCTATATAATAAACATATACTCTTTCACCGCGCTGCGGTGCGGGCGAAGAACGGACTACGGGGGATGAAGCTATGGCTTATAATATGAATGAACTTATATATAAGAAGAGAGAGGGAGAAGCCCTCTCATACGATGAGATTAACTATTGGATAAACGGGTACGTAGACGGGACGATACCGGACTATCAGGTGTCGGCGCTTCTAATGGCGATATTCTTCAGGGGCTTATCAAGAGATGAGATATACACGCTGACGTCCGCGATGAGATATTCGGGAGACACGGTCGACCTGAGCTCGATACACGGAATCAAGGTTGACAAGCACTCCACGGGAGGCGTCGGAGACAAGACGACTCTTATTGTAGCTCCGCTTGCGGCTGCCTGCGGAGTCCCCGTTGCGAAGATGTCGGGAAGAGGGCTGGGCTTCACCGGCGGCACTGTGGACAAGATGGAGGCCATACCGGGATTCAGGACAACACTTGAGCCTGATGAGTTTTTGAAGCAGGTAAACGATATCGGTATGGCGGTTATAGGTCAGAGCGGCCATATTACGCCGGCGGACAAAAAACTATATGCACTAAGAGACGTAACCTCGACCGTGGATAACTTCGGCCTGATAGCTTCGTCCATAATGTCGAAGAAGCTCGCGGCGGGTTCCGACGCAATAGTCTTGGACGTGAAATGCGGCGACGGAGCTTTTATGGAGAATCTTGAGGACGCCGTTACCCTCGCCGACCTTATGGTCGATATAGGCTATGACGCAGGAAGAAGAACTGTCGCCTGCATAACCGATATGAACCAGCCCCTCGGCAGGGCGGTCGGCAATTCCCTCGAGGTTATTGAAGCGATAGAAACACTCAAGGGGCATGGGCCTCGCGACATTACGGAGCTTGCGGAGAAGCTCGCAGGCATAATGATATATCTCGGCGAAAAAGCCGCTACAGCCGAAGAGGGCTTCGAGATGGCTAAGTCGGCGCTCGCAAGCGGCGCGGGACTCGTGCAACTCAGAAGATTTATAGAGGCGCAGGGAGGGAGTCCCGACGTCATAGAGGATTACTCGATATTCCCTCAGGCGGCGCATAAGAGAGAGCTCAGGGCCGACAGTTCGGGCTATGTTTCGGAGATAGCCGCGAGAACCATAGGACTCGCCTCGCAGAATACGGGAGCGGGAAGAGCGACAAAAGAAGACGAAATTGACCTTTCCGCAGGAATTATACTTAACAAAAAAGTCGGGGACAGAGTTGAACAGAACGAAGTTTTAGCGACTTTCTACGGCAACAATCCTGAAAAGGTCGAACATGGTATGAGGACGGCCTCGGAGGCTTTCGTGATTGCCGAAGAGCTTAAAGCTGCGCCTAAGCTCATCAAAGAGATAATCGGGCTTTGATGTGAGGTTAAGGGGACTATACTTCAATGTTGTTGATTTTAGGTTTACGGAGGTAAAAAATGATTTATACTAAAGAGATCGAGCTTATGTGCCCGGTTGCCAAAGGCGCATACCACGGGCCCGCTCCGATTCCTCAGGAGGGGTCATGGACTCAGGTTAAGGAGATTGCGGATATCTCCGGCTTCACACACGGTGTGGGCTGGTGCGCTCCGCAGCAGGGAGCCTGCAAGCTCACGCTGAACATAAAAAACGGCGTCATAGAGGAAGCCTTGGTCGAGACCATAGGCTGCTCGGGAATGACCCATTCGGCTGCTATGGCAGGAGAGATTCTTATAGGCAAAACCCTGCTTGAGGCGCTTAATACCGACCTCGTATGCGATGCCATAAACACCGCGATGAGAGAGCTGTTTCTACAGATAGCATACGGGAGGTCTCAGTCGGCTTTTTCGGAGGGCGGACTTGCAATCGGAGCAAGTCTTGAAGACCTCGGCAAGGGCTTAAGGTCACAGATAGGAACCATATTCTCGACAAAAGAAAAAGGACCGAGATATATGGAGCTCGCAGAGGGGTACATAACGAGAATTGGTCTCGATGAAGAGGGCAATATTATAGGCTACGAGTACGTTAATCTCGGGAAGCTTATGGAAGCCCTGAAAAAACCCGAAATAGATAAGGAAGCCGCGATAGCGGCTGCCTGCGGCAAGTACGGCAGATTTGACGAGGCGGCGAAAAAAATCGACCCTCGCACGGAATAAGGAGGACTGCGGTATGGATATAATGTTTGAAAATTATGAGCGTAAGATAGAGAAAATCAATGCCGCGCTTAATCTTTACGGCATTAAGGATTTAAGCGATGCGGAGGAGGTCTGTCGTGAGCACGGACTCGACCCTTATAAGGCAGCAAAGGATATACAGCCGATTTGCTTTGAGGACGCGTGCTGGGCTTATGTGGCGGGAACCGCGATAGCCATAAAAAAGGGAGCCGTGAAAGCTGCCGAAGCTGCGGAGGCTATAGGAATCGGCTTACAGGCGTTTTGTCTTCCGGGCTCGGTTGCCGAAGAGCGAAAGGTAGGCCTCGGGCACGGGAACTTAGCGTCTATGCTGCTGAAAGAAGAAACGGAATGCTTCTGTTTCCTCGCGGGACATGAGAGCTTTGCGGCTGCCGAGGGGGCTATAGGAATAGCTAAATCTGCCAACAAAGTCAGAAAAAAGTCTCTCAGAGTCATTCTTAACGGACTCGGCAAGGACGCCGCGCAGATTATTTCGCGCATTAACGGCTTTACCTATGTCAGGACAAAATTCGACTACTATTCGGGTGAGCTTAATGTCATAGAAGAAAAGGCTTATTCCGACGGAGAGCGCGCTAAGGTCAGGTGCTACGGAGCGGACGACGTGAGAGAGGGCGTGAGGATTATGCACGAAGAGAGGGTAGACGTATCCATTACTGGCAACTCAACCAATCCGACGAGATTCCAGCACCCTGTCGCAGGAACCTATAAGAAAGAATGCATCGAGCAGGGGAAAAAATATTTCTCGGTAGCCTCAGGCGGAGGCACGGGGCGCACGCTTCACCCTGATAATATGGCGGCGGGGCCTGCTTCCTACGGAATGACCGATACTATGGGAAGAATGCACTCCGACGCGCAGTTTGCCGGCTCGTCATCGGTACCGGCTCACGTTGCCATGATGGGATATGTAGGAATGGGCAACAATCCTATGGTCGGAGCTACCGTATCATGCGCGGTTGCAATAGAAGAAGCGTTCAGAGGATAGGCTGTTAAGCCGGAAACCTAAAAAACCAATTAAGAAGACCGAAGAATCGATATACGGTCTAAAATTAAAAAGAACTTGCAGTATGCCCGACGGGATTTCGTCGGGCATACGGTACGTAAGGGGGAGTGAGATGAATAATCTAAGAAAAACCGCGGCGAGCATAGGAGTGATTCTCCTGTCCGTCGGTCTTATCTATTACGGAATTCTGCGAGGAGAGGCCGATACCGTCCTCGCCAAGGCAATAAAACTCTGTTTGGAATGCGTAGGAATAGGATAAGGGGGTAAATATGAGTATCAGGAACAGGATATCAAAGCTGGCGACAAAATACAGGACGGTCGTTCAGGGCATGGCGACCATCTTGTCGAACATTCATTTAGGTAATTTTTTAGGCGGCAGGATATACGGCGGAAGCGGCAAGATGGTATGCGTACCCGGACTCAACTGCTATTCATGTCCGGGGGCTGCGGCCTCATGCCCGATAGGCTCGTTTCAGGCGGTGGGCGGCTCTCACAAGTATAACTTTTCGTACTATGTACTGGGCTTGACCATGCTTTTCGGCGCGCTTGCGGGGAGACTGATATGCGGCTTTCTATGCCCTTTCGGGTGGTTTCAGGAGCTTCTTCACAAGCTGCCGACAAAAAAATACGCTACGGCGAGACTATGGCCTCTGAGATACGTCAAATACATAATGCTTTTCGGCGTAGTCTGGCTGCTCGGCTCTTATGCGGCGGGAAGCTCGGGGGTAGGAACTCCGTATTTCTGCAAGTATGTTTGCCCGCAGGGAATTCTTGAGGGAGCGATACCGCTTGCTGTCGCCTCTCCGCCTGTCAGAGCCGCCCTCGGCGCCCTGTTTACATGGAAAGCTGCGGTTCTTGCGACCGTTACGGCAGCCTCAATCTTTCTTTACAGACCGTTTTGTAAATGGATTTGCCCGCTCGGCGCATTCTATGCGTTTCTGAATAAGGTTTCGCTTTATAGATATTACTGCGATGAGAAAAAATGCATTTCCTGCGGCAAGTGCGCGAGAACATGCGGCATGGACGTCGATATGTCGAAGGTACAGAACTCATTGGAATGTATCAGATGCGGCGAATGCAAAAAAGCCTGCCCGACGGGAGCTATATACACCTCGATATCGGGCAAGGAGAATTGATTTTATGGGAGGACAGATAAACAAATGAAGAAAA
The DNA here is from genome assembly GCA_041856085.1 of Anaerovoracaceae bacterium. Classification (GTDB taxonomy): domain Bacteria; phylum Bacillota; class Clostridia; order Peptostreptococcales; family Anaerovoracaceae; genus RUG754. Next base: position 2,730 of record JBHAFL010000103.1, on the reverse strand, counting down.
AAATTATTGCGACAGCCGTTGCAATTACGCTTTTAGCTTCGTTTATTACCGGCTGCGCAAAAAATAAAGCCGATAATAATGAAAAAAAGATTTTTCCCGCGTTCACAGCGGCTGATTTTGACGGAAACGAGGTGTCGAGCGATGCTTTCGCAGATAAAGCCGTCACCGTCATGAACTTTTGGTTCACGGGCTGCAAGGCATGCATATTAGAGATGCCGCAGCTTGAGATTCTGCATAATGAATTAAAAGAGAGGGACGCTGCGCTGTACGGTGTGTGCACGGGTGTGAGCTCTCTCGACGGCTCGCTTACGATAGCAAAAAACATATTAAGCGACAATAACGTGAGCTATCCGAATATTGTTCTTAATTCAAGCGAAGAGGTGAACGAATTCATCGGAGACATATTTGCTTATCCTATTATGATGTTGGTGAACAGGAGCGGTGAAATCGTCGGCGAGCCTATTTTCGGCGCTATTTCGGATCGTGATGATGTGGACGAAATACTCGGTATGATTGACGAAGTGATTGAGTCGGAGGGCTCACAAAACAGTTAAAACACGGCATATTTTTTGCTCGCAAAACCCTTGATTTTCAAGGGTTTTGTCGTTATCGGGCAGCGCGGCGGACTAAAAAAACTTGCAAGGACAGGGCACGAATGGTATAATAAACTTCGTATCCGAAATATTTCGATCGCTTCGGATACACATCTGATTTAATATGGAGGGATATTAAATGAAGAAAAGTTTAGCACTAATTTTGGCCGTTGCCATGATTATCGCATGCTTCGCTTTCGTAGGCTGCGGAGGCGATAAGGGCGGCAATGATGGAGACGGTCAGGAGAATCAGGCGCTCACCTTGTCGGTTGTAGTTCCGTCAGGATTCGGGGATAAGTCCTTTAACGATTCCGCTCATGACGGCGGAGAGCAGATAAAGGCGGACTTGGGCTTGAATGTCAAGTACATCGAGTGTAAGGGTGAAGCGTTCAAGCAGCGCATGATGGACGCTGCCGAGAGCTCGGACATCGTAGCGGTGGTAGGCTGGGAATTCCACGAGATTACCGATGTTGTGGGCGAATATCCGGAGGTTAAGTTTATCTGGATTGATAATCAGGTTGAAGCTCCTGAAAATTATCCGAATCTTGTTAACGTAGTATATGCACAGAACGAGGGCTCGTATCTTGCGGGATATATCGCGGCGGCTATGTCCGAAAGCGGTGTTGTCGGAGCTGTAGGCGGAGCCGATGATGTGGTGATAAACGACTTTATCGTAGGCTACAAGCAGGGAGCTGAGGCGTTTAATCCTAAGATTAAGGTTATTAAGAACTATGCGGGCGGCGACTATGAGAATCCTGCAATGGGAAAAGAGCTCGCTCTTTCCATTAACGGACTCGGAGCCGACGTAGTGTTCCAGATTGCCGGAAACACCGGCTCGGGAGTATTCGAAGCCGCTAAGGAAAATAACTTCTATGCTATCGGAGTTGACAAAGACCAGAAGACCGAGCTTCCGAACTTCGATCAGGTTATTCTCTGCTCTATGAAAAAAGAAGTAGGACTTTCGCTTTATGACCTCGTGAAGATGTACGTAAACGACGGAGTGTTCGAGGGCGGTAAAATATGGCTCGCCGATATGGCAAACGGCTATGTGGGCATTTCCTACGGCAGCGAAAGCTCCGTACAGCTTGTACCGGATGATATCAAGGCTAAGGTTGAAGAGCTTAAGCAGGACATCATCAGCGGTAAAATCAAAGTCGATACGACGCGAAATTAGATTTTATGACGCATTGATGGCGTGGCGTGAGAGCGCCGCGCTATTTTTTCGATTATAGTATTTCAAATATTGCGGAGTGGATATGGAAGACAGCATAGTTAAAATTGTGAATGTCTCAATGCAGTTTCCCGGAGTTCTGGCAAACGACGGGGTAAGCCTCGACATTAAAAAAGGAGAGGTTTTCGCGCTCGTGGGTGAAAACGGAGCTGGGAAAAGCACGCTGATGAATATTCTCTATGGCATAAACGAGCCGACGGACGGCGAGGTCTATATCAAGGGAGAAAGGGTGACTAAGTTTTCACCCACCGAGGCGACAAGACGGGGCGTGGGGATGGTACATCAGCACTTTATGTTGGTGCCGTCGTTCAGCGTTGCACAGAATATTGTCCTTTCTAAGGAGCCTAAGAAGTACGGTTTTGTTTACGACCATAAGCGCGCCGTCAGACTTAGCAGGGAGCTCGCGGAGGAGTTCGGGCTCAGGGTTGACCCTAAAGCTAAGGTTGAAGAGCTTTCGGTTGGTCAACAGCAGCGCGTAGAGATACTTAAGACGCTCTACCGCGGCGCGGATCTGCTGATACTCGACGAGCCGACAGCGGTTCTGACGCCGCAGGAGACGGAGGAACTGTTCGAAGTAATCCGAAGAATCGTGCGCGAAAAGAATATGACCGTTATAATTATCACGCATAAGCTCTATGAGGTACTGTCGATTTCGGATAGGGTAGGCGTGATGAGAAAGGGCAGGCTCGTCGATATATGTAAGACCTACGAGGTAAACGAGAGAATCCTCGCCTCAATGATGGTCGGCCGCGAGGTGCTGACAGATGATATCAAAAAAACCGGAGAACCGGGCGGGAATATGATAGAAGCCCGTGAGCTGTTCGTTTCGGACAGCAGGGGTATTATGGCTGTAAACGGCATAAGCCTGAACGTCAGAAAAGGTGAGATTCTCGGCATCGCCGCCAT
>JBHAFL010000102.1:0-5796 GCA_041856085.1 Anaerovoracaceae bacterium | reverse complement strand
CTGTTGGCAATACCCCAGAGCTCGCCCCAGCCCCATGGGAATGTGTATTCGATGTCGGTAGTACCGTTCGAGTAATGAGAAAGCTCCTCAGGGCTGTGGTCTCTCATACGCAGATGGTTCTCGTCCATCCCGAGCGCCAGCAGGAAATTCAGACAATATTCTTTCCAGTATTCGAACCATTCCATATCCGTCCCCGGCTCACAGAAAAACTCGAGCTCCATCTGTTCGAACTCTCTCGTCCTGAATATAAAGTTGCCCGGCGTAATCTCGTTTCTGAACGACTTGCCTATCTGCGCTATTCCGAACGGAATCTTTTTGCGTGCGGAGCGCTGCACGTTCTTAAAGTTGACGAAGATACCCTGCGCTGTTTCAGGTCTTAAATAAATCTCAGCCTTGGAGTCCTCCGTAACGCCCTGAAAGGTCTTAAACATAAGGTTGAACTGGCGAATGCCGGTGTAATCCATCTTGCCGCACTCAGGGCAGCATATTTTATTGTCTTGAATGAACTTTTCAAGCTCGGCGTTCGACCAGCCGTCTACCGCAATCTGCTCTTTACCGTTTAATCTGTGCCAGTCGTCAATCAGCTTATCGGCTCTGAATCTTGACTTGCAAGCCTTACAGTCTATAAGAGGGTCCGAGAAGCCCCCGACGTGACCGGAAGCTACCCATGCGGACGGGTTCATCAGGATCGCGGCGTCGAGGCCGACATTGTATCTGGACTCCTGCACGAACTTCCTGTGCCACGCCTTTTTAACATTATTCAGAAACTCTACCCCGAGCGGACCGTAATCCCATGTATTGGCGAGTCCGCCGTATATCTCCGAACCGGGGAAAATAAACCCTCTGTTCTTACAGAGGGCTACAAGCTTCTCCATCGTAACTCCGTTACCCATAGTCTATTTACCTGTTATTGTACCTTTCGTTTTTTGTCGGTTAGCCGTTCAAATTGTTCTTAATGTCCTCTTCGTCAAGGTCGATGTCAATGTCGATATCGAAGTTATTTTTCTCGGCTCTCTTGTCCTTTAGCTCATTGAACTTTTCTACGGACGCCTCTTTGGCGCTGTTATACACTTCGGGTGCCTTTTCTTTGATGGTGTTAAAGGCTTCCGTGCTCGCCTCTTTAACCTTGTCGTAAACCTCGGGAGCTTTTTCTTTAACGCTGTTATAGATGCCTGCGCCCGCTTCCTTAATCTTGTCGAATGAATCGGGAGCCTTTTCTTTGATTTCGTCAAAAACCACTCCGCCCTTTTCCTTGACGGTTTCGGCAACCTTGCCGGCTTTTTCGGAGAGGTTTATAACCTTACCCTCGTCGGTCGTCAGTTCAACCCTGCATTTGAATCCGAATGCGGCGATAGCGGCTGCCACAACGCCCCAAGGCGCGATAACGGCTCCGATAATACCGACATTCAAAGGAACGTTTATTATCGACTCCTCGTCCTTTACAACCGTAATCTTGGATATATTGCCCTTGTTAACGAGCTCCTTAATCTTTTTCATCATATCGGAGACATAGGAATTAACCTTGCCTTCTTTTTTGTCGTCCAAGTTCTCTTCTATAGCTATGATAGCGTCAACTACGCTGCCGTCCGCCATTTCGAGAGCTTCTTTGGCTTCCTTGTAGGATACGCCTGTTCTGTCTTTTACCAATTCGATTTTTTCGAGAGTAATTTCCATTTTTATGTCCTCCTTATTAAATAATTATATTTTTACAACTTCACTTTTAAGCTCGGATATCTCCAAATGATAAGCGAAATACTTCCTGAGAATCTCCTTGAGCTTAGATGAAACTTCATCGTCCAAAGCTATTTTTTCAAATTTTGAAAAGGGCTCTTTCTTAAAGTAGCTTAGGATATTGATTATATCAAAATTCACATCATAAAGCAACGGTTCTTCGCCCGATTTTAGGACTTCCGGGAGACATTTTTCACATACCATACCGCCGCCCTCCACGGAAAAGCTGCGGCGGTTTTTCAGTTCTCCCCCGCAAAAAACGCAGGCTCCTGTTTCCGGCATATTGCCAAGCACGTGGAGAGCCTTAACCATATAGGCTAAAAGCAAAGTATCGTGCCGCTTAGAGCGTCTCTCAAGCGCCGAAAGAAAATCCGTCAAATGTTGAAAAAGCATGGGCTGAGGGTCCTCTTCGGCAAGCATACCGCCCGTGAGCTCAAGCGCATACGACGCGGTAATAAACTTTTCGAAATCCTTGCCGATATCGAAGTAGCTCCGTTTCACGCGACCGCTGTTCAGATTATAGCTTTCTCTCGACTTGAAGAGCTCGTAATCAGCATAGGTAAAAGGTCTTGCCGCCAGCGCGGACTTATTCTTAACGCTGCCCGCCTGATTCATCCCCACCGATATCTTGCCGAATTTCTTCGTGAAAATGACGAGCATTTGACGTCCGTTTACAGTTTTTATCTGCCTTAATACGATTCCCTCGGTATCAGTAATCAATTCAGTTTCTTCCTTTTTTGTATCCGAAGTTGGAAAGTTCAAAATCCGAGTCTCTCCAGTTCGCCTTTATCTTAACCCAGAGTTCGAGCATAACTTTCATTCCGAGCAGCGCCTCGAGCTCCATCCTTGCCGCCTTGCCGATTCCCTTGATTTTCTTGCCCTCTTTGCCGATTATTATCGCCTTGTGGGACTTTCTCTCGCAGTAGATTACGGCGCCGATTCTCGCTATGTCATGCCCCGTCTTGTCCTTATCTTCCTTGAAGCTCTCTATCTCGACCGCCGCCCCGTGAGGAACCTCTTCGTCAAGGTATAGGAGCATTTTTTCCCTTATTATCTCGCTCGCAATAAATCTCTCCGGGTGATCCGTCGACATTCCCTCGGGAAAATACAGAGGGCCCTCGGTTACCATTGTCTCAAGCTTTTCTCTCAGCTCGGCAACGCCTTTCCCCTCGAGAGCGCTGACGCCGAAGATATCGTCAAAGAACTCCAGCGAGTCGTACTCCTCATATATTCCCCTGAATTGCTCCGGCTTCATAGAGTCCGTCTTATTGATTACAAGTATCTTGGGGGTATCGATTTCGCGAAGCTTTTCGAGAATAAACCTGTCCCCGCCTGCATTTCCAAGCTTTTCGTCGACTAAAAACAGTATTACATCGACTTCATTAAATGTACCCATCGCCGAGTCCGTCATGTATGCGCCGAGCTTCGAGTGAGGCTTATGTATTCCAGGGGTGTCGATAAACACGAGCTGCACGCCGTCCGTCGGTCTCGCCGGTTCACCGGCTTTGCCGAAAAAGGCATCAATAACATCGTCCGAGCCGGTCTTCTCGGCACGCTTGTCTATTCGGGTATATATTCCCCTGATATTATTTCTGGTCGTCTGCGGCTTATCAGTCGTAATCGCTATCTTCTCGCCCAAAATCGCGTTAAGCAGCGTGGACTTGCCTACGTTCGGTCTGCCGACTATCCCGATAAATCCGGATTTAATCATAAATTGTTTACCTCTTCCGGGTGTTTTTTGTAATAAGAATCATAGGCGTTCACTATCTTCCTGACAAGGTCGTGTCTGACGACGTCAGCGTCCTTGAGATAACAAAAAGCTATATCCTCTACGCTTTTTAATATCCTCTCGGCTTCAACAAGCCCTGATTTTTTGTCATTTGGCAGGTCTATCTGAGTTATATCTCCCGTCACTACGACCTTGGAGCCGAAGCCCATTCTCGTCAGGAACATCTTCATCTGCTCTCTCGTCGTGTTCTGAGCCTCGTCGAGAATTATGAAAGAATTGTCGAGCGTCCTGCCCCTCATATATGCGAGCGGTACGACTTCGATAGCTTCTTTTTCTTTCAGCCTCAGTGCGGAGTCTCGTCCGAGCACGTCATATAGGGCATCATAAAGCGGTCTCAGATATGGGTCGACTTTTTCCTGCAAGTCTCCCGGCAGGAAGCCGAGCCTCTCTCCCGCTTCCACTGCAGGCCTCGCAAGGATAATCTTCGAAACCTCCCTATTCTTAAAGGCGTTGACCGCCATAGCTACCGCAATATATGTCTTGCCTGTTCCCGCAGGGCCGATTCCGAAAACAATCTCCCTTTTTCTTATCGCCTCTACGTACTTTCTTTGACCGAGGGTCTTCGGCTTAAGCGGCTTACCCGTATGTGTGAAGCAGATGATGTCCTTGCCTACCCTGTTTTCTCTGTAAGAGGCTCCGTCCTTCGTGAGATTCAGGATATATACGGCTTTTTGCCTGTCCAATGTCTCACCCTGCGCGAGCACGCTCATATACTCCTCAATAATTGCCTCCGCAAGAGAAATGGCTTCCTCCTGCTCTTTTTCCCGCTGCTCGCTCATATCCGCGCCGGTCAAATCCACCTCCGGCATTCCGGAATCATATATGAGCGCGACCTCGCCGTTTCGCTGAACCACGTCGACGCCCGTAGCTTCTTTTATGAGCTTAATATTGATATCTAAGTTGCCGAACAGTTCAATATTATCTATTCCGTCGATTATCTTAATTTTCTTTTCCAAAAAGATTTCCTCTCAATTATTGTAAGCTTTTTAACATCGAGTTTCTGCTGCTGCCGTCTCGCTCCCGCAGTCCTCGCCTCAGATAATGTTATGGCTTCCTTGCGACAAGTTTTCAGTACGGTATCTTTTCGCAGCGCATAGTTATTACCTGATTATATTTTTATATCTGCACTCCGTCCTCGTCAAGCCTGAAGCCCTCAGGCAAGAGCTTATCCATCGTATAGCTTCTTATGCTGTCTTCGTTCGCCGCCGTCATAACCACGAAATCATCATCGCAAAACTCGCGCATAAACTGTCTGCATATTCCGCACGGCCATGCTTCCCCGCCGCTTGAGGTTATCATTATACCGGAAAACTCCCTGCATCCCTCGGATATCGCTTTGGTAAACGCAGTACGCTCGGCGCAAATCGTAGCGCCGTAAGATGAGTTCTCCACATTGCAGCCCGTGAATACGCGTCCGTCCTTAGCGAGGAGCGCCGCGCCGACGCGAAAGCCCGAAAACTTCGCATAAGCCATTTTTTCCATATTTTTTGAAATTTTATATAATTCCCTGTCCGTCATTTTTTGCCTCTCCAATACTATTATATCCGCATAACGGTCTGCTCATATTCCTTGCTTCCCGCCGTTCGCAGACAAGCTGTAAACAAGTATATCTTCACTGTTTACTTTACCGACTTATTCCGATTTCGCTCAGTATTTTTTCTTCTCTTTCTCTCATAGCTTTTTTACCGTCTTCGTCGATATGGTCGTAACCGAGCAGGTGAAGCACCGAATGTGTGAAGAGATAAATCAATTCGCGCTCGAAACCGTGACCGTACTCCGCAGCCTGCTCCTCGGCTTTTTCAACGCAGATAACGACGTCGCCTATGATAAGCTCCTCGGGGGCTTCATCGGGGTTTTCGGAATAATAAGCTATCTCTTCCTCCTCATACTGGGGGAAGCTCAGCACGTCCGTAGGTTCGTCTATGCCGCGGTATTCCTTGTTAAGTCTGCGGATTTCGTCCTTATCGACCAAAGTCAGCGACACCTCCGCGGACTCTGAAAGTCTCTCGAACTTAAGCGCCGCATTCCCGGCCTCCGTCATTCTTTCGATATATTTTTTTTCGAGCTTTGCTTCATCTTCAAATATTATTCTCATCTGTCCCCCCGTCGCTCTTTTCGTATGCAAGCATAACACAAGCGAGCATACGTTCTTATGCTCTCGCGCGGCCTCGCATATTCGGCTTCCGCCATACGCCTATATTTTACCCCACAAAGCCGTAAATATCAAGAATACACAATATTTTTTTGCGTCGGAATCCGTCGCAAAAGGTGCTTAT
>JBHAFL010000101.1:0-13526 GCA_041856085.1 Anaerovoracaceae bacterium | reverse complement strand
GATACCTGACAGGCTTAAGGATAAGAAAGTAGCCGCAATATATATTCCTGAAAAGGGCGACATAGAGGTCATGAGAGGAAAGAAAGTATCGGCAGATAAGAAGAACTGGTACGAGTTCACCACGTCGCACTTCTCCAATTTCGCGCTTGTAGACGCAGAGGAGGCAGGAATCGAAGTTGTGGAGACCATGACGGCAGATGAGGTCAAGTCCGCAGCAAAAGAACTTAAGCTTAAGGTAACGACAAAGGCGCTCAAGAAGTCCGTCAGAATAACCGTCAAGGCAGATGAGGAAACCCTTATGAAGTTGAAAGACAGCGGCTGCGAGCTTAAGTATAAGTATTACAGAGCCGCTAAAAAGAACGGCAAGTATAGGCTGATAGCGACAAAGAAATCGAGCAAGTACAACGATATTAAAGCCGCTAAGGGTAAAGCCTACTACTACAAGGTGCGCCTTGCGATATATGACGGTGAGGGCAGGCTGATAGCTTTAACGAGCCTTAAGAGCTGTAAGGCTTCTAAAAATCAGCTAAAAAAGTCCGCCTGAAGCCTAAGGAACCTTAAGAACTGCAAGGCTTAACGGCAGCAGACGATAGCTGCGAAAAACTAAAATAAAAATAAAAGAAAAACATTTCTGATATTTTGTTTTATCTCCGATTAAAGGCAGAGGCTGCAATGACCTCTGCCTTTTTCAAATGACATGCCGTGGCGCTATTCGTCTAAACCGCATAAAAATCGAATAAATTGCCGGACAGATGCATTAAAAATAAGCGAAGAAAGGTTGCATAAACCGGCATAATGGCTTATAATCAGATAGGAAAGATGTTAAAATTTCATAGTAAGGAAGAGAGTAGCTATGTGTCAGCTCTTGTGGAACGGGGTGAGAATCCCCACGAGTAGGTCACTGTGAAGCCGGGATATTTTTTGACCGGATAAGTCAGATACACAATTTTCTTCAGCCTGTGCCGTCACCGCAGCTGTATTGTTAGAATTCACGTTCGTATGTCAATGGTGACATACGATTTTTTATTAAGAAATGAGAGGAGAGACAATGCCTAAAATTAAAAAGAATTTAATTGCGGTTATGATGCTCCTGATTTTGTTCGCTTTCTTTTCGTGGTACAGTGCGGCGGAACTGAAAAAAACGGAGGGCGGAAACAGCTTGGTATCGGAGATTCCGGAACTTACTGCGTCTTTACCGATGAAAAAAATAAGTATAGACGGTTTCAATATCAATAACATCGGAAACGGCGAAGAGTCTTCGACGGACAAGCTGCCGCAGGAGCCGGAAAAAAAAGAAGAAAAGGAATCGAAAGATAATAAAAATACAAGTAAAAAAAAGAATATTTCTCCAACGGAGCCGAAAAAGGACGACAACCAAAAAAACAAGGGGACTAAAGATGCCGATGGGAAAGAGGACGAGCCGACAGGGGACAGGAATAATGAGAGCGAAATAGCGGACGACCCTGCCGACATCTTCGTTGAGGAAACTCTGACGGTAAGCTCGCTTCTGGATGAAATCGGGATAGATGACGAAAAAAATATTATATATGTCAAGTGTGTTACAGGCGTAGGCTCGGACACCGCGGTTCAAGCGGTAAACGGCATATACAGCCTGATGCTCAGTACAACGGGAACTACCATAGTGCAGGTTAAGTATATCGACAGCGACGGCGACACTCAGACTTATGTCAAAAAAATAGACTATGTCAGACCGGAGGGGTCTACGCCTAAGGAAAAAGAGCCTGTAATACATACGAACCTGAAAGACATGGGTGTGTACAATAATCCGGTCGTCAATTTCGACGTATGGCTCACGGATTACAGGGGCAAACCTCTTGCCTATAATAACGCCGATATAAAGGTAAACGGCGAAAAGGCGGACTATGTCGGCGAGATGGACAGGCAGACTTATAGAACCACGCTTAGAGCCGGTGCGAACACCATAGAGATTAAAATAAAAGACAAGTATCAATACACGGTCAAAAAAAATTACACCCTGTATTACAAGTCTGGCAGCGGTAAAGCTACAATGAGCCTTGAGGGCGGCACGATAGGAAAAAAATATTTTATAGTGCCGACCGAGGTAGAGATAGAACCGGGAGTACCTCTTAGCTACGTGCTTGTCGATTTTCTTGAAGCAAACGGTTTCTCGTGCTCATATGTCGGCTCGCTTGACGAGGGCTTTTATCTCGCAAAAATCTCTAAAAAAAATATGATTAAGGGCTACAAAATACCTGATGACTTGAAGGCTTTCATCATAGAAGACGCTCTGATATTCGACGAAAATAGCTATGAGAGCATTGACTGTCTCGGAGAGTTTGATTTTTGTCAGGGCTCAGGTTGGATGTACAGCATAAACGGACTGTATTCGTCTTATGGATTTAACAAGGCGTTTGTGCAGGACGGAGATGTCGTAAGGGTAAGGTTTACCTTAGCCTACGGCAAGGATATAGCCGGCTATGAAGTGATGGGCGGCACTTATGGCAGGCTCGGTCAATATGACGGCGAATGGTAAAATACAGTTAAAACAAAATCTGACGGTAAAGGTGAAATGATGATAAAAAATAACGGCAATCTTATTTTAGAAGAAGTGAAAAAGGTAATTAGGGGAAAGGATGACGTAATTGAGAAAGTATTTATGGCGATACTTGCGAAAGGACATATTCTGATAGAGGATATACCGGGCGTAGGCAAAACGACCCTCGCTCTCGCATTGAGCCGCGCCATGGCGGGCGATTTCAAAAGACTTCAGTTCACACCCGACGTAGTTCCGTCGGATATAGTGGGTTTTAACATGTACCGAAAGGAAACGGGAAGCTTCGATTATATCGAGGGCGCAATTTTTGCCAATATTTTTCTGGCTGATGAAATCAACAGAACCTCGGCTAAAACACAGTCCGCGTTGCTTGAGGTAATGGAAGAGGGGCAGGCTACGGTGGACGGCAAAACTCGCCCTCTGAAAAAACCGTTCACAGTAATCGCGACTCAAAACCCTGCGGGCGGTGCAGGCACGCAGATGCTGCCTCAGGCTCAAATGGACAGATTCATCATAAGGGTGAGCATGGGATATCCTGATTTTGACAGCCAGATGGAGCTTCTCCGCGACAGGCAGACGGTGAATCCGCTGGACAGGATGAAAGCCGTTGCGGATGCCGGAGACATAATAAAAATGCAGGCCGATACGGAAGCGGTGTATACGTCCGATGAGATTCTAAGGTATATCACAATGCTGACTGCCGCTACGAGAGAAAATAATATGATAATGCTGGGAATAAGTCCGAGGGGCGCCATAGCCCTGAACAGGATGGCGAAAGCAAAGGCATATCTCGGCGGCAGGGATTATGTGGTTCCTGATGACGTAAGGGCGGTTTTTACCGACGTTTGCGCTCACAGGCTGATTCTCAGTGCAAAGGCTAGAATCGCCGAAACGGAGGCTAACGAGGTGCTTACGGATATATTAAACTCGACGCCGGAGGAATGAATGACGGTACTTATTATTTTTTCGCTGCTCTTTTCAATATCAGCAGCTTGCTTCTACGAAAACAGTATGGCGAAGAAGAATGAACTCGATATAATAACGCTCGACAAACGACTGATTGAAATAAGTATGAAGTGCGGCAGGCGCATTTTCCCGTTTGTGCTGAAATACAGGCTTAGCATAGAGAACAGGCTCACGGGAGATTTCAGCTCGGGAGCGCTTTATTTAGGCGGCGGCTTCGCTATGAAAGGTATGGGCAGGGTCAGGCTATTTATTGAATCTCCGTATCCGGGCAATTACAGAATAAAAATTGAAAACAGATTCAGAAAGTTTTCGAGCGCGCTGATAGTTATACCGGATACATATTCCGTTGAGGTTAAGGGAGGTATTTCTTCGCTTCTTGACCTTGACGGGAGCGTGTATTCATCGGCAAAACCCGGTTTTGATATGAGCGAGGTTTTCTCAGTCAGGGAATATAAGCCGGGGGATAATCTGAAAGGAATACACTGGAAGTTGTCTAACAAATTGGATTCCGTGCTTGTGAGAGAGGGGAGCTATCCGATTAAGAATTCTGTTTTGATACTTATGGAAACTGGTTTCAAGAGCGAGGGTGAGGAGCTAAAAATCAAGTCGAAAGATACCGTTACGGCTGTGCTGTCTTTGTCGGAGGCGCTTGTCGATGAGGGGATTTCACATCAGATAGCATGGTGGGATAATGAGAACGGCGCCATGGTATTTTATGAGATTTCCGGCATTTCGGAACTGAAAAGCTGTCTGGGAGCTCTGCTTTCGGCAAAACCGGCTTCTTCGGGTGCGGTGGCTGTTAAAAAATATTATGAGAATATCGGCGAAAAAATATTTTCAAGGGTAGCGTATGTGGATGGCAAAATTGAGGACTTCGAAAGATTATTCAATTGAATACGATAAACGAAAAAAAATGTCCGCGGACGTGCTCATGGCAATTTGCGGTTTGATTTCGGGCGGCTTGATGATTGCAGGAGCGAATTTTTTGCTGACGGGGGATGTCCTTTCGTTTGGAAAAAATATGCCCGATTTTCTCAATAAGATCATGCGTTGGCATATGCTGAAAGAACCTGTCGTTCATAATTTTTTTGAAGATGACGGCAGGCTTTCCGCAACCTTTATTGCAGCCTTGGTTTTAGGCGCGGCTCTTATCATATGGGCATTTGCTGCGGCATTTATAAAAAATAAAAGACTCGGGATTACGGTGCTGTGCTTTTATCTGACTTTTTCGGTCCTCGCAAGTTTGCTCTATCCGACGAATATAACACAAAGAATGGATTATAGGGTAAACGAGGCTATAAACTCCGCAGGAGAGATGATCGAAGCCGTAAGGTTTAATAAAGGGGAGCCGATATGTGAGGGCGATTTCGCCTTAAAGAAGGGAGCGGGGCTAACGGGAGAGCCTGCGCTGAACATCATAATGCAAAACCCGCAGCAATACTACCTTAGGGGATTCGTAGGTGAACAGTACAACGGTTCGGGTTGGGAGAAAACGGATCCCGCCGCTCTTTTAGAGTACAACGATGTATTCATGGAGCTTCACGGCGCAGGCTTCGACGGAAGAAACATGATGGCCGCCATAAATGAAATTATAAAGCCGGGCGGAGAGACTCAAAAAATTCAAATTAAAAATACAGGCTGTAATAAAAAATATTTTTACCTCCCGTATGAAACGGTAAAGCTCGATAATGAAAGCGTGGACTATATAGGAGACGCATGCTATATATCCGATATTCCAGAAAACGGCGAAAGTTACGGCTTCTACGCGGAAGATTATTCCGTGGACTCCGTAACGGATATGAAAAATAACTTGGCGGATAGGCAGAGAGGAACGCAGGCTGCAGATTTTTTGAAAAATGAATACAATTACAGATTATTTTGCAGGGAAAATTATACCGGCTTACCTGAGGAAACGGTAGGAATCATCGCAGGATTTCTTGAAACGACGAAGAAATCTTATATCAAAAAGCTTCCGTCCGTTTCTGAAATTAAAAAAATTATTCTTGAGGGTACGAGGGGATTCAAGTACAACGAGACCGTAATATACAGCGTGGAAAACGGTGATTTTATCAATGATTTTTTAGAAAATAAATGCGGTTACAGCATACATTTTTCGACATTGGCGGCGGCTGTATTCAGGTATTACGGCGTGCCGGCGCGGTTTGCGGAGGGATACCTTGTAACCGACAAAGATGTCGAGGGAAAAGAGGCGAACGAGGTTATTGAGCTTACGCAGTCGGCTTATCATACATGGATGGAGTATTACGAGGACGGAATCGGCTGGGTGCCGTTTGAAGCGACTCCGAAGTATATAGGCGTTATGAAAAGCGACAATAACATTTCGTCTGCCGGCACCGGCGGCGTAACCGAGCAAGAGAAGAGACCGACACCGGAAAAACCTAAGCATAATCTTCTGATAAACAAGGAGGGCGAGATAAACAAGACAGCGTCGATATTGCTTATATTGATTGTTATTTTAGCCTTGTACATCTCGTATAAGCTGCTGAGAAGAATTATGAACAAAAACCGACGGATCCACACTTTTTCATTCAGGGATATTAACTCAGGAGACAATAAGCGTGCCATTTTTGCTATAATGCACTATATCAGAAGAACGGAAAAGAGATATAGCTTAGATTTAGGATTTTTGGCCGAGGCAAGGGAGATATACGAGGAGGCGAAATACAGCGATCACGAAATTACCGCCGAAAAAAGCGCTAAGATGAAAATGCTATACAGTAAGCTTAAAAAAACGCGGTGCAAAAGGGCAGCGAAAGGGTGCGAAACGGAGCGCAGCGGTGAAATATACAGATATATTAAGTTAAAACGAAAAAAAGGAAGGGAAATATGATGAAACGAGAAATGAAAAAAAAGATATTACTTGCCGCAGCGGCAATAATAATGGCGGTCTCCTCATTCGGACCGGTTTTTGCGGAGAACCCCGGTAAGGTAATAAAAAAGAGCTGGACGAATTTCAGAGGTAATTCATCGCATAATGCTGTGGTCTCAAGCCCTATACCGAACAGCGCCGACAGCGCGGCGCTTTATTGGGCGAACAAGGCGGGTGAGGGCTTTGATACGGGTGCGGTAGGCTCGCCGATTCTGAAAGGGGGATATCTGTATTTTAACCAAGGGACGAGAATCCTAAAAATGGACGCAGTAAACGGAGAAATCGTTAAGTCGGGAAAAATGGCAGGGACATCAAACTTCAGCATAATTCCTCCGACCTATGCGGACGGGATGATATTCGTAGGTTTGTCAGAGGGCAGAATACAGGCGTTTGACGCGAAGACTTTAAAATCCAAGTGGATATACAGGGATAAGCTCGGCGGGCAGCCGAACAGCCCTATAACATACTATGACGGCTGCGTATATACGGGATTTTGGAATTCCGAAACCCGCGACGCCAATTTTGTCTGCGTGCCTATAGAGGACAAATATCCTAAAAAAAGAACGGAAAAACAGGAAGCAAAATGGACATTTACCAATAAAGGCGGATTTTATTGGGCGGGAGCATATGCGTCAAAAAACTTCGTATTGGTCGGAACGGATGACGGGGAATCGGGATATATATCGAATACGTCAAAGCTTCTGTCTCTTGACCCGAAAAACGGAAAGACGATAAGCATTGCGGAAAACCTTAAATGCGACATCAGAAGCAATATATCTTTTGATAAAAAAACGAACAGATATTATTTCACCACAAAAGGAGGCAGCTTTTATTCGGTCAAGGTCACTCCGGTAGGCAAGATAGAAGATGTAAAGGAGCTTGAAATAGGGGGAATGAGCACGTCTACGCCTGCGGTGTATAACGGAAGAGCATATATAGGCGTGTCGGGAATTTCACAGTTCGGAAAGTACGGTGGGCATAACATAACCGTTATAGATTTGGACAAGTGGGAAATAGCATACAAGGCTCCGTGTATGGGTTATCCGCAAACAAGCGGTCTTATAAGTACAGCCTATGAGGAAGAAGAGGGCTATGTATATGTGTATTTCTTTGAAAATATGACTCCCGGAAAATTGAGATATCTTAAGGACAGACCCGGACAGAAAGAAATAATTTCACCGTCTTTAGAGGTGATAAAGGAGGGTGCGGATGAGAAAACCTATGATTGTGCGCCCGTGCTCTTCACACCGTCTGGAGCGCAGGCTCAATATGCGATTTGCAGTCCGATAGCGGATGAATACGGCACGATTTATTTCAAAAATGATTCAGCGCATATGATGGCGCTCGGAAGCAAAATCAAATCGATAGAAATAACGTCAAAGCCTAAGAAGTTAAGCTACAAGGCAGGTGAAAAGTTTGATCCTGCCGGCATGAAAGTAGTTGCAAAGCTGTCCAACGGCAAAACGATGAACGTCACGGATTATGT
Source organism: Anaerovoracaceae bacterium (assembly GCA_041856085.1). Taxonomy (GTDB): domain Bacteria; phylum Bacillota; class Clostridia; order Peptostreptococcales; family Anaerovoracaceae; genus RUG754. Next base: position 5,648 of record JBHAFL010000101.1, on the reverse strand, counting down.
TAAATATAATGAATACGCTCTGGAAAAAGGCACACAGGACATATTCATATACTATGCGGGGCAGCTTTATAACGATAGCGGGAAATTGGAAACTCTCTATACAACATTAGATATAAAAGTCGGCTGAAAATAAAAGTCAGAGGTGTCAAAGCTGAAAAAGTCAGAGGCGCCAAATCTGAAAAAACCTCTTGCAAAATTGTTAAAAAAGTGTTTTAATATTAATGTATGTTGTTATGTCTGAATCGAGTGAGGATTTGTAGAGTAACAAGCAAAACATCAGAAATTGGTCTCCCATGGGGGACCCTTATCAATAATTCAAGGAGGCATTTAGAATGAACTTTCAACACACGAAGGAACAAGATTTCGTAAGAAAAACCGTAAGAGCCTTTGCCACTAATGAAGTTGAACCATTGGCAGCAGACATCGACAAGGAACACAGATTCCCTGTAGAAACTGTTGAAAAGATGGCAAAATACGGCTTAATGGGCATTCCTTTCCCTACCGAACTCGGCGGAGCAGGCGGAGACCATGTTTCATACGCTATCGCAGTTGAGGAACTGGCAAGAGTATGTGCATCTACATCAGTAATCGTTTCTGCACACACTTCACTTTGCTGCTGGCCTATTTTCCACTGGGGAACCCAGGAACAGAAGGAAAAATATCTTCCTAAGCTTTTATCCGGTCAGCATTTAGGAGCTTTCGGTCTTACCGAACCTAATGCAGGAACCGACGCTGCAGGACAGCAGACAAGAGCTGAGCTTGACGGCGAAGAATGGGTTCTCAACGGAGCTAAGGTATTCATCACCAACGGAGGCTATGCAGATGTTTTCGTAGTTATGGCTATGACTGACAAATCTCAGGGCAACCGTGGAATTACCGCTTTCATTGTAGAGAAGGGTGACCCCGGCTTCTCCATCGGCAAGACCGAGGATAAGATGGGTATCTGTGCTTCCTCAACTACAGAACTTGTATTCCAGAACTGCAGAATTCCTAAGGACAGACTTTTAGGCGGCATCGGCAAGGGCTTCAAGGTGGCCATGTCCACTCTTGACGGCGGTAGAATCGGTATCGCTTCTCAGGCTTTAGGTATCGCTCAGGGAGCTTTAGACGTTACAGTTGAATACATGAAGGCAAGAAAGCAGTTCGGAAAGAAGCTTTCCCAGTTCCAGGCCTTAGCATTCGAAGTGGCTGAAATGGCTACTAAGATTGAAGCAGCAAGACTTTTGGTCTACAAGGCTGCCGACATGAAGGATAAGGGACTTCCTTACGGTAAGTTCTCCGCTATGGCAAAGCTCTTTGCAGCGGAAACAGCTATGGAAGTAACAACCAAGTGCGTTCAGCTTCACGGCGGATACGGATACACTAAGGATTATCCTGTTGAGAGAATGATGAGAGATGCAAAGATCACTGAAATCTACGAAGGAACTTCCGAAGTTCAGAAGATCGTTATCGCATCAGCTGTTATAGGCAAATAAGGAATTAGGAGGAATATAAAATGGCATTTAAGATAATCGTATGCGCAAAGCAAGTTCCGGATACTAACGAAATTAGAATCAATCCGGAAACAGGTACTTTGATTCGTGATGGTGTGCCAAGCATCCTCAACCACGACGATGCCAATGCACTTGAAGAAGCTCTGAGAGTAAAGGACAAACACCCTGATACACACATCACTGTTGTTTCCATGGGACCTCCTCAGGCTCACGAAATGCTTTTCGAATGTATCGCTATGGGAGCTGACGAAGCTATCCTTCTCAGCGACAGAGCAGTTGGCGGATCCGATACATGGGCTACATCCAACGCCCTTTCCGCAGTTATCGAGAAAATCGGTGAATTCGACCTCATCTTTGCAGGTCGTCAGGCTATCGACGGAGACACCGCTCAGGTAGGACCTCAGATTGCAGAAAAATTAGGACTTCCTCAGGTTACATACGTAGAGGAATTTGAAATAGCAGACAACATGAAGGACATCACTGCAAAGAGACAGCTGGAAGACGGCTATGAGCTCATCAAGATTCAGACTCCTTGCATGCTGACCACTATTAAGGAACTTAACGAACCTCGTTACATGTCCATGGCAGGCATCTTCAATAAGGACAAGAAGATTTCCGTTTGGAGTGCAGCAGATGCAGAAATCGATTTATCAATCGTAGGACTTAAGCCATCTCCGACAAACGTATTCCGTTCATTTACTCCGAAGCCGAAGGGCAAGGGAATAACTGTTTCCGGCGATACAGAGAAGGAAATTGCTAAGAATCTCTTGGTAGATTTAAAGAAAAAGCACATCGTTTAAGGAGGATTGAAGAATGGCAACAATTAATTTTGACGATTATAAAAACATCTGGGTTTTTGTTGAACAGCGTAACGGAAAACTCATGAATGTGGCTCTTGAACTCCTTGGAGAAGGACACAGACTTTCAAGAGAACTCAGCGCTGACACTAAGGTATGTGCAGTGCTGGTAGGAGAAGGCGTTGAGGGTTTAGCAAAGGAATGCTTCGAGTATGGAGCTGACAGCGTTTACCTCATCGAAGATCCCCTTCTTAAGAACTACACTACAGATGGTTACACTAAGGTAATCACTGATGCAGTTAACGAATACAAGCCTGACATCTTCCTCTATGGCGCAACCCATATCGGAAGAGACTTAGCTCCTCGTGTAGCAGCTCGTCTTAACACGGGACTTACTGCAGACTGTACTCACCTGGATGTAAGCATCGCAGGATATATCAAATATGCTGAAGAAAATACAACTCTTAACACTAAGTCACTGAAACCGGACGATCCGGATAAGGGACTTAAGATGACAAGACCTGCTTTCGGCGGAAACCTGATGGCTACCATCATCTGCCCCAGAACAAGACCTCAGATGTCCACAGTACGTCCCGGCGTAATGTCCAAGCTTGAAAGAGTGGAAGGCGCCACCGGCGAAGTTATCAAGGTTAAGCACAGCTTAACACCTGCTGACATCAAGGTTCAGGTTGTAGAAGTTGTTAAGTCCGCTAAGGAACTGGTTTCCCTTACAGACGCTGAAATCATCTGCTCCGGTGGTCGTGGCTTAGGCGATGCTTCCGGCTTCGAGCTTATGCAGAAGTTTGCAGATAAGGTTGGCGGCGTTGTAGGTTCTTCCAGAGCAGCTGTTGACGCAGGTTGGATCGGTCACGATCACCAGGTTGGACAGACAGGAACTACCGTAAAGCCTAAGATTTACTTCGCTTGCGGAATTTCCGGAGCTATCCAGCACTTGGCAGGAATGCAGTCATCCGATTGTATCGTTGCCATCAACAAGGACCCTGATGCTCCTATCATGGAAATTGCAGACTACGCTATCGTAGGAGACCTCTACAAGGTAATCCCTGAACTCATCAACGAGTGGGACAACGCAGAAGCTCTCTTCGATGCTACTACAAAATAAAAGCTGAAAGAATTATTGATGAAAGAACCGTACCTTTTAGGTGCGGTTCTTTTTATGAAAAAAAATAGTGCGAAAGGTATATTTATATGTTACAATATTAGAAATAGACAGCAGTGTGTGACATGTTTTATGAAACTTTATTCAAAAAAAAGGAGGGATGAGAATGACTAGAAAAATAAGAATAGGCTTGATGGTATTTCTGATTTTATCCATGCTTGTGCAAGGTATGAACCTTGCTTATGCAGCCCCTGTAGATAGGGTTGATACAAAGATAACTGAGTTTACCATCACAAAATCCGATGACAGTGTCTTGCCGGAATACTCCAACGACTCTGTAATGAAGTTGAACATAAGCTGGGATGCAACTTCCTACGGAAATGAACTTAAAGCAGGGGACTATTTTAATGTGACCTTGCCAAAGGAATTTAGATTCCCTAAAGATCCTAACTCTTGCAATTTTGACCTAAAGGAACCAGGCGGTGCAGTTATGGCTAAAGCTGTGGTAACTCCCGGCTCCTACAATGAAGGAGGTGGTAACATAAAGGTCACCTTTACCAACTGGGTAGAGGGCAAGTATGAGGTCAAAGGAAAAATGGGACTTTTGGCCACATTTAATAAAAGTATTGTAAATACTCCCGGAACCCTTAACGTGAATGTGGCCATAGGGAGCTTTATTAAAACTGCTACGATAAATGTTACTGTAACTCCATCAGGCAATGTACACCCCGAAGAAGTTTTCACAAAATGGCCCTGGAAGGTAACTACTGATGCGGGCAATGTAAAATGGGAGTTCAGGGTGAATTTTAAAAAGGCTGATTTGAAAGGCGTAGTGCTTCGTGATACAGTTACCGTAGAAGGCGTGGCCCCTGACGGAATTGAGATAATAAAGGACAGCTTCACCGTTCAAGAAGTAGTAATGAAACCCAACGGGCAGATAGAACCAAGTTCGCCGCCTGCGGTATCTATAAAGGATGACCCGAATTTGGTTATATCGCCTGACAAACGCAGCTTTACCTACAATTGGGGAGATATAGGCCCCAAACAGTACTTTTTTAGGTATGAGACAACGGTGAAACCCGGTGCAAAACTTAAAAACAGCGCTCGCCTGGAGAGCACGAGTAATGGCGCCTTTATTGCGAAGTCTGAGTTTAATTACGCAACCTCCGGCGGAGAGGGGACAGGAAACCTGAAGGGAAAGATAAAAATCGTCAAAGTTGATGCAGATGATCCCACTGTGACGCTGGCAGGAGCTGTATTTAAAATTACCAAGGTAGGAGGAACCGACAGCGTTCAAATAACTACGGGGCCTAACGGAGAGGCCGTAACAGAGGTCCTCCCTGCAGGTAATTACTTGATTGAAGAGCTGAATCCGCCTGACGGATATACAGCTGATTTTCCAGGAAAAACAGTAAGTGTGGATGGAACTACCGGTGTTATAGAAACCATTAAAAATAATCCTGTTAAGATTGATATAAAGGTGAAGAAAACATGGGTAGGCTTCGGCGCACAAGATCCTGTCGAGATGGTATTAAAGGCTGACGGAGCCCAGGTTGGAAATCACACCCTGACTGCGGTAGATTCTTGGACATATACCTTCACAGGCATGAGAAAGTATAAACCGGGAACAAATACGGAGATAGTATACACCGTAGAGGAAAGAAACGTACCTGCAGGGTACAATGTTACTTACAGTGGAAATGTGATGACGGGCTTTGAGATTATCAACACAAGACAACCGGTGATAATACCTCCGAATCCACCTGTTATACCTCCGAATCCACCTGTTATACCTCCGAACCCACCGGAAAATCCGAAGCCTCCTAAGGAAGATCCTGATAAACCTGACAACCCTAACGACCCTAAGGATGAAAACGGCGGATCAAGCGTTCCTAAGGACGGAGAGAACACTCCTTCCGATGAAGGTAAAAACGGGACTCCTAAGACGGGAGACGAGAACCAGATGGTACTTTGGGGTATGCTCATGGGAGCATCCTTACTGACTTCCGTAACACTTGCATCGAAGAAGAAAAACGAAAAATAAATAGTTAAGCTCTATTAAAGCGGCTGTGGTAAAACACAGCTGCTTTTTCAGAAAAGAAAAAACCGCAAAAAGGCAAAAAGACTGTTGACATTGATATTTAGCTGTTTTATAATAAATGAGCAACTTTATGATTATTAAAGAGCAGAGCTTCCCCGGAGGCTCTGAATTTTGAGTTAACGGAGGACAATCAAATG
>JBHAFL010000100.1:0-14845 GCA_041856085.1 Anaerovoracaceae bacterium | reverse complement strand
GGAGAGAGGATTGGAGACGCGAAAGATATTCTACATATATATGAGGCGTTCAGAAGATTTTTTGCAAAAAATCCGTCATGGTCGCTGTTCGCCGTGACCTCGGATAAGAACATAGAAAAACTGACGTTCGGACGCCCTGCCGACAGGCGAAGGAAGCTATATAACGGCAGGCTTGAAGTTTGCTATTACCAGTTCCGCGGACAACGTCCGCCTAAGCACGAAACCCCTTGAAAACAAGGGGTTTCAGCTATTATGCATTAAATGCATAAACATAGAGGAAAAAGGATATTTTTAACGGCTTGTCATTTACCATACGTTAAACTATAATCAAATTAAGTTATCGATTGAATTAACTTTAATGAGTTTCATGAAAGGATGAACAGAAATGGTTAAAGGGATACATAATTTTTCTGAAATAGGAAAGTTAAACAAAGTTCTTCTTCATCGCCCGGGGCACGAGCTTGAGGCGCTCACACCCGCCACAATGGAAAGACTCTTATTTGATGATATTCCATATCTCAGGGTCGCGCAGGAGGAGCACGACAATTTCGCTCGCGTACTCACGGAAAACGGCGCGGAGGTCGTTTACTACGTGCAGGAGGCTGCTAAGGCTATGGCAGATATTGCGGTAAGAACGCAGTTCGTTGAGGATTTTCTCGAGTTATCGAAGATAAGCTCGGCGGGACTCAGGGAAGCAATAAAAGACTTCCTCCTCGGTATGGAGCCGGAGGCGATGATATCAAAGATAATCGCCGGAATCAAGCGCTCCGAAGTTAAATCAAGCGAGGTTACGTCGCTTAGCGACCTCGTTGAGGACGACTATCCGTTTATATCAGATCCTATGCCTAACTTATATTTCACACGCGACCCGGGTGCCTGCGTAGGCGAGGGACTTAATATTCACCATATGCATACCGACGCAAGAAGAAGAGAGTCGCTCATACTTAAGTACATATATAAGTATAACGGCGACTTCGCTAAGGAGGGAGATCGTATGTGGTACGACCTCGACGAGAGCTACTCCATAGAGGGCGGAGACGTGCTTGTTCTTTCGAGCGAAATAGCCGCTGTGGGAATCTCGCAGAGGACGACTCCTGCCGGAGTCGAAAACTTCGCCGCAAACCTCCTGAGGAACTCCGACTTCAAAAAAGTCTTAGCGTTCGACATTCCTAAGACGAGAGCTTTTATGCACCTTGACACCGTGTTTACAATGGTTGATTACGACAAGTTCACAATTCACCCCGAGATTGAGGGACCGCTCGAGGTATTCGAGATATCTCTCGGAAACGGCGGTCTTAAGTATAAGGCGCTGAAGGACGAGCTTCATAAGCTTCTTGCGCTTGAGTTAAAGGTTCCTGCTGTCGACCTTATAAGATGCGGCGGCGGAGATATGCTCGCCGCACAGCGCGAGCAGTGGAACGACGGCTCGAACACCCTCTGCATCGCCCCTGGAACGGTGGTTACCTACGAGAGAAACTACGTCACAAACGAACTGTTGGACAAAAAAGGAATCAAGGTTCTCCAGATTCCGTCGGCAGAGCTTTCGAGAGGAAGAGGCGGTCCGAGATGTATGTCCTGCCCTGTTAACAGAGAAGACCTCTGATAACTTGATACCAAGCAATAAAAAGCCGAAGTGCGTTTCACTTCGGCTTGAATATTTTTTGTTATAATGCGATTATTCGGTAAGCATTTCGAGTCCTTCGAAGAACGTGTCGATGGACGGCTTGCCGCCGTATGCGGATTTTCCGCGGATTAAATCCATCTCGCTCCTCACCGCATCGAAATTAAAAAGCGTGTGCGCGTATTCTACGAAGGTATCGTGGTACGAATCCTCCACTCCGATTGAGGCGATGTTGGTAAGTCCTTTTTTTATGGCTCTTCTTATTCTCTGCTTAACTATCTTAGGCTCCTCGCCGAGAAGCTCCGCATAGGTGTTCAGGCTGGTTTTGGAGTCGTAGGCTTTGCCCGCCTTTCTAAGCTCTTCCATTACGGTTATTATATCACCCGTGCCGGTTTCGCCGAGCATTCCGAGAGCGCCTAAGATTCGCTTTTCTCTGTGCGGTTCGGCAGCCGCGGACTCTCTCATTTCAACCTTGACCTCCGCAGTACCCATCACCGAGCGAATGCCGCTTATCACGGACGCCATTTCACGCTTCTCTATTACCCTCTTTATTACGTTTTCGACTTCGATAACGTTGTTAGGCTTGGTTATAAAAAACTCTATGCCGGCATTATACGCGTCTGAAATCATATCTTTGTCCACGACCTGTGATATCATTATGAAGCTGATGTCGGGGAGCTTCGAGAGAACGTCCTTAACTATGCTGATTCCGTCTTTCTCGGGCATTAAGAGATCGATCAGGACAATATCGGGGTGCTTGGCGATTATCTCGGCTTCCCCCTTGACGGCGCTTGTGTTGCCGCCGATCACGTCTCCGAGCTCAAGTCTCTCGACTATATCGGTTAAAGTTTTCAGCGCGCTCGGTCTGTCGTCTAAAATATAAAATCTCATAGTTCTTCCTCCTGCGAGTCCTCTTCATTATGGTACTCGTCAATTTTAGTTATCGCGGATACTGATATAGGCTCGAATTTGCCGGTAAGAGACGAGACCGGAATCAATATCGTGAAAGCCGTACCGCTTTTTGATGAGATAACGGATATCTCGCCGCTGAATACATCCTGAATCAGGTCTTTCACGAGGGTAAGCCCGAGACCCCTGTTCTGGTCGCCGCCCTCGTCGTACTTGGTGGTGTATCCCGGCTCGAACAAAAATGCTATTGCGTTCTCGTCAATACCGGGACCGTTATCCCGCACGACAATCTCACAGCATTTCACCCCGTCCGCGTCTACTTCCTTACATATTACGCTTATGGAGCCGTGAAACTGATTCGAGGCTTCGAAGGCGTCGATACTGTTCGAAATCAGGTTTCTCAGTATGCTCATAAAGGCGAAATGCTTCTCTATCAGATAATCCTTAGCCATAGAGTATGAAAAGGAAACGCTTGTTTTTTGGGAATTAACAGATTTATCGACGTCGACGGACAATATCTTAAATATGTCCTTTAATGAGAGTTTTTTGCTTTCGAACTCGGCTAAGAAGTTGTTTTGGAGTCCTTGGATAACTCTGCGGTAGCCTTTTTTTACCTCGTGAATGTCTTTAGCGATTCCGAGCGCCGTGGTCGAATATTCGCGCGGGCAGTCGTCCAGCTTGAGAAGTCCTCTGTAGAGAGTGAAAGCGTCCCTCATTATCGCCTCAATCTCGTTCATATTTTTTTGCATAAAGTATACCTCGGCATTAAAAGTGGCGGCCATCAGCACCAGCTTTTTGTAGTTTTCCTCATGCTCCTTGTTTTCGAGCAGGGAGCGGTAGGAGTCCGAGCCCATACAGAGCAGGAGAATGAAGAGGCTTCTCGAAAGCGCCAATATCATCAGACCGACCACCTTATCGGGGTCGAAATGAGTGTATAAGATGAGGAATCTCACCGAAATTTCGACGAAGTTGGACAAAAAATCACATAGAACCAATCTGAGGTAGTAGTTCTTGTAGGAGGTAAAGCCCAGTTTTCGGAATATGACGCCGAAGAATACCGCGTACGCAAAGAAAAAAGCTATGTCGGGAAGAACCCATATAAGCGATTCTCCCACGGGATTGCTTTTCATCAGGGTTATAAAAAGCCTGAAAAGCGGGGAGCATACACCGATGAGCAGTACCGCCTTAAAGGACTCTATATCCTTGAATATATAGAGGAAGAATCCCATCATAACAACCGACATCGCGATTATGAAGCCGTCGACGAACATATTAAGGTATATCTGCGAGGCGATGGAGCTGCATGCCACCATCAAAAACAGTCTTGCATTTTTACTCATGGCTTGAGTATAACACAAAAAACACACAAATTATAGTTAAATGTAGAGCCGAAGGCTAAGAAAGGGTGAAGTTTTTTGAAGATTTATGAATATAATTGAAATTATGATGAAACTGTGAAGAAAATTGAAGAAACTTGAAGAGGGCGGATATAATGTAATCACGAACTTTCAAATTAAAGAAAAGAGAGAGGAGTTTATAACATGAAGAAATTATTAGTAGTTGTTCTTGCACTCGTTATGGTATTTGCCATGGCGGCCTGCGGAGGAGAAACAAGCGACGGCGGAGAAACAGCTGAAGGCAATATTAAAATCGGTTGGGTAGGCTCAATCACGGGAGACCAGGCTGTATTCGGAACAGCAGAGTCAAACACAATTCAGATGTTAATCGACAAGAAGAACGCAGAGGGCGGATTGCTCGGTCGTCAGCTCGAATTAGTAAAATATGACGTTAAGGGCGACGTAAACGAGACTATAAACGCAACCAAGAGACTCGTATCACAGGATAAGGTTGCCGGTATCATCGGACCTAACGCGTCGAACCTCGCTATCGCAATGTCGGGAGTTCTCACTGAAGCCAAGACTGCCGGTATCGCAACGGTAGCAACAAACACAAAAGTTACTGTTAATGATGACGGCTCCTTAAATCCGTATTCTTTCAGAGTATGCTTCATCGACCCTTATCAGGGCTCCGTAGCGGCGTCATGGGCTGTCGATAAGCTCGGCTATAAGACGGCGGCAATCCTTTACGATATTTCCTCCGACTATGCTCAGGGATTCAGACAGTTCTTCGTAGAATATTTTGAAAAAGCCGGCGGAACGATCGTTGCGGACGAGTCACACAACACAGGCGACACGGATTTCAAGGCACAGCTTACCAACATCAAAAAAGCTGAACCTGACTGTATACTTCTTCCGGGATTCTATAAGGAAGTAGCTCTTATCTGCAAGCAGGCAAGAGACCTCGGAATCGAGGCCACATTCTTAGGCGGAGACGGCTGGCAGTCCGAAACTCTTAACGAGATGGGCGGCAAGGCGATCGACGGTTCATACGTGGTTAACCACCTCGACGACGCTGACCCTGAAGTTCAGTGGCTTAAGGACCTCTATAAGGAAACCTACGGAGCAGACTCAACTGTAGAGCTTAACACTTATATGGGTCACGACGCATTCGAGATTCTCTGTGCCGCAATCGAAAAAGCAGGCACGGATAATCCTGAAGCTGTAGCTGCGGCTCTTACGGAAGTTGAAGTTAAGGGTGTAACGGGTACTATCAAGCTTTCACCTGAGGATCACAATCCGGTCGGCAAGGAAGCGGCTATCCAGCAGTACGTATACGATGAAGCGACAGGCAAGGTTGCTCCTGTATTCGTAGAAAAATGGAGTCCTGTACTCTAATTTCAAAACAATAAGTTAATTTATCGAGATTTTATAGGGGCGGGCGGTTTCGCCCGTCCCTGTTAAAATAGTTCTTAAAAACAGGAGGACAACATGAGCTTATTTTTACAACAGTTGATAAACGGGCTGTCCTTAGGTAGTATATATGCGTTGATGGCGGTAGGATACTCGTTGGTTTACAGTATTCTGAACTTCTCGAACTTTGCTCACGGTTCGGTAATTATGCTCGGCGCGTACTTCGGATTCTATGCGATGACGCTTCTGCCGCTCCCGTTTATCGGAGCCCTCGTTGTCGCAGCGCTCGGCTGCGGTATCGTAGCGGTGCTTGTAGAAAAAGTTGCCTATAGACCGCTTAGGAGAAGAAATGCACCAAGCTTGTATTTCATCATAGCTGCGATGGGAGGATCGATATTCCTCGAGAACCTCGTAATCGCGGTAATCGGACCTACTTTCAAGACTTATCCTGAGATATTCAGCGAAACTGCGCTTAGATTCGGCAGCATATCTCTCAACAAGTTTGATTTGATAATGTTTATTATCTCCGCAGTGAGCCTTCTTATTCTCGTATTCATACTTGAAAAGACCAAGATAGGCCTCGCAATCAGAGCGTCTTCATATTCATCAAGAGGCGCTACGCTGATGGGAGTTAACGTAGATAGAGTAATTTTTGTTATCTTTGCTCTGGGAGGCATGCTCGCAGGTCTCGCAGGAATGATGTTCGGTGTGAGATTCACCGTATATCCTACTATCGGAATCATCACAAACAAGTCTTTCATAGCCGCGGTATTCGGCGGACTCGGAAGTCTGCCGGGAGCCGTTATCGGCTCCATACTTCTCGGGCTTATCGAGACGTTCGCAGCAGGCTTCGTCGCTTCGAACTGGAAGGACTTCATAGCGTTCGCATTGCTCATAATCGTACTTGTCGTTAAGCCGTCCGGCATAATGGGCAAGATTACGGAAGATAAGGCGTAAGGAGGTGCTTTTAATGTTTGCATGGTATTATGTCAGCGGCATCATCATTCTTTGCGGAATTAACCTTATGGTAGTGCTCGGCTTATCGTTACTTACCGGATTTACCGGTCTTTTCTCCTTCGGTCATGCCGGATTCATGGCTATAGGAGCATATACTGCGGGATATCTCGCTACAGCATATCACGTGCCGTTCATTCCGGCGGTTATTGCAGGCGGACTGATGGCTATGATAATCGCATTCCTCATCGGGTCGATGACTCTAAATCTTAAGGGTGACTACTTCTGTATCGCGACCCTCGGCTTCGGAGAAGCTGTAAGACTGATACTGAATAACGTTCAGTTCTTAGGAGGGGCAAGAGGAATGACATCCATTCCGATGAAATCGACGCTTCTTTCTGTATATGTTTTCGTTGTTTTAGGTGTAATAGCTATGTGGTTCTTAATCAAGTCCAGACATGGCAGAAACATGATTGCAATCAGAGAAGAAGAGCTTGCTTCACAGGCAATAGGAATCAATTTATTCAGATATAAGATGACGTCTTTCGCGATTTCCGCTCTCTATGCCGGAATCGGCGGAGCGCTCTGGGCATTCTATTTAGGATATATCAACCCGGCAATCTTCATGCTCATCAAGTCGACAGAGATGACTATCATGGTTATACTCGGAGGCTTAGGTTCAATCACAGGCTCCATAGTAGGCGCGTTCGTTCTGACTTTCATTCCTGAAATGTTCAGATCATTCGCAATGTGGAGAATGGTTGTTTACGGAGCTACGGTTATTGCGGTAATGGCGTTCAGACCGCAGGGACTCCTCGGTGGAATTGAGTTCAGCCCTACAGGAATCATCAGATGGTTCAGGAGAGCTCCCGAGAGGAAGCTTCTCAGAATCGAAAAGAAAAAAGCCGCTGAGCAGGCTAAAGCGGGAGGTGAACAATAATGGGAAAGAAAGTTTTAACATTAGATCATGTCACTAAACGTTTCGGCGGACTGACAGCGGTAGGCGATGTAAGCTTTTCTATAGAAGAGGGAGAAATCTACGGACTCATCGGGCCCAACGGAGCAGGGAAGACGACAATATTCAACTTAATCACGGGAGTATATACTTTAACCGAGGGTACGGTTCATTTTAACGGAGCTGACGATACGGAGAGGCTCGTTGCAAAGGCGGATCCTTACGGTGCGGGCTTCTTTGACGACATCAAGAGAAGATTCATATTCAAGCCGAAGAAGCCGACGGATATCGGGGAGATGGGCATTACGCGTACTTTCCAGAATATCAGACTGTTTAAGAAGCTGTCGGTTTATCAGAATGTTCTTACAGCTTGTCACAGAAGCGCCGAATACGGATTATTCGCCTCGGTATTCCCGTGGAGAGTGCCGTTCACAAGGATAGTATTTCCTTGGTTCAAAAAACAGCAGGCACAGGAAGACATCCTGAACGAAAAGGCTTCGGAGCTTCTCAAGATGATGGGGCTATGGGAATATAAGGATATGGTTGCGGCGAATCTGCCTTACGGACTCCAGAGAAAGCTTGAGATTGCGAGGGCTCTCGCACTCGACCCTAAGCTGCTGCTTCTCGACGAGCCCGCTGCGGGAATGAACCCTGAGGAGACTTTCGCGCTTGTAGACCTAATCAAAGAAATCAGAACCAAGTTCAACCTCACGGTTCTCATAATAGAGCACCACATGGATCTTGTTATGAACCTCTGCGACAGGATTTATGTGCTTAACTTCGGAAAATTCCTTGCGGAGGGCGTGCCGTCCGCAATTCAGGACAACCCTGACGTAGTTGAAGCATACCTCGGGAAAAAGGAGGAAGAATAATATGATGCTGAAAATCAGAGACCTCAACGTATATTATGGCGGAATCCATGCACTGCGCGGACTCGACGTCGATGTAGACAGAGGAGAAATCGTTACAATCATAGGCTCGAACGGCGCAGGCAAATCCTCTATGCTGAACGCTATAAGCGGAGTGGTGAAGTACAGCGGACTCATAGAATACGAGGGGAATGAGCTTTCATCTCATGCGCATAAGGTAGTTCAGTCAGGCATCTGTCAGGTTCCTGAAGGCCGTATCATCTTCGCTAACTTAAGCGTTCATGAAAACCTTAAGATGGGAGCATACCTTAGAAACGACTCTAAGGGAATCGCGCAGGACTTCGAGCGAGTATACGAACTTTTTCCGAGACTGAAAGAAAGAGAGAAGCAGATTGCAGGTACTCTCTCGGGCGGAGAACAGCAGATGCTCGCTATGGGAAGAGGGCTTATGTCCTCGCCGGAGCTCATACTGCTTGACGAGCCGTCGCTCGGACTCGCACCGCTTCTCATAAACACCATCTTTGAAATAATCAAAGAAATCAAGTCGATGGGAAAGACAATTCTTTTAGTAGAGCAGAACGCTTTCAAGGCACTCTCAATTGCAGACAGAGCCTATGTTCTCGAGCAGGGCAAGATTACCGCTTCGGGACTTGCTTCAGATTTAATCAGAGATTCCAAGATTCAGGAAGCATACCTCGGCAAAAAATAAAGCCTGATTTCGAGGCGGCAGGAAGTTTTTTACCCTCCTGCCGCCTTTTGGCAGCAGCAATAAAGGCAAGCGGATACTCCATAGGCCTATCAATAGTGTTCTCAGCTTATTGCATATTCATTATGATTGTTATTTGCATGAAAACACAAGCCTTCGGTATTTTTGCAGCACCGTTTTATTTCTTGGTGTTCGGCATTTATGAATTATTTGAATATGAAAATTTCATAATCACTACGGTTGTTATGCTTACAATTCCCATAGTAATGTCACTGTCTTTACCGTTATTCAAAAAATATAAGGGCAGTTTGTTTCGCGAAAAATAGGTGAGACGTGCAGGAATGCCGAAACCGACCGGTAAACCGAAGGCTGCGATTTCATAAATAAATTAAATTGTGGTATAATATTTACACAGCTCCGCTGCGTAAATATTATATGGAGATTATATCGCCGTGCGATTATTTTGCCCGCGTAAACTCCGGCAAAATCGCACATGGCTGAATTATACCATGTAAACATGGTATAATAACCGCAAAGATTGTTTCGCAAGCGGTATTTTGCAGGGAATATTATGGACATTAAATTAGACTTGAAATCAAAAACACCTATATATGTGCAGCTTGCCAACCTGATAAAGTCGCATATTCATAACGGCACGCTTGGATATGGAGCTTCTCTTCCATCGGAGAGGGTGTTGGCTAAGATGCTGGGAATTCACAGGAATACCGTAGTTAAGGCATATAATGAGCTTAAGGCGGAGGAATATGTCGAATCGCGGCAAGGGGTCGGTTATATCGTAACGGTAGGCAGCGCCGAGAGTAAAGCTTCGCACGTTAAACCCCAAAAAGTGAACTGGCTGCACGAGATAAAGGACGAGTTTATCAATCGTGAGAAAGCATTCGACAATCTGTTTCAGAGATACAGCGACGAGAAAAGATGTTCGCTGTCGAGTGGTGTATCTATGCCCGGCATATATGACAAGAATGATATAGCGGGCGATATTGCCAATATCATATCGGATGAGGGCAAAAACCAGTATTTTTACAGCCCGTATAAGGGCGACGAAAGTCTGAGGAGACAGATAGTTTCTTTCCTGAGCACGAAAGGTATAAGTGCTTCTATGGGTGAGATACAGGTTGTAACGGAAGCGAATCAGGCAATCGACTTCGTGACGAATCTTTTGATAAAGCCCGGAGATGCGGTAATACTGCCGGAGCCGGTATCGCCGGACACGTATAAGACGCTCGAACTTTCCGACGCGAAGATATTCACCGTGCCGGTAAACGATGAGGGCACAGACGTAGTCGCGCTGTCAAATATAATCGAGACTGCGAGACCTAAGGCAGTATTTGTCGACTCGAGCTTTCAGGATCCGACAGGAAGCTGTATTTCGAATGACAGCAGAAGAGAGCTTATCAGACTGTCGAACAGATACAGAGTTCCGATAGTTGAGGTGGACGCGGCGTCGGAGCTTTTTTATGAGGGGGAACAGGTAACGCCGTTAAAAGCACTCGACACCATGGGCAACGTCATATATATTTATTCTTTTTCTCTCACCTTTGTGCCGGGGCTCAGTTTGGCCTTCATTGTTGCGGACAAGGAAGTCATAAGGAGCTTAAGCTATTTAGTGTCCGTCAGGTTCGTCGCAACCGACTGGGTTACTCAGAAACTTATGGCAAAATATCTTGAGGACGGGACATATTATCGGAATCTCGAGAAGTTCAAGCTCAACTACCGAAAAAAAAGAGACATAGTGTGCGGACACCTCGAGGAACTTAGACAATATGGCATATCTTATCTTAAACCCAAGGGAGGAGTCTATGTCTGGTGCAGGCTTCCGAGCGGCGCGGACAGCAGAGACTTTGTCAAAAAAGCTTACGGAAACGGGCTTGTTTTAATTCCCGGAGATATCTTCTTTCCTTTCAAAAACGGCGGCAGGGACTATGTGAGAATAAACTACTCATATGAGAAAGAGGATAAGGTTCGCGAGGGTATGAAAATTTTCAAAAAAACACTGCTGGCATATGAATTTTAATTAAGACTGGTACTTACTTTTTGCACGCGTTATAGTACAATCTTGACTTTGACAGCAAAATAGGATAAAAACAACCCTCAACCCGTTGATATTCAAGGGTTTAAGGGTTTTTTGATATTTCGTTTTGGTGTATTGTTACAACCTTTATTTTGTTCCGGCTATCATTTTTTTTATGTCAGCTTGTGTTGGGTACTCTATACTTAAATCAATTCCCAATTCGTCATCTATGAGTTTAAGAACTTCATCATAGTAAACTGCTTGATATATGTTTTGAGCCGATAAGACCACATTTGCTTTTTTGATTGATGCAACTAATGCTTCCGGAGAGTATCGATTTCCTGTCTTTTTCTCAAGTATTCTGATAAGTAGCAACGCTATGAAGCAGGTCAAAAAATGTGCTTCGATATGGTCATCGTTTTTTACATATATGGGTCTTGCTTTAAGCAGGCTTTTTGTAATTTTGAAACTTTCTTCTATCTGCCAAAGACCTTGATATGTTTCTATCACATAGCTGTCGGGCATATCGAGTTCCGATGTTACGATTGAATAGTAGCCGTCATACTTTTCTTCCTCGCGTATCAAATCTCTGTCTAATGTGGGTATTGAAGTTTTCTTCTCTAATGTGAGTTCGCCGGTTTTACTGTCAAGCTTCATCCCTTTTATGTATTTCAGCGCTCCATAGTTTTCAGCTTTCGCATATCCTGCCGGTGAAGCTATGAGAAGCTCTGCTTTTGCAATCAGTGCATTTCTCTTATGTTTTGTTCTTCTCGCATATTTTTTGCTGTAAAAAACAATGTGTTTCTCGTCTATACTTACCTGAACCTTTTTCCCGTCTTCATTCGTAACCCAAATATTAGTAGGGTAGATTCTCGATTTAATCTTGTAATCGTCATTTAACCAAGCATATCCTTCTTCTTCAAGGGCATATGCCTTTACCTCCTTATCAGCCTTTGTGCCTCTAAGTGAGCGGGAGAAGATATATCCGTCGCCTTTAATTATGTTGTATGCCTTGTTGTCTCCTGTATTTAAGCCTTTATCCGCAACGACAATAGCTCGTTTAAGATTGTAGTCTTTCTTAAGCTCGCCAAGGATGGGAAGTAGTGTAGAGGAGTCGTTGGTATTACCCCTGAAAAGTTTGTATGTTATCGGAAGAGCCGATTTATCAAGAAGAAGTCCCATTTGTATTATGGGTTTTCCTTTTCTTTCTTTGCTAACCCCGTTAGCTATGAGGTCTGTCTCTTCTTCCGTATGATAATAGTAGTTAGTTACATCGTAAAAGACATTTGATATATCTCTACCGTATAGAAGCTTTACATTTTCGTGTATATCGAGCAGCAACCTGTCTTTGTGCTTAGCAAAGATTGAAAGAGAGCGGTACAAAGATTCAAGAGGAAAGTCAAAGTTCTCAAGATACATATTCCTGTTCTCATAGCTTGACAGTTTTGACGCAGGGTGCAAGATTCTTTCATATACAAGAAGTTTAAGTATATTGTTAAGAGGGTAATCAGCCTTAAGTCCCCTTTCTCTGTTTATCATAAACTTGTGTATTCCAAGTTCGTGATATATTTTGCTTAAGGCTGCAAAGCCTATGTTTTTAATTTTATCTGTATTCTGAGATAAACGAGAATTGTGGTTTATGGTGATAGTAGATAAAGACTCATCTTGTTCTTTTTCACTCATCTGTTTCGCCAGTTTTTCAAAATGAGCTATAGGGTCATCATATTGTTTGATGATTTCATCGAGGTAACCAATTTTCTGAACGACTTCTTGTCTGTTTTTTTTGGTAAACGGGTCTCTGTAACTCTTACAGATAGCTAAGTGTATTCTACCATTAGGGCGTTTATTCTTTCTTAAATACATTTTGACTCTCTCCTTGTTTTTAACGAGTAGTGTACAATATTATTATACCATAACTGTATGTAACGATACAAGAAAAAGAATTAAAATTTGACAAAAAAATTTCCCCTAAGGCTTGCGATTAAAGGAGTTTCACGTTTTATCAGAAGAACTTTGCTGTCAAACTACCGAGAACTCAAAACCAAAACCGCAAGGCTGAACGAACTTAACGCACTTCTCAATGTGGATAAGCGTGAGAATGAAATTGTCGGCGGCGAGCCTGATGAGGGCGATGAACAGCCCGAAAAAAAGGCAAAAGAATATGAACGGTGAATGAAACCTCTTGACATTGGTTATCATATATGATAACATAATAGCAAAAGAAGAGGGGTGAGGTTTTGTGACAGATAAAGAATTGCTGGCTTCAAGACAAGGCATTGTTCAAAAACTTACGCAGGCAAGACTTGAAAAGGGGCTGACGCAGGAACAGCTTGCAAGGCTTATAGGTACGCAGCGTTCTAACATTTGCCGTATTGAAAGCGGGACACAAAATCTCTCCCTTGATATGATGCTGAAAATTGCCGAAGCGCTCGGAAAAGACATCAGTATTATGCTCGAAGAAAGGAGCAAAACTATGACGAATGTATACAGCCTTCGCCTGTATGACGAGGATTTGATCACCTTTTCTCTTGAAGAGAAAGGACTTGAAGGCTTGCAGGCGAATATCCTTTATTCCGATACACAGAACGCGAATCTCTTTCCTCTTGATTTGGAACTTACCGATGAGGGGATCGTTAAATGGCTTGGAAAAAGGGTTATCCCGAAAAACCGACAGTTTGTGGATGAGATACTAAAAACGCTTGGACTCAGTGTAAACAATACCAAAGGTATCATAGATGTCTGTATGGGGCTGTCCCTGAACGACAGTTATTGGGTAGTTCCCGCTGATTTTGACGGTAAGTTTGCCGACTATAACCTCTACGAAAACCGCTTTTCTGAGGCACTGTCTTTGGTTGCCTATACAGGTGTAGGCGGAAGCAACGAAGCGTTTTCAACCTCGCCTGAGCTTACCACAAACGGTATGCTGAGAAAGGCTTGGCGCTTTGTAGACGATGACGGAATTTACCTTTATAAAGGCGGAACGGAGGGCGCAGCCAACACCGGAAATGAACCGTATAGCGAGTATTATGCCTGCCAGATTGCCGAAGCAATGGGACTGCCTTGTGTGCAGTATGATTTGGAAAACTGGAAAGGCATCCTTGCTTCAAAGTGCAGACTCTTCACGGATATTGATACAGCCTTTGTTCCCATCGGAAGATTTCTTAGCAAATGTTCCTTGAAAGAGTGCCTGGACTATTATGCTTCACTCGGAGAAGATTTTTATGAACAGCTTTGCAGTATGCTTGTGTTTGACTCCGTGATATACAACGAAGATCGGCACTTTGGTAATTTCGGCGTACTGCGGGATAATCACACAGGACAGATTAAATCTCCCGCCCCTATCTTTGATAATGGCTTGTCCCTGTTTAATTTTGCAATGCCTGATGATTTCAAAAATCTGAAAGAGTATGTAAAAACCCGTTCCAATCCGTACAGAATCTCCTATGAAGAAATCTGTAAAGAGGTTATGGGTTCAAAGCAAAAAGCACAGCTTCGCAGATTGATTGATTTCCGATTTAAGCGCCATCCGTCACTTAATCTTCCCGAAGAAAGACTGACGGCAATTGAGAAACAAATAGGCGAACGTATACGGGAACTGCTTTCAATTCCGTCCCGCAGAAAGACAAAACAGAAAGACGAACTGACAAGATAATATCTAAAACAGTATTTAGCCGCTTGGTTTTCTAAATGAAATCAGGCGGCTTTTTCTATTTCAAAAAGGAGATGTTTTACGATGAATGAAACCGATTATAACGATCTGCTCTATGAAAAGATGCAGCAAGAATATGATGCTTTTATTGCAGGGCTGAAGCTGATGTCCAATGAGCAAGTCATAGACAGCGCTTACGAAAAGGTTATTAAGTCAGATATTCTTATCGGCAGAGGGAGCTAAGACAAGCTACCTTAACACTAAGAACCTGAGAAAGGGCAAGACCTACTACTATAAGCTAAAAGCGTTCAAGACGATAAACGGAGAGAAAGTCTACACGGACTTCTCGACAAGGACTTGGAAGACTCCTAAGAAGTAGGGGCTATGCGAAGCGATAACG
>JBHAFL010000099.1:0-6117 GCA_041856085.1 Anaerovoracaceae bacterium | reverse complement strand
GGTAGTGGCATGGTATGACAATGAGATGAGCTATACCTGTCAGCTGATCAGGACTCTAAAGTATCTCAAGCGGTATTGCGAATGACGCGGCATATGAACGGATACATCTCGGCATACGGCTTAAGCCAATACTTATGCCTGTATCTGTGCACAGATCCGTATCAAAAAACCGCCGATTCGGCGCAGACCGAATCGACGGGCTCAAAAAATACGATAAAGCCGTAAGCAAGTAGAGCCTACTTGCTTACGGTAAATTTTGAAAGGAAGAAAAAATGAGAGTTCCACTTATTGCCGGCAACTGGAAGATGAACAAAAACAGACGTGAGGCCGAGGAATTCATAAGAGAATTCAGGTCGATGTATGAGGGCACGGACATAAGAGCGCTCATCTGCGCGCCTTTCACTCTCCTTGAGACGCTAAAATCCGAAGCTGAAGGCAGCGGTATACTGATTGGAGCGCAGAATGTCCACTTCGAGCCGAAAGGAGCATATACGGGCGAGATTTCTATCGATATGCTCGAGGATATAGGCGTGGATTATGTCATCGTCGGACATTCCGAAAGACGTCAGTATTTCGGAGAAACCGACAGAACCGTCAACCTTAAGCTGAAAGCGCTTCTCAATTCTTCGATTCTCCCTATATTATGCGTAGGCGAGTCTCTCGAAACAAGGGAAGCGAACGGTCACAGAGACTATGTTGCGGCGCAGGTAAGGGCGGCGTTTGAGGGTATAGACGGCGAAGCGGCGAAAAAAGTCGCGGTCGCCTATGAGCCGATATGGGCTATAGGCACCGGAAAAACGGCGACTGCGGAGCAGGCAGGGGAGATGTGCAGCCTCATAAGAAGCACAATAACAGGAATGTACGGTGAAGACGCGGCGGACGAGGTCATAATACAATACGGCGGCAGCGTGACTCACGATAACATCACCGAAATAATGGATATGCCGGAGATAGACGGAGCCCTTGTCGGCGGAGCCTCATTAAAAGCGGACAGCTTTATGGCGATAATCGACTTTTAACCGCCCGCTCCGAATCGAATAATGTTTTTTTGCAAAAAATTGTTTTTTAACAAATAAAAACAGCTTGAAAAGGAGGCCTATCTATGCTATACTTTTCAAGTTACAATAATAGGAGGTAAGGTATGAAGATTTTCTTAATGGTATTACTGGCATTATGCAGCTTGGTACTTATCGCAAGCGTATTACTTCAGTCAGGAAACTCCGCGGGCTTATCCGGCTCGATAGCGGGCGGTGCGGAGCAGTTATTAGGTAAGAAAAAGAGCAAGGGATATGAGGCTTTGCTTGAGAAGCTTACTGCCGGCGCGGCGGTGCTTTTCGTAGTGCTTTCGCTTGTAATCGTTACTCTTTTTGAATAAATAGGAGGTTAATTAAATTATGGAGCAATTATTTGCTGTTATCGCGGCCTTAATAGGTCTTATTGTCGCTTTTTGCTTAGCGGCATGGATTAAAAAGGCCGAAGTCGGAACGGAAAGAATGGGAGAAATATCCGGCTTTATCAGAGAAGGCGCTTTTGCATTCCTAACAAGAGAATACAAGACGATGGTTATCGTTATCCTCGTACTCTTTCTTCTCATCGGTTTCTGCATTAGCTGGACAACCGCTGTACTGTATGTATGCGGTGCCCTTTTATCTGTTCTTGCCGGATTTTTCGGAATGAATGTTGCCACCTTAGGTAACGTAAGAACTGCTAATGCTGCCAGAGAATCGGGTATGAACAAGGCTCTCAAGATTGCATTCAGGTCGGGTGCGGTTATGGGACTTTGTGTTTCGGGGCTCGGGCTCTTCGGACTCGGAGCAGTCGTGGTAGCGCTTGATCTTGCTACCGTAATTCAGTGCATTACGGGCTTCGGTCTGGGCGCTTCGTCGATGGCTCTGTTCGGAAGAGTCGGCGGCGGTATCTACACTAAGGCTGCCGACGTGGGAGCCGACCTCGTAGGTAAGGTTGAAGCGGGTATTCCCGAGGACGATCCGAGAAACCCTGCCGTAATCGCAGACAACGTAGGAGACAACGTAGGAGACGTAGCAGGAATGGGCTCGGATCTTTTCGAATCTTATGTAGGCTCAATCATCTCCGCAATAACGCTCGCAGCCGTTGCCGTAAGCGAGCAGGCAGAGAATGCGACATTTAACCAGATGTCCGCGGCTATGTTCCCTCTGCTGATTTCTGCGATAGGAATCATCGCGTCGATAATAGGTATCATGATGGTAAGAGGGAGAGAGGGAAGCAATCCTGCAAGCGCTCTCAATATGGGTACCTATGTGAGCGGAATAATCGTTATAATTTCAGTTGTAATTCTTTCCAAGTATATGCTCGGCGATTTCACCTACGCATTCGCTATCATAGCAGGTCTGATATGCGGTATACTCATCGGTAAGGTTACGGAGATATATACGTCAGGCGATTATAAGCACGTTCAGAAGATTGCCGAGCAGTCTCAGACAGGCGCGGCAACTACTATCATCTCGGGTCTCGGCGTGGGAATGCTTTCGACGCTTTGGCCGATTGTACTGATCTGTGTAGCTGTATTTATTGCATACTATTTTGCGGGAATCTACGGTATAGCGCTTTCCGCAGTCGGAATGCTCTCGACAACCGGAATGACCGTTGCCGTCGACGCTTACGGCCCTGTATCCGATAACGCGGGAGGTATCGCCGAGATGTCGGAGCTTCCGGATTCGGTTCGTGAAATAACCGACAAGCTTGATGCCGTAGGCAATACGACCGCAGCCATCGGCAAGGGATTCGCGATAGGCTCCGCTGCATTGACCGCGCTCGCGCTGCTCGTTTCCTATGCCGACGCAACTCAGCTTTCAACAGTAAACTTATTAACACCGATGGTTGTAATAGGTCTTTTCCTCGGAGCGATGTTGCCGTTCTTATTCTCGGCTCTTACAATGAACTCCGTGGGCAAGGCTGCCAACCAGATGATAGAAGAGGTAAGACGTCAGTTCAGAAGCGACTCAGGCATAATGGACGGTACGTCTAAGCCTGACTATGCTAAGTGCGTAGATATATCAACAAAAGCAGCTCTGAAAGAAATGGTTGTACCTGCGATTATGGCAATATTCGCACCGCTTGCAGTAGGAATCGTTCTCGGACCTGAGTCGTTAGGCGGAATGCTCGCAGGCGCAATCGCTTCCGGCGTGCTCCTCGCAATTATGATGGCTAACTCCGGCGGAGCTTGGGACAATGCTAAGAAGTACATTGAAGAGGGTCACTTCGGCGGTAAGGGTTCAGACCCTCACAGCGCCGCCGTAATCGGCGACACGGTGGGAGATCCGTTCAAGGACACATCGGGTCCTTCCATAAACATTCTTATCAAGCTTATGACTATTGTAGCAGTAGTATTCGCACCGCTCTTCGTACAGATTGGCGGACTGCTGTAAGATAGCAAGTCAAGCGTTTCCTGAAGCGTCGACCACTCGTAATATGCGGGTGGTCTTTTTGTATGTACGACAGAGGGGTTCGCAGCTTTTTAGAGAACGGGCTTATTGCATTATGAACGGTTTTAGTTTATAATTAGTCCGTGAATTATTTCAGTCAAATTGTGATAAAAATGGTTGCAGGAGATATGCTTCCGCAAAAATAAGAAAGGGGTAAATATGTCGCATTATTTAGTAATAGAACCGTCCTCCAAGATAAGACAGATTGCGAGGAAAGAGCTCAAAGGAAGATGGGTGCAGGCTATAACGGCATTCTTAATCGTTTATGTATTAACAAATGTTACAGCTATGCTGCTTAATCATTTTTTCGCTGTCAACAGAACCATAGATACGGTTTTCGGTCCGGTAGAGCAAAACCTCGGACTCGTCGGCGATTTGTTCTCTTTCGCGGTTTCCGGAGCGTTCTCATATGGCGTAGCGCTGTATCTGTTAACATTGGTCAGAACAGGTGAGGCGAATAACAGTTCGATTTTCGAGGGCTTCAGCAGATTCGGCAAAGTATTTATTATGTCGCTCATAATAGCAGTTAAGATTATATTGTGGTCGCTTCTGTTTGTTATTCCGGGGATAATTGCCGCAATAAGATATTCGATGTCATATTATATTATGGCTGATAACCCTGAATATACGCCTATGCAGTGCATTGAGGAATCAAAGCGAATTATGACCGGAAACAAGTCGAAGTATTTTTGGCTGACGCTCTCATTCATAGGCTGGTACATACTTGCAAGCATAGCAAGCTCGTATTGGGCAAATAACAGAGCTGCTCTCGGTCAGGTAATAATATACGCGATTCTATATACGCCGATTATAGCGGTTAATTTATACAGGACGACATCGTGTGCGATATTATACGAGATGATTAACAGCAATATTGTCGTTTCCTACGAGTCTGTTTACGGGAGGAATGATTATCGGCAAAACACATGCGACGCGGCAAGCGCGGAAGAACAGAGTGCGGTCGCTCGGTATACTGAGCACGGATCTCAATCGGAAGACGCGGTACATATAACTGAGACTTCCGGTGCGCCCGAAAAAAAATCAAAAACAAAAAACGACTTGTCGGAGCTTGATTCGTTCGGCGCACCGATAGACGAAAAGGACGACCTTTAGATGTTAAAAAATTACAGGAGATTAAGTGAATACAGCTTAATGCTTGAGAATAAAGGGCTGATTTTCAGTGAAAGCAGCCCTTTATTTGAATCTGACCCTTTGATTAAGTATATTTCCTATGATTCTAAGGACGTGAGGGACGGCACTCTCTTCATATGCAAGGGTCTGAACTTCAAGCCTGAATACCTTACAGAAGCGATAACAGGAGGGGCTGTCGCCTGTATGACGGAGAAAGATTCCGTAATTGCGAAAGGGGAAGCACCCGAAATACCTATGCTTGTTACCGAAGATATGAGAACGGCGATGTCGGAAGCGGGCGCTATGCTCTATGACGGAATATGGAACTCGCGTCTTAATATGGTTGGCATCACGGGAACAAAAGGTAAATCCACCACAGCGACATTCGTCAAGGCTATAATGGACGAATATCTGGCAGAGCATGGTAAAAAAGATATGGGCTTTCTTTCGGGAATATATAATTATGACGGAAAGACAAAAAAAAGCTCCGAAAAAATGACTACGCTTGAGACGCTTGAGCTCCAGAAGCACTTAGCCTCATGCGCGAAAAACGGGCTGGAATACCTCGTTATGGAGACCTCCTCGCAGGCTCTGAAAT
Organism: Anaerovoracaceae bacterium; assembly: GCA_041856085.1. GTDB lineage: Bacteria > Bacillota > Clostridia > Peptostreptococcales > Anaerovoracaceae > RUG754. The sequence goes on along the minus strand of JBHAFL010000099.1, from coordinate 924 downwards.
ATAAGAGGACGGAGTCTCTCCGATATTCGGTCTGCTGTTTTTTGAATATAGCGGAAGACCATATATCGGACAGAGAACACCCGACATTCGAGGACTATTTCGAGTCGAAGTTAAAAATATTCGGGCAATCGACCGTCGCTTGTGTGAACAATGAGATTGAGCCCGAGCTCTATGACAGAATTATGGCTGAGGCTGAGAGCTCCTGCAGGTCAGTGGTGACATTCGGCAGAAACGAGGGAGCCGACTATATGGGCTGCGATGTTAAATCTACGCTGTCAGAGCTCAGTTTCCGGCTGAAATATCCCGGGGGAGAGGAAGAGATAAAAGTCAGCATAGGCGGATATTTTAACGCCTCCAACGCACTTGCAGCTATCGCCGTCACATCGTCCCTCGGAGCCACTATGGAGCACATCAAACGAGGACTCTCCAAGGTCAGGGTTGAGGGCAGAATGGAGCTTTATCATCTGCCGAATAAAGACGTGGACGTTATAGTCGATTATGCTCACAACAGGGTAAGCTATGAGACCCTGTTTGAGAATATCGGGAAGCTCTGCCCGAACAGAAAGAAGCTTATCGTATTCGGAGTACACGGCAATAAGGCATATAACAGACGAAAAGATCTCGGTGAAATGGCTCAAAAGTATGCCGACAAGGTTATTCTGACGGAGCAGGATATAGGCACGGACGACCTGAAAAAAATATGGGACGACATTCTTGATTTTCTCGATGAAGCTAAGGTTGCCGCCAAAATATCAAACCGAGCGGAAGCCATAAACCGCGGTCTTGAAGCGGTAGAGGACGGCTGGGTTATGGTTATCGCGGGAAACGGCGCCGACAGGTTTCAAAAAAGGGGACTTATCTGCATACCTGAGCTGATGGACGGAGAATTAGTGCAGGAGTATATTAAGAGGCATAGCTGATATG
>JBHAFL010000098.1:0-25935 GCA_041856085.1 Anaerovoracaceae bacterium | reverse complement strand
TATTGTCCATAGAGATCTCCTTAGATGATTCGCTAAATGAAAGCTTAGTAACTTCATTTTATCACAGAGGCGATCTCTTTTCTTTTCTAAAAAAACTCCGTAATTATTTTACACTAACCGTTTCAATACAGCTTTTTTATTCGCCGCATATATCGAGGGCTATATTGCAAAAAACACTTACGCCGTAGCCTAAGGAAGCCTCGTTAATATTTAAGACTGCGCTGTGTAGCGAGCCCGTTTCGCAATTTTCCTGCCGGCAGCCTAACATAAATATCGCGCCCGGGATTTTCTCCTGATAGCATGCAAAATCCTCAGAGCCTAAATGCGGCCGCTCAAGCAATATGACATTATCTCTGTCGCCGAGAGACTTTTCAGCGGCTTCTATCACGCTGAGAGTAAGCCGCGAGTCATTGTTCACAGGCGGGAAACCGTCGATAAATTCAATCTCAGCTCTGCCGCCAAAAGCTTCGGCGGTACTCTCTGCTATGGCTCTCATCTTATCACGGAGCAGCAACTTGTCAGACATTTCGATGCAGCGTATCATTCCGCTCATTTCCACATAGTCCGGAATTACGTTAATTGCTTCGCCGCCGCTTATCCTGCAAACAGACAAGGTTCCGACATCAAAGGGGCTCATAATGCTGCCGATTAAGCTGTTTAGAGCGGAAACAATCTGAGAAGCTATCGTAATCGCGTTTATTCCCGTCTCAGGCTCCGACGAGTGAGCTCCCGCGCCGTACACTTTGATATAGAACTCATCGTCTGTTGCCGTCATATATCCCGCTTTCAGTGCAATGGTGCCGACAGGAAGATCGGGCATTACGTGCAGAGCGAAGATACTCTCCACCTCGGGACTTTTTAGCGCTCCGCTGTTTATGATGCATTTAGCGCCTCCGTTAGCTTCCTCTCCCGGTTGAAAAATGAGCTTAATAACGCCTCTTAAGTGCTTCTTAATATCCATTAAGACCATAGCCGTACCCAAAAGAACGGCCATGTGTGCGTCATGACCGCAGGCGTGCATTACTCCGACGCGCTTTGACTCGAAGTCAAGACCGCTCTCCTCTAAAATGGGAAGAGCGTCCATATCCGCTCGAAAAGCGATAGCCGGCCCCGGTATTCCAGTGTCAAGGACAGCCACGACGCCTGTGCCGCCGATGTGCGTTCTAACGCTATAGCCTAATTCCGTCAGCCTTTCGGCAATGAATTCCGATGTCTCGAATTCCTCGAAGCTGAGCTCGGGAAACTGATGCAGCCGACGCCTGTATTCGATAATCTCAGATAAGTATTTTTTAACAAGTTTGTCAATCATTGTATCCTCTTTCTACCTCAGCTGTTCCATTATGGCAAGAAGAGCTTCCGTAGTCTCGGAGCTTGCGTATATATTCTGAATACCTTGTAATGCCTTGTTATGCCGCTCCCGACTCATCGCCGTCATTGCGTCCTCGACCATAATGACCTGATAGCCGAGGTCTCTAAGATCTCTGATTGTAGTGCTGACGCATTGATCCGTATAGAATCCGACGACAATTACCTTATCGATATTAAGGTTCCTTAAAATGCGGTCGATTGGAGTCCCCACTACACAGCCTGAGCAGGTTTTCTTTAGAATGAGTTCTCCCTCAAGAGGTTCAGCCTCATCGCAGAAGTCTGTTCCGGGCGCTCCCTTAGGATAAAGCATTCCGGCTTCCTTGTGCAGCCTTCCTGTGTCCGAGGCATCCGGAAGCAGGGCTTCGATTTTAATATGAATAGGTCTGATACCTTTTTCGCGGCATTTACCGAGCAGTTTTTTAATGTTAAAGAGAACAGCGTCGGTGTTTTCCCCGAGCTGATTTAATGCAGGCATCAGAGGCTCCACATCTATTCCCATCGCCTTAAAACCGTCTACAAAATACTCTTTCTTAACACAGGTTTGTACGTCGATAAGCACCAACGCCGTGTCCTCCGCGCTTATAGGGATAGGCTCGCCATACACACCGCCTGCCAACTGAGCGTAGTAGCCGTTTACGAACTCGTCTAATAGCTTATTATTGTCCATTGTTATATCCTTTCGTTTGTTAAGCAAAAATTAACTTTGAGATATATTAAAGCAATTATTATGCCAACGGATAAATGCCTGCCTGACAGTTTTTTTTGATAAAAAACAAATTGTTTGCAAGATATTGCTGCAAAAAACGGCAAAAATGTAATTCTTTGCAAATTCATATATTGTAGTATGTCATATATTAAGTTTTTTGCACTTATAGTATAGGGTTCGAAGTGGGATATCCAAAAGCACCGCTGCTTTGTTTTTATCTCCGCGGGATTTTTCTATGGCGTTTAAGATACAAGCTCTCTCCGCCTGAATTATGGCAGCATTCAGTTCCTGCGGCAAGGCGGCGGGCAGCGCCGCGTCATCTTGCCTTTTTCTTACGGAAGCACAGTTCTCACTGTTCAGCGAAACGGCGATATCGTCCGCCGTAAGCGAATGTGCGGTATCCGACAGGTTAATCAAGGCTCGTGAAAGAACATTCTGTAATTCTCTGACGTTACCGGGCCAGTCCTCATTTTTTAGCAGCCTTACTGCTTCCTTATCTATAGAGGTAACTTTTTTGCCGTAATAATCATTGTACTGGTTCAAAAGATAAAGAGAAATTGCTTCAATATCATCTTTTCGCTCCCTGAGCGGAGGAATTTTGATAGGAAATACGTTTAACCTGTAATAAAGATCCTCTCTGAAATCACCGTTCTCTATCATTTTTTCAAGAGGCTTATTCGTGGCGCAGATTATTCTGACGTCGACGGGAACGGGTTCTGTAGAGCCTATCGGCATAATCTCCTTTTCCTGCAATGCCCGAAGAATTTTAACCTGCATTCTCGGCGAGACATCGCCAATCTCATCAAGAAATATGCTGCCCCTGTCCGCTTCCCGAAAAAGACCTTTTTTGCCGCCTCGCAGAGCTCCGGTAAACGCACCCTCCCTGTATCCGAAAAGTTCGCTTTCAAGAAGCTCTTCCGGTATGGAGGAACAGTTTATTTTGACAAATTTCTCGTTTCGCCTCGGACTCGTATTGTGAATCGCGTTGGCAAAGATTTCTTTCCCCGTACCGCTTTCACCTCGAAGCATTATTGTTGCGGGTGTTATCGCTGCGGTCTTTGCGGTGTTGATTGCCTCAAGCAGTTTATCGTTTTTACCGATGATATCCTTAAATGTATATTTAACCTCGACTTTTCTCAGTTTTTGATTAAGGCGCTCAAGCTCGCGTTTCAGCCGATTGACTTCCGAAATATCATGATATACGACGACCCGACCCGCTTTTTCTCCGCCGGAATATATGTCCCGGGCGTCGGATATAAGCTCCGTGTTTCCGCGCTTAAGCATAATCTCATAAAGAGGGTTTTCATACAGAACATTTCCGTACCTGTCCAGCAGGCAGACGGCGTCAGGTATTGCCTTTAGCACGGGTTTGATTTTATCCAATATGTCTTTAGCGTCTTTCCATTCCATATCAGTCTCCAAAATGCAATTTATTGCGGCAATTTTATGCTAAAAGTATAGCACGTAATTATACTGATGTCGAGCGCATATAAAGCTGCTCCCGTATTATTCTCCATAGGGCAAGCCCGCTCTTCCAAACCGCAAAAAAACCGCGCGCTGCGGCGTATGGCGAGAAAGAAATCTTAGACGGATTCAGAATTTTTTTCAGAATTATCTCCGCATTTTATAATAGTGAAATAAAATTTTAGGAAAAACTCAAAAAAGGCATTGACTATAACATAACGTAATAGTTTATACTGAAAAATGTTAGGAGACGAAAAAATGTATTTGATTAAAAAGGTAAGTGAAATTAGCGGCTTATCTGTGCGCACATTGCACCATTATGATGAAATCGGGCTTTTATCTCCCGGGAAGAATGAAAATGGGTACAGATACTATTCGGAAGAGGATATGTCGGTTTTGCAGACGATAATGTTCTACAAGTATTTAGGATTTTCTCTGAAAAAGATTAAAGAGTTATTAGTGCAGGGGGACAATGAGCTTTTGCCGGTTTTGAAAAAACAGCTGCTTTTGATGCAGCGCGAGAAGCATAGGCTCATGACGTTGATAACCACATTGGAAAAGACAATTAAAGCTCAGGAAAGGAAAGATATCATGTGTACAAAAGAAAAATTCAAAGGTTTCACATATCAGGACAATCAGAAATACAGGCAGGCAGCAATAGACCTGTACGGTAAGGAGACCATAGAAAAAGCCGATGAAAGACAAAAAGGCAAAGAACAGGAGCTAACGGACGGCTTCAACCGAATATTCTTCGCGTTTGTAAAAAATAAAGAAATATGCCGATTATTATCTAAACAGCGAATCGAAAGGGTTTGCTGTTTAATTTTTTGCATATTTCGGGAGGAATTGGCGACGGGGCTCTGTATTTTTTTTACAAGATATGTTAATATAGCCTTGCGGTCGCCGCATAAGGCGCTCGGGCAGTGAAAGGCAGCCGCCGCAATGCTAAAATCATTACGGTCATCGAGTTAAAGCGCGTGCTTTATGCGGGAGAAGCGGGGGCGGATTTTTTGCCCGGTTAATATAATTATCAGAGGTTGAAATGGGTCAGAAAATATTTGAGAATAAGGTTGAAGTAATAAGATACAGGGTTCTTAGGGAGCTTGCCAAACAGACATGGGCGGGAAACGACGCTTTTACGGCATTTAACGAAATAACCGCCGCCGTGGCGCAGAAAGGCGACCCTCCGATGAGCTGCTGCGTATATAAGGACAGAGCTATAATCGCTGAGCGTATGAGGATAGGGCTCGGCGACTTTCACGGTTCGAAAGATACCATACAGGTAGTTTCAATAGCGTGTGACGAATGCCCTAAGTCGGGGCATATGATAACGGATCTTTGCAGAGGGTGCGTGGCGCATCACTGTCAGGAGGTTTGCCCGAAAGACGCCGTCGTTCTCGACGAGAGAAGCTATGCTCATATCGACAAGACAAAATGCATCGAGTGCGACCGCTGCGCGCAGGCCTGCAAGTACGGCGCGATAACTAATATGAGAAGACCGTGCGAGAGGGTTTGTCCGGTAAACGCCATCGGAATGGAGGAGGACGGGAGCGCTAAGATAGACCAGGTTAAATGCATAGTTTGCGGCGCCTGCGTTTTAGAGTGCCCGTTCGGCGCGATGAACGATATGTCTTCTATCGTGGACGTCATAAACGACATAAAAAACAAGGAGGCGAGCGGCGAAAAAATCTATGCCATCATTGCGCCGGCAGTCGCAGCGCAATTTACCGATGCGACTACGGGACAGGTATTCACGGGTCTTAAGAAACTCGGGTTCGATGAGGTCGTGGAGGTTGCTAAGGGTGCAGATGAGACTGCTCTCATCGAGGCTGAGGAGCTGATTGAAAAAGGATTTTTGACGAGCTCCTGCTGTCCGGCTTTTGTGGAGTATGTAACCGTTGAGTTTCCTGAACTTCTCAAGCACGTGTCCTCGACGCCGTCGCCAATGATATTAACGGCTAAGGCAATTAAAGAAAAAGAGCCGAACTCCAAGATATGCTTCATCGGGCCATGTACCGCAAAAAAATGGGAGAGAAAGACGGAGCGTTCCGAGGGACTTGTCGAGAGAGTCCTCACTTTTATGGAGCTTCAATCAATATTCGATTCAAGAGACATAGTGCTCTCGGAGTTAGAAGAAACCGCGGTACAGGACGCCTCGGGTTTCGGCAGAGGCTTCGCCAAGACGGGAGGACTTACAGACGCGGTTAAAGAAGCAATGATTGAGCTTGGACATGAGGACTTCGAGCTTAAGCCGGTAATCTGTAACGGAGTGAGCGAGTGCAGGACGGCGCTGCTGCGCGCTAAGAGCGGAAAACTCGACGGTAATTTCATAGAGGGTATGATATGCGAGGGCGGCTGCGTAAGAGGCCGCGGAACCTTGGTCAATAAAAAAAATACTAATATGCATGTGGCGGATTACTGCAATGCCGCGGAGAAAAAGACGCTTAAGTAAGCTCGGGAGATACAGTCTGACCGCAGCGGCTGCCGAGATGCGGTTATAACCTTGACAAGCTGAGCGCGTGATTTCACAGAATTGCGGAAGCATTAAGCCGCAGTCAGAATGTCAGCGGCAGTATAGTATATGGGTACCGCGCCGGCTATGCTATGAATAGTTCGCCGACTAAAACTCAGCCAAGGGAGCTGAGGGAATCGCGCCAAAATTAAAAATAATAACTTTATGTCAATAAAAAATGCCGTAAAAAGCCGGAAACTGCTAAAAGCGGCTATCGATTAGTGCCCCAAGCAGAAACAAAAGCAAGAGGTTAAACCTCAAAAAGAAACAGACGAACGGTTCGGGGGGAGCGAAAAGGAGTGTAAAATGAAAAAACCGGTACTTGTAATTATGGCGGCAGGAATGGGCTCGCGCTTCGGAGGGCTTAAGCAGATAGAGCCCGTAAGCGGCAAAGATGAGATAATTCTCGACTTTTCGCTCTATGACGCGATAAGAGCCGGCTTCGAAAAGGCGATATTAGTCATAAAAAAAGAAAATGAAGCGGATTTCAGAGCCCTTATAGACGATAAGGCGGGTCGCCATATAAGGATTGAGTATGCATTTCAGGAAATCGACGATATACCTGACGGCTTCGAGGTTCCGGATGGCAGAGTTAAACCGTGGGGGACGGCACACGCAGTCCTTGCGGCGAGAAACCTGATAGACGGGCCTTTTGCGGTAATAAATGCCGATGATTACTACGGAGCGGGTGCTTTTAAGCTGATTTATGATTATTTGCTTGAAGCTTCCGATGGTGAAAAATATGACTTCTCTATGGCGGGATATCTTATCGAAAACACACTTACCGAGAACGGTTACGTTTCAAGAGGCATATGTAAGGAAAATGCCGAGGGCTGCCTTACGAACATAGATGAAAGAACCAAGATAATGTGGCAGGGCGAAAAGATTGTATTCACGGAGGATGACGGCGAGAGCCGAACCGAGGTCGCTAAGGGGACTACGGTTTCGATGAATTTCTGGGGCTTTACAATTTCGATGATGAGAGAAATGCAGGATAGACTGCCGGCTTTTCTTGAAGAGGCAATCAGAGAGAACCCTATGAAGGGCGAGTTCCTGCTCCCGCGCGTATGCGACGCGCTTATCAAAGAGGGTAAGGCGCAGATAAAGGTGCTGAAATCGGGCGACCGCTGGTACGGCGTTACCTATAAAGAAGATAAATCGAGCGTGGTTGAGGCGCTTCAAAAGCTGAAAGACGACGGGGCATATCCGGATATTCTGTGGGGATAGCAGAGTGTTAAGCGATATGCGGCAAACTTATGGATATGGCTCAAGCTGCCCATTGTGGAGCAGCGTCGGGAGTTAGTAAAAAATGACATCATAAGCGCCGGATTTTAACAGATGACAGCCCGCTTTTTTATAAAATCAGCATCGCAAAATCAGCCTCGAAAATCAGCTTAGTAAATAGAGCTCGGGAGAACGCTATCGCGTTAATCGTTCCAGTTATGTATAGTCAATTCATTTATGCGGAAACTGAGAGTGCATTAAAAATAAAACATATTAAGAATAAATAAAGGTGCGGTGGAATTATGATTAAGAATATGAGTGAAATTAAAAAAAATGCGATATTTACCGTTGCGGACTTAATGTCGGCAGCCGCGCTTACCGCTCCTAAGGCGAGCGGACATGACACAATCAGAACGGCAATCGTGACGGGAGAAGAAAAAGACGCTCTCCGAGATAAGATGATAAAGCTGGGAGAAATCTACGGACAGGAAAATTTCAAACGTGACGCGGGAAACGTAGACAGAAGCGAGTGCGTGGTGCTGATTGCCTGCACCGACAGATTTTTCGGAATGTCCGATTGCAGCCTTTGCGGCTTCGAGGATTGCAGAGCTAATCGAAATGCCGGAGGCAAATGTGCCATTACCATCACGGACTTAGGCGTAGCAGTGGGTTCGGCGGCGTCAATTGCAGCGGATAACAGAGTCGATAATCGTATTATGTATACCGCAGGCAAGGCTGCCATCAAGCTGGGATATCTCCCTGACGACGCGGATATATGTTACGGCATACCGCTTGCCGCAGACCCGAAGAATATTTTCTTTGACAGAAGCCCCGGTTCAGTGATAAACTTAAGCGGGGAGAATGATTGACCATAGGGAGAGCAGTCGACGGGCGAATGATTTTTAGTAAAATACAGTGAATCTGTGTGGCTAAGATAAAATATGTGAGAAGAAGGCTAAAACGCCGAAAACTACGATATTCCGTTTATTGATGAGCGGAAGATTCACACCGCGAGGCACTGCGAAAAGTCTGTGAAAAATGAGAAAAAAGTTAGGGACGCTAAGTGAAAATATATATTAAGTTGAGGGCACGTATCCGTGCCTGCATATGGGGCATTAGCTCAGCCGGGAGAGCGCCTGGTTCGCAATCAGGAGGTCAGGGGTTCGATCCCCCTATGCTCCACCATAACACTGAAAACCACTTCAGGAAGAGGTGGTTTTTTGCTAATTGGAATGGGGAAGAGAACCTGAGAGGTAACGCCGAGAGAGAATATCTTGTGACATTTGAGCAGCCGCCGCACTGAAAGCGTATAAAACTATGTGCCTGAAAAACAGTACTCTAACAGCACAGGCAGTACATTCATCAAAACTGTGGGAATAGTGCGGATAAGAATATGGCGACAAAAAATGTATACTTAATCGATTTAATGTGATATAATGACCTCAAAGCGTAAGATGCCGCTCTTGAAAAAGTTCGTCGGACGCCTGAGAGAATATTAAATCGTAATTTACGGACTTCGCTCGCTACGGCTTCGTCGCAAGCATCCTTGTCTCGCAGGTCGGAAGTTATGATACAATAACCGGCAAAGGAGGTAGCCTTTTTCTTAAAGGGTCTGTGGGATTTCGAGAGGTATTTAGCAGCAGCTTTTGAAATTAGTCGTTATATTTTTGTAAAATTAAGAAAGGGATAATTTATGAACTACGAATTTGAGAACACGTATAGTTTTATTGAGGCGTTTACGAGCGGCGTCGGTCTTGTGATTGTGTTAGCGCTCGCCGCGTTAAGCCTGATTGCCGGAGCGATTGTATTTAAGAAAGCAGGCGAGCACCCGCTCTGGGTAATTGTGCCTATCGCTAATATATACAAGCTGTTTAAGATAGCATGGGGTGAGGGCTGGATGTTTTTAGCGACATTAGTACCAATTGTTAACATTGTCATTGGAATTATGCTCAATCTGAAGCTTGCCAAATCTTTCGGTAAAAGCACGCTGTTCGGCGTCGGACTTATCTTCTTCCCATATATATTTATGATGATACTCGCTTTCTCAAGCGCGGAATACATAGGGCCAAACGGGGAAAGACGTTTATAAGAACGGATTAAAACCCACAGTTAGCTTAAGCTCGGAGTTTAGGATAACTTCGGATAAGGCGTCACGAAATATCGGGGAACGGAATTTTCCGATCACTGTCATATTTTTTTATGACAACGTATATATAATATTAAAAACTTATTATCACGAGCTGAACCGAAAATGTTGGATATATCATAGGTTCGGCTTTTTATAATATTGCGATAACACTCATTGCTTAAGTCGTGAGAGCTTAAAACATTATAATCACAGTGCAAAAAACTAAAAAAACGCTAATCCGCTTCGCACTCTTTATCAATAAAAACCTAAGCGTTGGCACGCTTACCGAGACACCGTCGCACTTGTCAAGAAGTTTTGGAAAATCTGCATTTTTATGGTATAATAACCTCACGGCGTAAGCCGCCGCTCTGCTATGCAGACCGGCGGACGCCTGAGAGAACATTGTATCATAATTTGTGAGCTGCGCTCACCGCGGCTACGCCGCTAACAGCCTTGCTTCGCAAGTCTGAAATTATGGTATAATATTTACACAGCTCCGCTGCGTAAATATTATATGGAGATTATATCGCCGTGCGATTATTTTGCCCGCGTAAACTCCGGCAAAATCGCACATGGCTGAATTATACCATGTAAACATGGTATAACAACTAACCGCATGCGCGGCAATTATAACGTAGGCTGTATACAGCGCTGCATTCGGAGCTGCAGCTAAAATAAACCGGTGTAAAACCGTGTTTTTTGTATAACTCTATAAAGAAAAAGCAACGAGCCTAAAAAAAACATGTCGAAATTCAGTGTAAAAAAACCGCTCACGGTAATAGTGGCGGTAATAGTGATTATAGCGCTCGGCGTCGCATCGATTTTTAAGATGACGCCGGAGCTTTTACCGTCTATGGATCTGCCTTATATGGTCGTGATGACGACATATCCGGGAGCGACGCCTAAGGAAGTGGAGGAGCAGGTCACTAAGCCTCTTGAAAAGAGCCTCGCAACGCTCGAAAACCTGAAATCGATTCAATCAACCTCTTCGCCGAACTTTTCTGTCATAATAATGGAGTTCGAAAACGGTTCGTCTATGGATACCGCGTCCGTGGAGACGCTTCAAAACGTCGATATCATCGAGGGAGGCTGGAGTGAAGACATCGGTTCTCCGGTCATTATGAAGATAAACCCGACAATGATTCCTATTATGGTCGTCTCGGTTGATATGGAGGGCTACAGCAATGAGAGGCTTGCGGAGCTTCTTAACAGTGCCGTCATTCCCGAGCTTGAGGGGACTACAGGAGTCGCGCGCGTTCAGGCGGGAGGTATGGTAGAGTCGGGAATCAACGTATTCATCAATGAAGATAAGATTGAAAGGCTTAATAACAAACTGATTGCTGAGATAAACCGCGAAATGTCGGCTGCGAGGGCTAAGATAGACCGAAGCATCAGAGAGATAAATGCAGCGCAGTCGAAATTAAGTAAGCAAAAAAAAGAACTCGAGAAGAAAAAATCAGCAGCCTACGATGAACTCTCAGAAGCTCTAACCGAGCTCGATTCGGGAGTGGCTCTCGCCGTGTCAAATGCAGGAAGCGCTATAGCGGAAGCGCAGCTTCCCGAGCTGAAATCGGGATATCAAAAAGCGGAGAGAAGCACTTATGACGTTATTGAAGATTTCCGTCAAGCGGAGGTCGAAATTGCGAGTGCCGAAAGCAGGCTTGCCGCAGCCGAAATCAGCCTGCAGAGTGCCGGAGCCGACCTCGACAGGAGAGCCGAAGAGGCGCTGAAAAAGGCGAACCTCGGCTCGATGATAACCATAGAAACGGTAGCCGGAATCCTAAAAGGTCAGAACTTCGACATGCCGGCAGGATATATCCAAAAAGGCAAGGCGAAGTACCTCGTTTCTGTCGGGGATAAGCTAAGCAGCCGCAAGCAGATAAAAAATCTCTTCCTGTTCAATGTGAAAGGGCTCGGGGATATAACCTTGGAAGATGTATGCGATGTCGTAACCACGGATAACAGCAGTGAGGTATATGCTTCTATCGACGGCAGACCGAGCGTGGTATTGACTTTCTCGAAGCAGAGCAACTATGAGACGACCGTCGTATCCGAAAACCTCGACAGGAAGTTCGAGAAACTCACTGAGGAATACTCGGGCTTGACTTTCACCCCGCTTATGAATCAAGGGGAATATATACACATCATAATTGAAGCGATACTCGACAGCCTGCTATACGGCGCGCTCTTCGCCGTGCTCGTGCTGCTCCTCTTCATGAGAGCTTGGAAGCCCACGTTTATTATGCTGCTTTCGATACCGGTCAGCCTGACATTCGCTATAGTTCTTATGTATTTTTCAGGTGTAACCATAAACTTGATTTCGCTCTCAGGTCTTGCCGTGTCCGTCGGAATGCTCGTGGATAACTCAATAGTAGTAATTGAGAATATATTCAGACTCAGAAGACTCGGAATAGATGCCAAGCGTGCGGCGGTAGCGGGAGCTAAAGAGGTCTCGGCCGCGATTACGTCATCCACGCTAACTACGGTATGCGTTTTCGCGCCGATATTATTTGTCACGGGAATCACGAGACAGCTTTTTTCAGATATGGCGCTCACGGTAACATATTCGCTCGCCACTTCGCTTATAATAGCGCTGACCCTTGTCCCGTCGCTGGCATCGGGAATGCTCACGCGTGACCCTAAACCCGAGACGAGAGGCTTCCTCTGCTTTCAGGAGGCATATAAGAGACTGCTTAACTGGAACCTGAACCACAAGTTCCTGCTGCTGATTTTTTGCACGGCGCTGCTCGTGCTCACAATTCAGGGTGCGCTCGCGAAAGGCTTCATACTGCTTCCCGATATGTCAACGCCGAGAATGAGCGGACAGCTTAAGATGAACGATAAGGACGCCACCGTCGAAAAAACCGCGGAGACCGCGGATAAGGCGCTTAGAATCATCAAGGGTATCGAGGGCGTAGAGAGCGCGGGCGCAATGCTCGCAACCTCGGGTATGGGCAATATCACGGGTGAGACCGACTCAGCGAGCGTCAGCCTCTATGTAATCGTCGATACCGAAGCGGGTCTCAGAGGCTCTGAAATAGAGCAAAAAATCGAAGCAGCAACTCGTCATCTTGACTGTGAGGTCGATATAATCAGTTCGTCGTCGGTTATGGAATATACCTCCGCGCTATCCGGCTCGGGCGTAGCCGTCGACGTATATTCAAGCGACATGTCGCAGCTTGAAGCTGCCGCAAAAAACATAGCCTCGGCGCTTTCTAAAGTCGAAGGAATAGAAAAGGTCGAAACCGGGCTGAAAGAAGCCGAGCCTGAATACCACTTCACGGTCAATAAGACGAAAGCGATGAGAGAAAATCTCAGCATAGCTCAGATTTATATGAAAATCAGCGAGGCTCTGACCTACGAGAAGCTTTCGACAACGGTCAGAATCGGCAGCGTAGATTATGACATAGCAGTTTCCGACGGGGACGAAAAATCGGTTAAGTTAAAAGACCTGAAAAATCTCGAAATAGCAGAGGGCGTTAAATTAAAGGATGTCGCTACCCTCGAGAAGACAAGCAGTCTGCCGTCAATAAACAGACTCGACCAAAAAACTTATATATCAGTTACCTCGGTGCTGAAAGAAGGCTATAACATCACGCAGGTTGCCGAGAAATGCAGGGAAGCGCTATCAAGGGAAGAGCTTCCTTACGGCGTAAGCTACAGGTTTAACGGCGAAAACGAAGATATTATGGAAGCGATGGAAGACCTGATCGGTATGATGCTACTCGGAATACTGCTTGTATATCTCATAATGGCAGCGCAGTTTCAGAGCTTCAGGTCACCGTTCATAGTAATGTTCACCATACCTCTCGCATTCACGGGAGGACTCGGCGCGCTCATTCTATTCGATAAAGAAATATCCGTAATGGCTATGATAGGACTCATCATTCTGAACGGTGTTGTCGTTAATAACGGAATCGTTCTCGTGGACTATATCAATCAGATGAGAGCTAAGGGACATAACAAGAGAGCCGCGATAATCCTTTCGGGAGCGACGCGCATGAGACCGGTGCTTATGACCTCTCTCACGACAATACTCGGACTCGGAGTTATGGCGCTCGGAGAGACGGCAGGAACGGACATGATGCAGCCGATAGCGCTCGTCTGCATTGGAGGGCTGATTTATGCCACCCTGCTTACGCTTCTTGCAGTACCGGTAATCTACGACGTATTCACAGGCGAGAAATATTGCCATATCAGGGAGAAAGACATTGATATATCCGGTCTTATCGTGGAATAAAACTCTGAGAAAACAAATGAAATAATTGAATTATTGTAAATGAATATAAGGTTTATCAGGCTTTTTCAATTAAATCGGGTGGTGTAAAAAGTTTAGCGGTAAGCTATGGCGGAAGATAAACTGCACGAGGACATAAACTGTTGCGGAATGTAGAGAGATAAGCGAGATATATTATGGCGAAATTAAAAATATACACGGACGGCGGCTGCTCCAATAATCAGGAAAAAATCAACTTCGGCGGCTGGGGAGCCGTACTCGAATTCGGTGAGCTAAAAAAGGAGCTCTACGGAGGAGAAGCCAACACCACTAATAACAGAATGGAGCTGACCGCAGTAATCGAGGCGCTGAAAGCCCTAAAAAAAGAGGGAACGGAAGCGGATATATTCAGCGATTCCTCATATGTCACGAACTGTTTTAGAGAAAAATGGTACATAAACTGGGAAAAAAACGGCTGGCGAAGCTCTAAAAAGGAGCCTGTTGAGAACAGGGAGCTTTGGGAAGAGCTGCTTGCGCTCGTCAGAAAGCACAAATGCAGTTTTTTCAGGGTAAAAGGACATGTGAACCTCGAATCGAAGACGACGAATCTCGATAAGCTATACGATAAGTTTGTCGGGTGGAACGGTAGCGGCTTCTCGTTTGAAGATTTCAGGCACGTCACCGAGATGAATAACAGGGCTGACGAACTCGCTAACATAGGTATTGGGGAAGCGAGGGAAGTTCTTTTTTAACTTTCCTCATAAGCCTGCCTTGCATAAGAGCCCGCAAAAATTAAAATAAATATCACGTAGCCGAAAAATTACAATGCGGTTACGCTTAGGTGCGAACAGAATTAAGCGAAAATGAATTATGAATATAAATATAATTTGCATAGGTAAGTTAAAAGAAAAATATTGGCAGGACGCTGTATCCGAGTACTCGAAAAGGCTGTCGGGTTATTGCACTCTTGAGATAACGGAGCTTAAGGAGACTCCTCTCCCCGCTAACCCCTCGCAGGCGGACGAAGCAAGGGTCAGGTTCTCCGAGGGCAGAGACATCCTTAAGGCGCTAAAGGACGGCAGCTATGTCGTCAGCCTCGAAATTAAGGGAAAGAAATTAAACTCCGAGGCTTTTGCCGAAAAAATAGAGAGCCTCGGAATCGAGGGAAAGAGCAATATTGCCTTTATAATAGGGGGAAGTCTCGGACTGAGTGAAGAGGTGAGCTTAAGGGCTGACTTCAGGCTCAGCTTTTCAGATATGACATTCCCGCATCAGATGATGAGAGTCATATTGCTCGAGCAGGTTTACAGGAGCTTTAAGATAATAAGGAACGAGACATATCATAAATAGGCGATGTGCTTAGCCGCACAAGCGTTAAAGAGGGTTTCAGGGAGGCGGCAGGAAACAATATCCGGACAGGAGTAACCGCAATATTCACATCGGTATCGGTATGTCGACATGTATGCGGCGACTGCGGGTTTTCAGAAGAGAGGTAAAAAGATGACGGCAGACAGCGAAAGAACGGCAGATATATTAAAAGCCAATGAAATCTATGATTTCAAAATCATAGATGTTAAAGAAACCGTTGTAGTTGAAGATTGGGTAAGACTTCACTGTATGTTCGGCTGTCCAAGCTACGGAAGCTGCGGAACCTGCCCTCCGGCAGTGCCGCCGGTAGCTGAATGCAGAACAATTATAATGAGTTATGACAAAGCCGTTATCATCCGTTTTGCCATTCCGTACAAAAACGGCGCTCAGTATGCAGAAGATGTAAAAGAACATGAAAAACGACTTTTCGCAGCAGAAAGGGAGCTGTTCAGGGAGGGCTATTATAAGGTTATGCTGCTTACACTCGAAAGCTGTCATCTTTGCGAAAAGTGTATTTGCGGGAGCGACAGAACGAAATGCGTTAACCCATATAATGCGCGTCCGAGTGTGGACGCTATGGGAATCAGCGTTTTCGATACGGCAGCTAACGCGGGATATGATATTAAGGTTCTCCGGGAATTCGGCGAAATGACAAACCGATTTGCAATGATATTACTTGATTAAATAGAGCGCCGAAGCAAAGAAAAGTGCAAGCAATATCGGACTTCCCGACTCGGAAAGAGAAATCGGTTAATATAGATGTGTGATACTGTTCTCCTTTAATCCGGGCGGTGGAGACTGCACAAATCGTGCTTGGCAACAGAAGTATTCCGAGAACACGAAGAGGAAACGGCGGAGGATTACAGCCGGACAAATTGGGAATTGACGAAAGGATTAAGGATGTTAAACGATAAAGGATTTGATTTATGGGCGGACGGTTATGACAAGGCGGTAGCTTTAACAGAAGAAGCAAATATTTATCCGTTTGCAGGTTACAAAGAGGTTCTCGACGGTATTTTTCAAGAAGTTATGTCAAAGGAACATCCTGCAATCTTAGATATCGGATTCGGAACAGGGACGCTTACCGCCAAGCTTTATGATAATGGCTGTGAAGTCTTCGGACAGGATTTTTCACGAAGAATGATTGAACTTGCAAAAGAAAAAATGCCGGAAGCACAGTTGTTTCAAGGAGATTTTACCGATGGTTTAGTTACGGAACTGCGTGAACGCAGATATGATTATATAATTGCCTCATACTCTATTCATCATTTGTCGGATGAAATTAAAGCAGCATTTTTAACTGAGTTGTTGGCGCTGTTGAATGACGGCGGAAAAATTCTCATCGGAGACGTTGCTTTTGAAACTCGTAGCGAATTGGAAAAATGCAAAGATGAAGCAGGCGATAATTGGGACGAAGACGAAATTTATTTTGTAGCAGATGAATTAAGAAAAACATTTCCTAAACTTGTGTTTGAACGGAAGTCATATTGTTCAGGGATAATTATAATTCAATAATATTATAACATCGTGAAACACGATGAAAACCGGTATGATCCCATCAAGAAAAATCCTTATTTATTTTTGAGAATAACGATTGGCGAAAAAAGTAAGGCGATGCGGACAGATGAATATATAGAGATTGCAGAATGAAAATAAAAGGAGGACAGTGATTTGAAGATACCTGAAAACTACAAGGGCGGTTTCGACTTGGAAAAAGAGATGGAAACATTCGCGCGAGACGGAAGCCCCGTAGGAAAAGCTAAATTCTTTTTTAAGCTGAAGACGGCGGAATATCTCGTGCCGTTTATGGGGGATAAGACGAATCTCGCATATCTTACGAACAGTGACGGCAAAAACTATATACCAGCATTTGCGACTGCAGAGGAGCTTATGAAGAGCGACAGAGAATGGGACTCGGTCGAGATTCTAAACATGGATACCATGAAACATATCCTAATCGACGTGCCGGAGCTCGACGGTATAGCGTTCAACCCGTTCGGCAAGACTCTGCTTCTGGAAAGAGAGCAGCTCGAGGAAATCGACCGTGAGACAGAGGGACTGAGCTTAAGACGAAGCGAGGGCGAAGAACACAGGCATCTCAGCCCGATGAAACAATATCCTGAGGGAATTAAGCAGGCTCTCTATAATCTGTTCGTATCACACCCCGAAGTAAACCGCGTGTGGCTCACTTATGCGAGCAGGAGCAAAAAAGAAAAACCGCACTATCTGTTTATTATAGATTTCATAGGAGACAGAAGAATATTGTTTCCGCAGGTAGCGAGGGCTGTCACGCCGTTTATGAAAGCGGGAGACTCTTTTGAACTCGTCAATGCCGATGAAGAAATGATAAAAAAGGCATACAGAATTGCGAAACCGATATATCAGAGCACCCTTAACTAATTTATGTAAACAAAAAACTCATTAAAAAGAAAAGGAAACGCAAGGAGAGACATCAAATGAAAACGGATAAAAAAAGCGCTGTATTTATCGGGGTCGCGGCGGCGCTCGTCTGCGAAGCAATGTACGGGCTGAGCTATTTTTTTACCAAACAGGCTACGGAGAGCGCCGAACCGCTTGCTCTTCTCGGATGGAGATTTTTTGTTGCAGCCGCGGCGATAAACCTCAGCGCGGCGATAGGAATCATAAAAATCAACCTAAAAGGCAAGAACCTCAAGCCGCTGCTCAGAATCGCAATGTATTTTCCGGTGGCATATTTTATCGGAGAGACGGTCGGAATAGGGTATACAACCGCCTCCGAGAGCGGGGTTCTGTTAGCGTGCATTCCGGTGGCGGCGCTGACGGCCTCGACGCTGATACTCGGCAAGAAGCCGACCAAGCGGCAGGTTGTCGGAATCATAATCACGCTCGCCGGCGTGCTCGTCAACGTGCTCGCGGTAGGCGCGACGTCGAGCTTTTCGGTTTTCGGATATATATGCCTGCTCACAGGCGTGATATCCTATGCGATGTACAGCGTAAATGTCGAAAAAGCCTCCGAATTCACCGAAATGGAAATAACATATATTATGCTCGTCGCGGCGGCGGCGGTTTTCGTTCCCCTCTCGATAGGCGCGGCGCTTATTCAGGGCAATATTTCGGAATTTATGGCGCTTCCTTTTACTGATATCGGTTTTATTACGGCGGTGCTCTATCAGGGAATATGCTGCTCGGTTGCGGCGGTGTTTTTAGGAAACGTGGCGATAGCTAAAATAGGGGTCAACAGAGCCTCATCGTTTATAGGCGTTTCGACAGTTATATCAATAGTCGCAGGCGCGCTTATACTAAAAGAGCCGTTCACCGTTTACCAGACAATCGGCGCAATTATTATCGTCGGAGGTGTTTACATCGCGAACGCCGCGGGTAAAAACAAGAGCTGATGGAGCCGGCGTGCAGCCGCGAAAAACACAGCGTAAAAGAAACAGTATATAGCTAAAGAAACGACTCAAAGCCAAATAAAAAAAGCGTTAAGAGGAAAATATGACGTTAAGAGAACTTGAAATAGGGCAGTCCGCCCTTATAAAAAGCGTGGGAGGAGAGGGTGCGCTCAGGCAGCATTTTCTCGATATGGGCGTAATACCGGGAGCAGAAGTAACTTTAATAAAATACGCTCCGCTCGGAGACCCGATGGAGCTTATAATTCACGGCTATAACTTAACGCTGCGGCTCGACGATGCGTCGCAAATAGAAATAGACGGCGACAGCATTTCTCCGCAAAAAACACGCAGAGCGAAGAAAAGAACCGAAAAGATGCACGAAGACGAGCACCCCGGAATAGGCGAGGGCGGCAAGTTTCACCTTAAATCCGGAGAAAATCCTCTGCCTGACGGTACTCCGATTACATTCGCTCTCGCGGGCAATCAGAACAGCGGCAAAACTACACTATTCAACCGCCTGACGGGCGCTAACCGGCATGTCGGCAACTTCCCCGGAGTTACCGTAGACAGAAAAGAGGGTATTATCAGGGGAAGAGCCGAGGCGAGGGTCACCGATCTTCCCGGTATATACTCTCTTTCACCGTACAGCTCCGAAGAAATTGTATCCAGAGAATATATAATAGGCGAGAAGCCTAAGGCGATTATAAATATAGTGGACGCGACGAACATAGAGAGAAACCTTTATCTGACACTGCAACTGATGGAGCTTGACACGCCTGTGGTGCTCGCGCTTAATATGATGGACGAGGTAAGAGGAAACGGCGGTCATATAATGGTAAACGAGATGGAAGCCATGCTCGGTATACCGGTCGTGCCTATAAGCGCGGCGAAAGGAGAGGGTATTCGTGAGCTGATTGACCACGCGCTCCATATAGCAAAATATCAGGAGCGCCCGGGAAGGACGGATTTTTGCTCGCCGACGGAAGCGGGCGGAGCGGTGCACAGGTGTATTCACGGGATAATGCATCTGATAGAAGACCATGCGGAAGCTGCTAAAATCCCGCTCAGATTCGCGGCCGCCAAGCTGATAGAGGGAGACCCGCTGATTATAGAGGCGCTAAAACTTACTGAGAATGAAACGGAGATGATTGAGCACATAATCGAGCAGCTTGAAGAAGAGAGAGGGCTCGACAGAGCGGCTGCGATGGCCGATATGAGATTCGAGTTTATTCAGAACCTCTGTGCCGAAACTGTGATTAAACCTAAGGAATCAAAAGAACACGAAAGGACCCTAAAAATCGACGCGGTGCTCACGGGCAGGTGGACGGCGATTCCGGCATTCGCATTCATAATGTCGATGATTTTCTGGCTGACCTTTAACGTTGTCGGGGCGCGGCTTCAGAAGCTGCTTGCGGCGGGAGTCGAAGAACTGACGGAAAAAGCGGCAATCGGACTTTCATCAATCGGTACAAGCAGTTTTCTCAAGGATCTTATACTGGACGGCGCTATCGCGGGCGTAGGCTCGGTAATAAGCTTCATTCCTATAATTGTTACGCTTTTTTTCTTTCTGTCGCTGCTCGAAGACTCGGGGTATATGGCGAGGGTTGCTTTCGTGATGGACAAGCTGCTCCGAAAAATCGGGCTTTCGGGAAGATCCATAGTGCCTATGCTGATAGGCTTCGGCTGCACAGTTCCCGCCGTAATGGCGACGAGAACCCTGCCGTCCGAAAGAGACCGTAAGATGACGATACTGATGACGCCGTTTATGAGCTGCACGGCAAAGCTTCCTATCTATTCGTTTTTTGCTGCGGCTTTTTTCCCTGGCAAAGGTGCTGTCGTTATGATTAGCCTATATTTCATAGGTATTTTTATCGGGATTTTTTGCGCGCTTCTCTTCAAGAAGACTATATTCAAGGGCGAGGCGGTGCCGTTCGTGATGGAGCTTCCCCACTACAGAGCTCCGGCTGCAAAAAACGTTGCTCACCTATTATGGGACAAGATAAAAGACTTCGCGGCACGGGCGTTTACGGTCATCTTCCTCGCTTCAATTATAGTATGGTTTATGCAGAGCTTCGACTTCGGCTTAAACCGCGTGAGCGACTCCTCGGATTCCATGCTGGCAACAATCGGCGGGGCGGCAGCGCCCCTTATGGCGCCGCTCGGACTGAATGACTGGAAGATTTCAACCGCATTATTCACAGGCTTCATCGCTAAAGAGAGCGTAGTTTCCACATTAAACGTGCTCTATGAGTCGAACGCGGCAATAGAGGGGCCTCTCGGGATTCCCGAGGCCGCGGCGCTTCTCGTATTCTGTCTGCTCTATACGCCGTGCGTTGCGGCGATTGCGGCTGTCAAGAGAGAATTAGGAGCGAAGTGGACGGCAGGCGTAGTGCTGTGGCAATGCGGCATAGCGTGGCTCATAGCTCTTGCCGTTAAAATTACAGCGTCGTCGTTTATGTAAACGGTTTAGTGAAAAAGCTTAAGAAATAAAGGTGAAGAAGCGGTTTAGTGACGTGGCTCGGACGCCGAAACCGACGAATTTTTCAGATTCGAGAAAGTGAAGAGATGACGCAGGTGTTGTTACCGCTTTTCTTCGAAATGTTTTTTGAGAGCCTCAAAGGTACGCTCGCTTATGTAGTGCTCGATCCTGCAAGCGTCTTCGGTGGCGGTTTTTTCGTCCACTCCGAGGCTCATAAAAACCTTAGACAGTATAGTGTGCCTTTCGTAGATTTGCTTAGCGATCTCCTTCCCGGACTTGGTGAGGACTATAGAACCGCCGTCATCCACCGTTATGTGCCCGTCGTTTTTCAAAAGTCCTAAAGCTCTGCTGACCGACGGCTTGGAGTAGGACATTTTCTCGCTTATATCGATTGCGCGGACATAACCGCGCTCCTTAGAGAGAATATATATCGTTTCGAGATACATCTCGCCTGATTCCTGAATAGCCATATTTTTTCTCCTTTACTGCTATAATATATTTACATATTTACGGCGAATATTCCTTACGGTCGGGAAAGAACTAACCGTCTTGTTGCTTAGCTTTTGAGGAAAGAATAACATAAATAAAAAAAAAATTCAAGAAAACGCTCGCCGTCTTTTTCGTTTTTATATTTTTACGTCCTTGACTTTAGCATAGAGAGTGTGATATATTTAGGGTGACAACTTAATAAAATATTTGTGTTCTGCATTATATCCGAATATATGATGCGGCTAAGATGGAAGCAGGTTCGAATCCTGCACGGTCCCGCCACTGTAATGAAGTAGCTTGAGCTCCATATGCCATTGGGTAATCCTGAGAAGGTGAGCTGAGCGATGATCTCTAAGTCAGGAAACATGCACAGATATTGTAATTCACGGTGTCGGTGAACACGGATGGATATTTTAGTTTCTTAAACAGCGAATACGGGCTGCGACCATCGGTCGCAGCCTTTTTTCTGCGAAAAATGTTCCTTTTAGAAAGAATTGCTTTTCATCCTTTACAGGGAGGAATCTGCTTCGTCCTCCCTGTATCCATCCAGTTTAAGGAGCTTTAAGCCTGATTCGGAGCGCGAATCGGGAAGCGGAGAATATAGCGCATACAATAGGCGGATATCTGAGGACGCATACTTCGGGGAATCCCGATAAAAATAATATACCATACAAGGCGACGGAGGAATGAAAATGAGAGCGGCGTGGTTTGAGAACCCTGACAATATCGTATATGCGGACGTTAACGAGTTTGCCGAAAACTTCGGCAAGGAAACCGGCATTGACGACCTTAGGGGAAAGCTTGAAGAGTTCAGAGCTAATCCGGTCAAAGGCGGAGTCATACTTCGAGGAACGAAGAGAACGGCGCTGAAACTGTTTGTGCCGGACTTGGAATTCGAAAACCACTCTCTTGATATGGGGGACTCTGTTTGGATTTTTATAGGGGAGACCTATCCTGCCTACTGTCTCTATTGGTAAAGGGCGGGGAGCTTGTGTTAAAAGCGTCCGCTTCCGCACGAAATCCCGTACTTACGGAATATGATTAAGTTTCACAGATTACTTATTACTTACTTACACTTTTAATCTTGCCGAGGCTGCAATCCGCTTCCTCGGCATTATACTTTTTTGGCAGTGCCGTAAACGGAAGTGTCGGGAATAAACGTATTTTAACCTCGACGTAATCGGAATGTGTTGAGAATCGGCGCACGGACGAAACGGTTTTCAGAACATTCGGCAATATTTTTTCCCCCGACAAAAGGGTGAAATAGCGAAAATCGGAATTTTTGCCTGATTTTTTAGAATGGAGCGGGAATTTTTCGTAAAAAAGTTAGGAGCATTTTTTGCGAGTCGAATAAGGTCTTTTGCAAAAACATTTAAGAAAATTTGCAGAAAACGGTTGACAAGTTAGTCAGGACTAACTATACTAATGAGTTAGCAAAGACTAACACAATGAACGGCTAAAAGCTCAAAAAGCTGATTAACTTGGAATAGGAGGGGGCGGAATGATGCCGCTAAGCTTGGCAAACATCGGTGAAGAAAGCACCATTAAAAAAATCGGCGGGTTGCCCGAGGTGAGACTTCATTTGGAGAATCTCGGTTTCACGGTAGGCAGCGACGTAACCGTAATCAGTACCTTAAACGGGAATGTTATTGTCAAAGTCAGAGAAGCCAGAGTAGCTATCAGCAGTGAGATGGCAAGAAAGATAATGATTTAGGAGGAGCAGTAGGGTGAAAACATTAAAAGATGTACCTGTGGGTCAAAGCGCAAAGGTGCTGAGGCTAAGAGGCGAAGGCGCTATAAAAAGAAGAATTATGGATATGGGTATTACTAAAGGGGTCGACATTTTTGTCAGAAAAGTAGCGCCGCTCGGCGACCCTATGGAGATTACCGTCAGAAATTATGAGCTCAGCCTGAGAAAAGCTGATGCGGAGCTTGTCGAGGTAGAGTAGAAAGGAAATTGTCAAAATGGAATTAAGAATTGCGCTCGCCGGTAACCCGAACAGCGGCAAAACAACCTTGTTTAACCAGCTCACCGGCTCCAATCAGTTCGTAGGAAACTGGCCGGGGGTTACCGTAGAGAAAAAAGAGGGAAAACTTAAGAAACACGACGAAGTCGTTATAACGGACCTGCCGGGAATATACTCTCTTTCGCCGTACACGCTGGAAGAGGTGGTGGCAAGGAACTATTTGATTAACGAAAGACCGGACGCGATACTGAATATAGTTGACGGCACTAATTTGGAGAGGAATCTCTACCTGACCACTCAGCTTACGGAGCTCGGAATTCCGGTGGTAATCGCGATAAATATGATGGATATCGTGAGAAAAAACGGCGACCGAATCGACGCGGCGGAACTTTCGCGCCGGCTCGGCTGCGAGATAGTAGAGATTTCTGCGCTAAAGGGCGAGGGCATTATGAGAGCCGCCGAAGCCGCAATAAATGCCGCAAAAAACACGAAGACCGTACCTATGCACACCTTCTCGGGACCGGTTGAGCACGCGCTTGCGCATATCGAAGAGGCGGTTGTTCACAATATGCCCGAGGCTCAGCAGAGGTGGTATGCGATAAAGATATTCGAGCGCGATGAAAAGGTTCTCGAAAAAATGAAAATTGACGCGTCGGTGCTCAGCCATGTCGAAGAGGACATAAGGAACGCCGAAACCGAGCTTGACGACGATTCGGAGAGCATAATCACAAACGAAAGGTATTTATACATAGCGTCAATTATAAAATCAAGCTTTAAAAAGAAAAATATCGGAGAGCTCTCGACTTCCGATAAGATAGACCGAGTGGTAACAAACAGAATCCTCGGTCTTCCTATCTTCGCGCTTGTAATGTTCCTCGTGTATTTCATATCGATGGTCGGCGTAGGCGCGTCAGCTACGGACTGGGCGAATGACGGGCTTTTCGGAGACGGCTGGCACCCTTTAGGAATCGGAAGCGCGCAATATGAAGAGGCTGCGGAGACTTACGGAGACACTGACCAAATCTTAGATGCTTTTATATCGGAATACGGTAGCGACGCTATCGCTGAGGCGATTGATACCGAGAGCGAAGAATACAGCGAAGAAGCGGCGAAATCCGCCCTTGAAGCTTTGACGGCGACGGTACCGGCGGACGCAAGCGTCAACTACCTCACGATAGATGAGGAAACACTCGCAGTTGAAGAGCATCCCGGAACCGACAAGGCGGTGTTAGGAGAGGCGGTCAGCAATTACCTCGACAAAGAATACAAAACAGATTACGGCGCTCCGGATACAAGCACCTACGGTAAATGGGTGCCGGGAATTCCTGTGCTCATTGGAAGCGCACTCGAAAAAGCGGGAGCCTCCGAGTGGTTAAGCGCCCTGATATTGGACGGCATCGTAGCGGGGGTCGGAGCGGTTCTCGGCTTCGTGCCTCAGATGCTCGTGCTCTTCCTCCTGCTCGCATTCCTTGAAGCATGCGGCTATATGGCGAGAATCGCTTTCGTGTTAGACAGAGTTTTCAGGAAATTCGGACTTTCAGGAAAATCTTTCATTCCTGTGCTGGTGGGCACAGGCTGCGGAGTTCCGGGGGTAATGGCTTCGAGAACCATTGAAAACGAGAGAGATCGCAGAATGACAATAATGACGACAACCTTTATCCCTTGCGGAGCAAAGATTCCTTTTATTGCTATGATTGCAGGAGCTATATTCAATAATTCCGCATGGATTGCGACCTCGTCATATTTCATGGGAATGGCGGCGATAGTAATATCCGGCATAATGCTTAAGAAGACAAGAATGTTCGCAGGAGAGCCCGCGCCGTTTGTAATGGAGCTGCCTGCATATCACTGGCCGACAATAGGCAACGTTCTAAGGTCAATGTGGGAGCGTGGCTGGTCTTTCATAAAGAGAGCCGGAACCATCATTCTTCTGTCAACGATTTTAGTTTGGTTCACATCAAACTTCGGAATTGTAGACGGCAGCCTGAGGATGCTTTCCGAGGAGGAGCTTTCGCTCTCAATATTAGCCGTTATAGGCAGCGGAATCGCTTGGATATTCGCCCCTCTCGGCTGGGGAACGTGGCAGGCAGCCGTAGCGTCGGTTACAGGTCTTGTCGCGAAAGAAAATATAGTGGGTACTATGGGAGTTCTTTACGGCGGAGGAGACGGCAGCACATACGACAACATCGCCGCCTCGTTCACGACCGTAACGGGATATTCGTTCTTAGTATTCAACCTGCTCTGCGCTCCTTGCTTCGCGGCAATAGGAGCTATAAAGAGAGAGATGAACAATGCTAAGTGGACATGGTTCGCGATAGCCTACCAGTGCGGGCTTGCTTATGTCGCAGCCTTTATGGTAACCCAGTTCGGCAACGCTGCAAACGGCAGCGTGAATATTCTCGGCCTGATAATCGCGCTTCTGCTTTTGGGTTATATGATGTATATGTTGTTCATTAAGCGGTACAAAGAAGCAACGAGGCTTACCACTGAAGTCAAAACAAGATAAACTGTTGAAAGAGGGCCGGAGTTTTTCGGCTCTCTTTCATGGTGCGCCCGACGGCGCACGTTTCTAATGGGTGAAAGTCCCTAATCCGCCCGACAGTGGGAAGGATATAGCCGAACAGCAAGGGTGTTCATCGTGAG
>JBHAFL010000097.1:0-4002 GCA_041856085.1 Anaerovoracaceae bacterium | reverse complement strand
GATACCTGACAGGCTTAAGGATAAGAAAGTAGCCGCAATATATATTCCTGAAAAGGGCGACATAGAGGTCATGAGAGGAAAGAAAGTATCGGCAGATAAGAAGAACTGGTACGAGTTCACCACGTCGCACTTCTCCAATTTTGCGCTTGTAGACGCAGAGGAGGCAGGAATCGAAGTTGTGGAGACCATGACGGCAGATGAGGTCAAGTCCGCAGCAAAAGAACTTAAGCTTAAGGTAACGACAAAGGCGCTTAAGAAGTCCGTCAGAATAACCGTCAAGGCAGATGAGGAAACCCTTATGAAGCTGAAAGACAGCGGCTGCGAGCTTAAGTATAAGTATTACAGAGCCGCTAAAAAGAACGGCAAGTATAGGCTGATAGCTACGAAGAAATCGAGCAAGTACAGCGATATTAAAGCCGCTAAGGGTAAAGCCTACTACTACAAGGCGCGCCTCGCGGTATATGACGGAGAGGGCAAACTCATAGCGACAACAAGTCTTAAGAATTGCAATGCGTCTAAGAAGCAGCCGAGAAAGGTCGCATAAGCCTGAAAGCTGCAAAACGACGAGTACGCAGATAAAAAAAGCGATAAAACAAACAAAATAACTTTAAAAAGGCGAAGACCGAACGGCATTGCTCAAACGGTCTCCGCCTTTTTTTGAAAATACCTTGAAATCTTGCCGAAGGAAGATTATAATGTTAGCGATGGCTAACTGCACGATGTGAAAAGCAATATGAATTAAACGAAATGATAGAAAAAATCGAAACATATATATGCGATAATTTAGAAGAAAAAATCTCTTTGAAGCGTGTGTCGTCATATTTTCAGATTTCGGGGACGAGTCTTAAGCTGTTGTTTAAGATGCACTACGACGAGCCGATATATGCCCATATAAGACGGCTAAAAATGGAAAAGGCCGCTGTGCTGCTAAGGGAGACGGACGCCAGCGTGCTTGCCGTCGCCGGCATGGTAGGCTATGAAAACGGCTCTAAATTTGCCAAGGCATTCCGAACGGTCATTGGGATGAATCCTAAGGAATATAGGGACAGTTGCGTCTAAATGGAGTGGAAGCCTGCGCTTTAATTTGCTAAAATATTCTCAATAAAAGTACGGAGGTAAAGACAATGGGAATTTGGGGAAAAGTAAGGTTGTTTGCAGGAGGAATCGCTTTCGGAACCGCAGGGATTAAGGTTCTGACCGGCAGAGACGCTAAAAAAGTCTATACTCACGCCACCGCTGCTGTACTTAGGGCCAAGGAGGAAGTGCTGAGAACCGCCACCTGCATTAAGGTTAATGCGAGTGACATTCTCTCCGACGCTAAGAAGATAAACGAAAAAAGAGCGGCTGACGACTCGGGCGTCATTGAAGACGCTTCCTGCTGAATTTAATCACTAACATTACTGTCGGTTATCCGGCGGTATTGTTTTTTTAGGGAAATGTTACGATTTTCGGTATGGAATGATTGTGGTACGAGATATTTGATTTAAGACGACTTACTATGTGGAATCGAGGTATTTATGAAGTTCAGGATTATGCACGAAAATAAAAATCGCATCAGAATCAGAGCCGAGCTCAGGCATATGAGCTTGAGAGAGGCAGATGCGCTTGAGATATATATAGCGTCTCTTAAGGGAGTCACGAAGGCTAAGGTTTACGACAGGACTATGGACGCCGTGGTGGAATATAGCGGCGACAGGGAAGAATTAGCGTCCGCTTTGGCTGTTTTTTGCTTTAATGAGGAAGTTTTGTCACTTGTCCCGCGGCATTCGAGCAGAATGTTAAACAGAGAATATGAGGATAAACTGATTATTGCCGTGGCTAAACGCCTTATAATGACATTTTTTTTGCCTTCGATAATAAAAAAAATACTTACCTCGCTAAGGTCTGCCATATACATATATAGGGGGCTATGCTGTCTTATTAAGGGTAAAATTGAGGTGCCGGTGCTTGACGCCGCCGCGATAAGCGTGTCGCTCCTCAGGTCGGACTTCGGCACTGCCGCATCTATAATGTTCCTCTTAGGTACCGGCGGACTGCTTGAGGAATGGACGCACAAAAAATCCATTGAGGATTTGGCCGGCGCAATGTCGATAGGGGGCGAAAAGGTATGGCTGATTACCGATGACGGAGAGATGGCCGCAGATGTGAGCGAGGTTCGCGCGGGAGACAGAATACTTGTCAGAACCGGTAATTTAATTCCGCTCGACGGCAGGGTCGTATCGGGAGATATGACCGTTAATCAGGCTTCTCTCACGGGTGAGGCGGTCGCGGTTAATAAGCACGAGGGAAGTCTCGTATACGCCGGGACAGCGGTAGAGGCGGGAGAATGCGTAGTTGAGGTCGAAAAAATCTCCGGAAGCGGCAGATATGACAGGATAGTCAGAATGATTGAGGAGTCCGAAAAGCTGAAATCCGCGACCGAAGACAGAGCGTCGCATTTAGCCGATAAGCTCGTCCCTTACAGTCTCATATCGACTCTGCTGATGTATCTGGCGACGGGAGACGTCGCTAAGGCGCTCGCGATTCTGATGGTGGATTACTCGTGCGCGCTTAAGTTGTCCATGCCGGTAGCCGTACTGTCCACTATGAGAGAGGGCAGCAAACAGGGGATTTCATTTAAGGGAGGGAAGTTTATAGAAGCGGTGTCGGAGGCCGACACCCTGGTATTCGATAAGACAGGCACGTTAACCTATGCAGCTCCTAAGGTTCATGCGGTCGTACCGTTCGGCGATATGGCGGAGGAGGAGATATTGAGAATTGCAGCCTGCCTTGAAGAACACTACCCGCACTCTATAGCTAACGCGGTCGTGAGAGAAGCTGCGGACAGAGGAATAAGGCATGACGAATGTCACAGCTCCGTGGAATATATAGTCGCGCATGGGATTTTGGGCGTGGTTGAGAAAAAAAGAGTAGTTATAGGAAGTCATCATTATGTCTTTGATGACGAGAGATGTCTGATAAGGGATATGGACAGATTCAGCTCTCTGCCGGACGAGTATTCGCATCTGTACATGGCTGTGGACGGCGAACTTGAAGCGGTAATACTAATAGAAGACCCGATAAAGTCCGAGGCTGAGGAAGCCATAAGAGAACTTCATCTCGCCGGCTTCAAAAAAATCATAATGATGACGGGCGATAACGAGAGAACCGCAAAAGCTATTGCAAAAAAAGCCGGAATAGACGAATATTATTCGGAGGTACTGCCGGAGGATAAAGCGGCGTATATCAGAAAACTCAGAGAAAACGGCAGCAGGGTCGTAATGGTGGGAGACGGCGTGAACGACGCACCCGCGCTCTCGGAGGCGGACGCGGGGATAGCGGTCAATTCCGGAGCCGCACTTGCAAGGGAAATAAGCGATATTACTATTACGGAGGATAACCTGTGCTCTCTCGTGGTGATGAAGAGGCTTGCCGATCTTATGATGAAACGAATCGACCATAGCTATAAATTCATAATTTCGTTTAATACCGTCCTGATAGTCTTAGGTGTGGCGGGGACGCTTACGCCGTCGACAACGGCTTTTTTGCATAATGCGTCCACGCTGGGTATAGGACTTAATAATATGACCAACCTGCTCAGGGGAGCACCCGAAAAAGCTCCGACCGGAAAAAATCAAAAAGTCGAATCGCAAGCTGACCGTTTGGAGCAGATGGGATAAAAAGTTAAAGGTATAATAGTCGAGAGGTGCCGGGTAAGGGCTTGGCACCTTTAATTAAGCAGCATAGTTAGCGTATGCTAACTAAATTGTCTAAGAAACCATAATTACAAACAGGAAAGGTAGGGTTTTTATGAAGAAGATAGCGGTAGTATATTGGAGCGGCACAGGCAATACTGAGAAGATGGCTGACGCCGTATTAGAGGGAGCTAAAGAAGCCGGTGCGGAAGCGAAGATTTTCACTGCTTCAGGATTCAGCGCGGATATGATGGACAACTATGACGCTGTAGCATTCGGCTGTCCGTCCATGGGGGCGGAGGAACTTGAGGAAACTGAATTCCTGCCG
>JBHAFL010000096.1:0-13621 GCA_041856085.1 Anaerovoracaceae bacterium | reverse complement strand
TTTTGACAAACTCAAGCTTGCGGTTCACATTACCCAGTCTGCCGTGTATGCAGGCTATATTCAGCATAGCTATATACTTCGGTCTTTCGTCCTTGCCCGCGACATTGATAACGTTCATATAGTATTCAAGAGCAAGCTCAAGGTTCCCCTTGTTAAACTCGTCGATACCCATCATATTATATACGATTGCGGCGGACATCGGGTGAGAGTCGCTGATTCCGTCGAGGTTTCTCGAGGCTTCGAGCAGATGATATCTGAACAGCTCCTCGTCAAAAAAATCGTAATAATGCTCTGACAGCAGGGCGTGACAGTAATTCTTGGAAATGATATCGTTTTTTTCTTCAGCTTCCTTAAGAGCCGCGCTGATTTCATTAAAAAACTCCGGCTTGCCGCTATGTCTCCCGTTTTTCACCGTTTCTTCAATGCGCTGCATCAGGGTTTTTTCGGTATTCTCAAAAGCTATGCGATTATTTTCGTTTCTCCCTTTCATAAATACCACCAATCAATAGATTTTCGTCAGTCTCAAGATGTATATTCATACTATAATTTACCGTATATTTATTTTCTATGCAAGCACCAAATCGTTTAATACCGTGCGTTTTACCGTTATATTAAAAAGATTCGGCAAAAAACTTCGCCCTCACAAGGATTGCCGCCCTGCGTTTACCTACCGTGCGCGGGGCGTTCGCAGCTACAGTTTCTTGTTGTTTTTTCTCGAAGCGACATATTTTACCGCCATATGGTGAGGCTTATATCCCTCTTTTGTCTGCCTGAGCGTAGGCATACCCATATCCTCCTCGCGATTTACGTAGACGACGTCCTCTGGAAGACGTCTGACGAACTCCCAATTGATAGCCTGATACAGCCCCCTAAGCCTGTCGTCGGCTTTTTCGACATGAACTATGACGGTGTTATGCTTCTTAGTGTTGGCGTATTCGCCTATAGTCACTGCAACTATATCTCCGTCCACCCTTATTGCTCCGGTAAGAAGCCTGCCTGTGTCCAAAAGGGTTAGAAGCTCCGATATCGCCTCTCCCTCAAGCTCGAGTATCTCTCTGTATTTTTTCGGAGTGTCGCGAAGTATATAATCGTTTTTTGACGATATGAAGTCCTTAACCTCCTTAAGATTGTCAGCTGTTATCTCCTCATATACATAGTCATAGGTTTTTAGGAACTGATTGAGGTGATTTTTTTTGTTATGCAGCTTGCGGCCCTTTAGGGTTGCAAGCTCCTCCCTGAGGTAAACATATTCGTCGTCGTCTCTGTCGTGCGAAAACTCGAAAATATCCCCTACGGCTTCTTCAATAAGCGGGAGAAGTTTCTCGGGTATGAAGCCCATTATCATATCTGAGCCCTTAGCCTCGAACATCTCGATCGCGGTCGTTATCGCCCTGCGGAGACTCGACGCATCGTAAGAGCCCGTATTCGTGTACGGCACCGACATATATGCGGTTTTTTTACCGTCCACGCCGGCAGCTTCCTCTTCGTCGCCGCCCGATGAAATCATAAGATAGCCCTCGATTATCTGCCACGTAATATTGTGGGTGTTTCTCCACATATAGTTTGCCGGCAAGGTATGACCCGCTATATCATAATCATAAGAGTCAAAATATTCATCGAGCATAGTTATCTGTGCTTCGGTTAAATTGTCAAACGTGTTTTCAAAAATCATTTTCCCCTATCCCTCAAGCGCCATTACCTCGCCTATCGGCTCCCTTATCACCAAGTCGGCGCCGGAGTCGTACGGGGTAGGCTGTTTATTTATCAATACCAGATTATTACCCCTAAAATAGTGAATGAAACCCGCCGCAGGATAAACCACAAGCGAGGTGCCGCCGATGATAAGCGTATCGACGCTGCTTATAGCGTCTATTGATTTTTTAATTATTTCCTCATCGAGTCCCTCTTCGTACAGCACCACGTCGGGCTTGATGACGCCGCCACATATCGGACATATCGGAATGCCGTCCGCCCTGTGTGCTTCGTCCGATATATATTCGAGGTCGTAGCCTTTTCGGCATCTCATACAGGTGTTTCTCATCACGGAGCCGTGAAGCTCATAAACCGTCCGGCTCCCCGCTTTCTGATGAAGTCCGTCTATGTTCTGAGTCACTATCGCCCTCAGCCTGCCCTCTTCCTCAAGCTTGGCGAGGGCAAGGTGCGCCTTGTTCGGCATCGCTTCGGGAAATATGAGATGCTTGAAATAGTAGTCAAAAAATGTCGCCGTATTTTTTGTAAAGAAGCTGTGGCTGAGTATCTCCTCGGGGCTCACGCCGTATTCCTCTCTTGCCGCATAAAGTCCCGTTTCAGAGCGGAAATCAGGTATGTTCGACTCTGTCGACACTCCGGCGCCGCCAAAAAACACTATGCTGCGGCTGTTATCAATTATTTTTTTCAGTCTTTCGTCCATACTTCGCCTCCTATCCTTTTCAATCCGCGTCACAATCAGACAAGCTTAACATTACGCATACTTAAATACTCAAATTTTTTAATTAACACATAGACGGTTCTCCTGTCCGATTCTTATATGCTGTTCATCTGCTCAGTTATCATTGAGCTGCCGTTTTTTGCACCTTATTACAGGCTCATTCCGGCATGCCGAACTTATTAAGAAATCTCGCAGCGCTCACAATTTCGGGTATGAATTTCATAACGGGTCGCGTCAAAAAAATGCTTTTATCGGCATTCTTCTTCAAATCAAGCGCCGCAGCATACATCAGGAGCTTTTGAGCGCCGATTTCAGCTTCGCCGTCGTGAAACAGCTTTTTAGTGAAATGGTCCTTTATCTCTATGAAAGTCCTAAGGGTAGGAATCTTTTTTATGTCGCTGAGCTTAGCCTTATCCGCCCGTATTTTTTCTCCCACTTCTTCAAAAAATATGTCTTTGGTGTATATCCTGCAAGGATTAAGCCCGATTATGGCTCCGAGCGAATCAGCCATTTTCATGCTCGTCTTGTCAAAGCAGCCTTTCGCAAACGATAGATAGTCTCCGTCGAGAACTCCGTATGCCTTAAGGCAGTCGAAATATCCCAGCTTCATATTTCTCTTCGAATTCTCGATGTCAAAGGTGAACTGGAAGCCCAAGTCCGACCTCGAGCTTATATACGTGAGGTTCGGGGCTTTCTCGAGTTCGTCCTTTTTTATGCTGCCGTATCCCTTAAGGTCGACGGCTATTATATGAGTCGCCCCTTTTTCGATTGCCATAAGTACCGGAAGAGGGTCTGCATATCCGCCGTCTATGTATTCCACTCCGTCTATCTCATGGGAATGTATGAAAGGGAACGCGGAGGAAGACGCGATTATGAAGTCCGCAAGCTGCCCCTCGGGTATGTCCTCGATATACATATAGTGAGGTTTCAGAAGCGGCAGTGAAACGCAGGTAATTCCGAATTCTATACCCGATTCCCTTATTTTATTTTCTTTAAGGTAGAGCTTGAGCTTTTCTTTTAGCCTCTCAGTACCCGCTCCCCTGTTTAGCACTATCTCTTTTAGATAGTCCTTAGGCTGGAATCCCTCGGGTACATCGAAGACCTCTTCGGTCTCGAGCTGCTTCCACATATTCTTCGTAAGCTCCAAATCCCCCTGCGCGACCATCGCGGCGTTGATGGCTCCGACCGACGTGCCGAAAACCATATCTATTACGATACCGAGATCCGTGAGCGCCTGCCATACACCCGCCTCATATGCTCCTCTCGAGCCGCCGCCTCCGAGCACGAGGGCGGTCTTTTTCTCTGCTATGTCCGGCTTTTCACTATTGTTTATCAAATCCTTTTACCTCCTTGTTTTTTCAAATCATAGCTCCCTTAGCTCTCTAATCTTTTTTTCAATCATATCGACGGGGAGCTGGCTGTAATAAAATACAAGCGCCGGTGACTCCTGATCGGTAATGTCCGAAACCGACACCATCTGCAAGCCAATGCTGCGCGCGTTTTTGATAAGCTCCTCTTCATCTCCGGATTTTTTGACCCTGAGGCTTAGAGCGATGCCGGAGCGTGTATTCATAGCCGCAAGCCTGTCGCCCATATATTTTTCGATTGCCGAAAGCGTGATATCGAGCTTCTTCGCGAAAAGGGTTCTCATTCTCCTTATGCCGGCATAGTAATATCCCTCTTCCATAAAAATCGCAAGCGCGAGCTGCTCCGCCTTAGAGCAGGTCTGCGTGTATTCGTGTTTCAGACTCCTGTATATCGCCGCCATTTTTTCGGGAAGAACCATATATGATATCTTAATCGCAGGAAATAGCGTCGAACTGAACGAGCCGAGATAAACGACGTAGCTCTTCTTATCGAGCCCTTGAAGCGCGGGAAGCGGCTTGCCGAAGTAACGAAGCTCGCTGTCGTAGTCGTCCTCTATGATTACGGAGCGGTTTCTGTCCGCCCACTCGAGAAGCTCATATCTCCTGCCTATGGGCATTACAGCGCCGGTAGGGAACTGATTCGACGGACTGACATATACGGCGGAGCTTATATTAGCCGGAAGCTTAGCTATGTTGACGCCGTCATTCATAACAGGTATGTGGCAAACGGTGAAGCCGGCGTCCCTGAACATCGACTGCACGGGAAGATATCCCGGGGCCTCAAGAGATACGAGATTTATTCCCAGCCTGAGGAGTATCCTCGAAAGGTGTGAGGTTATCTGCTGGGTTCCCGCTCCGATTACAATTCTGTCAGCTCCGGCGCTCACTCCCCTCGAGCGGTATATATACTTGGATATCTCGTTTCTGAGCGCCCATTCTCCCTGAGGGTTCGATTCGAAAAGGAGCAAATCGCTGTGCTCGTTAAACACTTTCG
This sequence comes from Anaerovoracaceae bacterium, assembly GCA_041856085.1. Taxonomy (GTDB): domain Bacteria; phylum Bacillota; class Clostridia; order Peptostreptococcales; family Anaerovoracaceae; genus RUG754. The sequence goes on along the minus strand of JBHAFL010000096.1, from coordinate 8,832 downwards.
ACATGCATTTTTTCCATTTCGTGAAGTCGAAGCACGACGGATCGTGAATGAATTCGTGAGTTTCGATTTCGGAACTCTCCTCCGTTTCTTCGCCCGCACGACGCGCGTCCGCAGGCATGCTCCCGATATTCTCGGCGTAATATCCCGAGTTCGGTTTCGCATATATATATCCCTCGACCCTAAGCTGGTCATAGGCGAGCTGCGTCGTGGTTATGGATAAGCCGAGCTCCTTTGAGAGACGTCGAAGCGACGGAAGCTTCTCGCCCGCAGCGATATCGCCCGAAATAATATTCTTTTTTATTTCATCATACAGCTTGACATATAGAAACTTGTTTTCATTGCCGTAATTTTCTAAATTTAATACTTTCATCTCGGATTTTCGCCCTCTGATAAAATTTTTCCCGCCAAAACCGTCGCTTGAGTCAATGTGCGCCGTTTCCCGCATATCGGCTTATTATCCCACACATAATATGAGAATGCTCACATACTGCGGCAAGTAAGCTTTGCTAATTTTTTCGGCTGAGCGTAAACGCGGTATCAGGGTTGGTAAAGCTCACGTTTCCCGATCTGTCCAAAAAAATCGCCTCTATCCTGCCGTACTTCTCCGAGGCGTTTAACTTGTCGATAAGCGCCGTGCCGCCGTCTGCGCCGAGCGCCAAACAAGCTGTAGAAAGTCCGTCGCAATCGACAGAGCGACCCGCCTCGGCTATGACGCTCACCTGCACCAGCTCCGTATCAACGGGAAATCCGGTCTTAGGGTCTAAGATGTGATGATAGCTCACGCCGTCTTTTTCGACATATCTTTCGTATGTGCCCGAGGTTACTATGGTGACGTCGCGTGCCGGTATGAAGCCCAGCAGCTCGCCGTTTTCGCTCAGCGGGTTAATAATCCCGAGGTTGAAATCGGCAAGGTTCTCGTCAGGAGCTTCCTCGTAGCTTTCGCTGAGAGCCTTGCCTCCAATAGCCACAATGTTGCCGCCGAGATTCACTATCCCGCTGATAACTCCCCGCTCCCGCAAAAAATTCGCCGCGCGGTCCGCGATATAGCCTTTGGCTATCCCGCCGAGGTCAATCTCCATTTCGGGGTCTTTCAGCTTAATATATCCCGTTTCCCCGTCAACAGATATCTTCCTGTAATCTATATGCCTTATCGCTTCGTTAAGCGCTTCGTCGGAAGGCTTCGCGTCGGTATTACCCGATTCATCCTCGCTGCCAGCCGATTCATTCAATTCGGTATCGCTATCCGCCGGTTCAGTTCCATTATTTACGGAATCTATCCCCTCGTCATCGCCTGTGAAATTCCAAAGTTCCGAAGCCTTACCTATCGTTATATCGAATAATCCTCCCGAAAGCTCTCCGAACTCTATGCCTTTTTTTATGACCTCGACAGTCTCCATATCAACCTTAATCGGAATGCCTCCCGACTTGTTTATCTTGTCAATATCCGAGCCGTCCACGGTCTTTGAAAACAGCCTCTCGTAGTCCGAAATCAGCTTGAAGCAGTCCGAGATTATATCATCGTACTCGCGTTTCAGTTCCTCTTCACTCAATTTCAATTTATCGTGGGGTTGCGAGCTTTTGCACAAGGTTTGTGGGATTTCGACCGAGATTTGTGGATTGCTGCCTGGGTTTTTCGGGGTTTTATCGTCAGTTTGCGTACTTTTATCGGAAGCTTGCGAGCTTTTGCCGGAAATTTGCGAAGTTTTACCTAAGCTCCGGCTTGCAGCTTTTTCGTAATCTATCCTGTATATGGTTATATCGCATAGCGTGTTCAGATAAAATGATTCCTTTCGGTAGCCCTCCCAGCCGGCGCTTTCCTGTTTAAGCACCTCTCCCGCGTCGCAGGCGCTCAGCCAAAATACTGCCGTAAATACCATTGTCACGGCAGTTATGAGAGCCGCCGCTTTTTTTAGCTTATTATTTATATTATTTTTTTCTCTATTCTGCATATTATCCATATTTTAATTTTATCATTTTTTGTCGATAATTCCAACTTTTTTGCAAAAAAACAGCGAGTCAATTTGATTCATTTGATTCGCCGTTCTCCGCTATGACTGTTATTATATCCGGAAGTGATTTATTTTATCCGATATTTCCTGTCATTTCATTAAGCCTGTTTGCCACGTCCTGCCTGAAGCCGTCCATCGTAAAATCCAAGCCCAGACCTTTCCACAGGTGTTCGGGGTCTGCATGGTTTGACGCCGTGCGCAATTTATAGCCCTCCGAGTGACTTATTATAACGCCGTCCTCTAAAGGGTCTAAGTTATATCTGTCGCAAAGCTCTGCGAACAGTTCCACCGCCGAGAAGTAGGTTCGCCGCGCGTCTCTTCTCGAGCTTAAGATATCCTCGGAAACAACGGTTCTCGCAGTCGTATACCTGATGTTTGCCGGTTCGCACATTTCAATCCCGATGTGGGTATTATTTGCCGCTCCCCCTGCGTGCCAGCCTCTCCTGTTCCAAGGAAGCGTCTGATAAAGAGTTCCGTCCGTCGCATTTATGAATCCGTGGACACAGGCTCTTTTGTAGGTTTTTTTGTTCCATTTTCTGATATAGTAGTCGGCGGTAGGTCTCGGCTCTCCAACGGAGTGGAGCATAAGCCCCTTTACCTTAATCTTAGTTCCCTCGGTATAGCAGGGATTTTTTGTGAGATAGGATTTGACTTTGGAGAAACCCGCAGTCTTTTCCAAGCCGTAATCGTCTCCGTAAATTAAATTTACGGTATAGGTTTTAACGGGATTTCCTGAAGCATCGTATATCGCCAATTGAAAATTTTCGGGGTTCATCCTGCCCTTGAACAGCCCCCTCACTGCTCTGTACCCGTCGGTCATCGGTATTTTAGACGTCCGCCCCTCATTATCGGGGTATTCTGCGAAAACCTTAATGTCCTCACTGCTGTCGGACAAATCAAGCTTCACGCTTAGGTTGTCCCTGTCGCTCGAATAAGCCGCAGGGAGAGTTAAGTCGAAGCTCGTAATATCAGCGGAGAATCCACCGTTTACCTCCAGTTTTATCTTTTTTACGGATGAATCAGCCTTGGTATATGAAAAAATAATGTCCCCGATATCCATAATTTCTTCTTCATATTCATACTCAGGCTCTAAATCATCGGAGTAAGGCACTTCCCCTGACGCCTGAATGATATTAAGTGAAAATATCATTACAATTATCAAAATGACAGCAAATAATCTTCTAAACATAATCTCCCTCTCCATCCTTTTATCACAAAAAACAGATTTTATACCGTTATGATAATATAATGCAAGCTCTATGTCTATACGGTAATTACAAAAACATAGGTATTATATAGCTTGCTTTTATGGTATAATATTTACACAGCTTCGCTGTGTAAATATTATACGGAAATTATATCGCCGTGCGATAATTTTGCCTGCGTAAACTTCGGCAAAATCGCACATGGCTGAATTATACCATGTAAACATGGTATAATATTTACGCATCTTCGCTGTGTAAATATTATACGGAGATTATATCGGAATCACAGGATTCTTGCGAGGCGGGTTTTGACGAGTGCCGGTGCTTAGCGAGTGCAAGCCATAAGGCGAAGCAGGAGCTTAGAACCGCTGCGCGAGGAAGAAGCGGGAGCGTCCCGAGGAGCAAGACAGACTGTGATTTCATAGATGTACGGTGTGTGGCATAATGACTGCAAAACATATCTTAGCGATAGCTACTGCCGAGCTTTTCAATCCTCGCTTCGGATAACTCTTTCGGCTTGCTCGCCGGCAAAATGGTTCTCGTCAAAACTCGCTGCGCTCGGACAACTTCCGAGAACCGAATTTTCCCGTCGCTCGCTTCGCCGAGAGTTACAGCCTCGCTGCGAAAGCAAAGCACGGCAGCACTTATCGCTCATAAATAAAGTATGAATTTTGATACAGTATTTTTATGAAAATAATTAAAAAAGCGGACATAATTTTATTCATAATATTGATTATCTTCGGTCTTGCGGTATCAGCGTTATTTCTGCCCGTAACGGGATACGAAAGCGGCGATACCGTGAGAATAAGCGTTGACGGTAAGCACTACGCCTCATACCCGCTCTCGGAGGACAGAGAAATCGAGATAAAAAACGGCGACCGCTCCAATACAGTTAAAATCGAAAACGGTACTGTGCGAATGCTGCACTCCGACTGCAAAAATCAGCTCTGCGTCAAGACCGGCGCTGTGAGCAGACTAAGGTCAAACATTGTCTGTCTTCCTAATAGGGTTGTAATAGAGATAGCGAATGAAAACGGAGGTGATGTCGATGTCATCTCGAACTGAGAACGAGCGCGATAAGAGGGCTGAGAGCAGCATCAATATATCCCGTCAAAAATTAAAGTCTGAAAAACAGAGCAGCAGTCTGTCACGAGATACGCTTTCGGGCGGCAGCCGTCGTCAGGACAGGCTCACTGCGCGGCTTGCTTTCGCGGCGATGTTCGCGACTCTCGCCCTGATTTTCAGCTATATTGAGGTTCTTATCCCTATACCTGTACCAATTCCGGGGGTAAAATTGGGAATAGCTAATCTTGTCATTTTGATTGCAATATACCGAATGGATTTTCGATATGCATTCGCAATAAACATAATCAGAATAGTTGTCGCCGGACTCCTTTTTAGCGGGGTTTTCGGTATGCTCTATTCACTGTCGGGCGGTATACTCAGCCTGCTTGCCATGTACCTTTTGTACAGAACGGGACTTTTCAGTACGGTCGGAATCAGTATGGCGGGCGGCGTAATGCATAACTTAGGTCAGCTTGCCTTGGCCTGCCTCATTCTCTCCAATTTAACGCTGATGGGTTATTTTGCGATACTTATGTTCTCGGGGCTTATAAGCGGCATACTTATCGGGATTTTATCTTATGTAATCGAAAAAAGATTGCCCGAATTTATCGGTATAAAAGGCATATAGTATATGCGAGAAGTATCGCGGCATTTTTCGCTGATAAACGTCAAGCGACTTAAGCAGGAGTCTAAAAGTGCGGCGGCATCTTATGGCTAACACTAAATTCTAAGGAGAATATATTATGGATATGCAAAGAATAAACAATGTCCTTGACAACAGCTATAATATAGGAAAGGCTGCAATCCCCGAGGGCGAGGTTGCTTCCTACATACCTGAGCTCGCGAAAGCAAACAAATCCGACCTCGGTATTGCTCTTATCACGAGAAAGTTAGTGCCTTTCAGCGTCGGCGATTGCGAGACGCGCTTCACAGTTCAGAGTATATCGAAGGTCGTTTCGCTCTGCGTAGCGCTTGAAGAGTACGGTTTTTCACGTGTTTTTTGCAATGTCGGAATGGAGCCGTCCGGTGAGGCGTTCAATTCGATAGTCGAGCTTGACCTTCAATCCAACAAACCGTTTAATCCTATGATTAACTCGGGCGCTATCGCGATAGAAAATATGCTGCTAAAAAGACTCGGCTTCGACGAGCTTGTCACCATAACAAGAAAACTCTGCAACGATAAAGATATATCGTTGAATAACGATGTCTATCTCTCCGAAATGAGCACAGCCTCAAGAAACAGAGCTATCGCTTATCTTCTCGACTCTAAAGAAATAGTTAAGGGCGATGTAGAGGCAACAATCGAGTTATATACTAAGATGTGCTCGTTAAATGTAACCGCTAAATCTCTTGCGAACCTCGGCCTCACTCTCGCACTCGGCGGACTGAATCCATATACCGGCGAGAGGCTTCTGAAACCTGAAACCGTCAAGGTAGTCAAAACCATTATGCTGACCTGCGGTATGTATGACGGCTCCGGTCAATTCGCAGTCGAGGTCGGACTCCCGACCAAGTCGGGCGTGGGCGGAGGGCTTCTTTCCGTAGTTGATAAAGAAATGGGAATCGGCATTTACGGCCCTTCCCTCGACGAAAAAGGGAATTGCGTCGCGGGAAAAGCGGCGCTAAAAAACATTTCCTCTGAGCTCGGTCTTCACCTTTTCTATTCTTAATGCCCATAAACAGCACAGCACGTCCCGTTTTTCTATGGATTTTCGGGCAAAATTTTCTGTTTTTCCATCCGTTTTTCTATGGATTTTCGGACAAAATTTTCCGTTTTTACATCTGTTTTTCCATGGATTTTTTAGTAAAAATTTCCGTTTTTCTTTCCGTTTTTCCGTCGTCAGCGGAATAAGAGCATTCAAGATAAGTTTTTTCCCCTCTGCTGAAAGTCTATACGAGCAATGTTGACGCATTCATTAAGACATTCATCAATATCGGTTCCAATATATTACCTCTCTTGTTATAGAAATATGAAAAAATTATCCCATTAAAAAACATCATAACCGCCTGAATAGCAGTTGGGTGTCCATATCCCCACAATGCCGCAGAGACTATCGCACCAGGCCAAAATCCGAAGTTATCTCTTAATACAGTAAAAATGCACCCTCTGTATAATATCTCTTCAAATATTGGCGCGACTATAACCAGCAGAAAAATATATATCATATTTTTATTGTCCGAAATTTCTCCTTCTAATATCGCATATTGTTCAATATTACCTATATGAGCAAGCACGAAACATAAAGAAAGAAATTGCGCAACAATAATCGTTAGAATAAACCCGTAAGCAACATCCCTGATGATTTCTAAATTAGCTCTATATGTTTTCTCTTTTACAAAAATTTTAAGATTTTTATTATATATAACTAACAAGCCAATGGTCATAACTATATCAAAGAGAAATGTAGTCATAATGGTAATGCCATTCTCATCCAATTTCTCTGCTGCCGGAATTATTCGAATAACATAGCCTGCAATTGTCGCGGAAAATGACCAAAGGGCAATAATACTAACGGCGAACATTGCTAATTGAAAAAAAGGCTTTAATTTTTCCATATTTTTCTTTTACCTATTTGAACATAGCTAAGGAGTATTGCCCATACTCCTTAGCTTTACATAATTAATTGTGTTTAATATAGCTGCCAAAATATGACGACCCAATAAATTTCAGTCCTGCTTCCCCTGCACTCATCATGCCTTTTCCAATACTTTGTGCTGTCTTACTTGGTGTATATGAGACACGATGTGTTTCTCCACGCCTATGTACAGTCCTATTATATGGCGTTGCAATATTTTTGCCTAATAAATATACTCCTGCACATAAGGTAGCCCCACCAGCCAAAGCACTGCCACCGTCAACCCCCATCATCTCATCTAATGTGAGTTCACTAAAACCGTTCACGCGTCAAACGCCAATGTCATTAAGTTAAGATGACAGGTGAAATACTCTCTTATCAGAGATGATGAGGGAGCATACTACAAACGGCATATCCGAAGAATTCAGGTATGCCGTTTGGTTTTATCGGTTTAGTAGAAAGGTACGGTCTCAGGCTTCCGCCTTAGGCGCTTCTGTCTGTTCCGTGGAAGTAACCGGAGTGCCTGCTGTCGTTTCCGTCTTTGGAGCAGGCGCTTCCTGCGCCTTTGCCTCTGCCGGTTTGACCTTAGGTGCAGGCGCCTGTCTCTTGGCTCTCATATTGTTTATAGCCTTAGTAGGGCAAACTTTAGCGCACATACCGCAGTTTTTGCACTTCTCCGGGTCGATGAACGCGTGGTTGTTCTCGATTGTGATAGCGTCGAACTTACATTCCTTGACGCATTTGCCGCAGCCTATGCAGCCTACGACGCATGCCTTAAGCGTAGCGGCGCCCTTGTCCTCGTTCTTACACTGAACGATGACTTTATTTTTTGCAGGAGAAATCCTGATAACATTTTTAGGGCAAGCCGTGGCGCAAGCTCCGCAAGCCGTACAGAGGTCGCGTGCAACCACGGCGACTCCGTCGCACACCTTGATTGCTCCGAACTGACAAACTCTCTCGCAGTCTCCGAGTCCGAGACATCCGTATTTGCAGGCGTTCATACCGCCGAAAAGCGACGCCGCAGCGCTGCAGGACTCCGGACCCTGATATTCGGAGATTTTCTTAGCGTTTTTATTATTTCCGTTACACATAACCACTGCAACCATAGGCTCGGCAGTTCCCGCTTCCATTCCTAAGATGGAGGCAAGCTGCGCAGCGCAATCCGCCCCGCCTACAGGGCACTTCGACGGCCCTACTCCCTCAGGGTCGGCGGCAAGAGCGGCCGCATAGTCGTCGCAGCCCGCGTAGCCGCAGCCGCCGCAGTTGGCGCCCGGGAGAGCTTCTCTTAATTTAATTACCGTCTCATCGACAGGTACGAAGAATACTTTTGACGCAATAGTAAGGATTACGGCGAACGCAAAACCCAGTGCTACCACTAAAAGTACCGGTGTAATAATTGGATTCATTCTTTCGCCTCCTTATCCTACCAGACCGCCGAAGCCCATAAAAGCAAGGGAAAGTATAGCGGCCGTTGTCATAGTAATAGGTACGCCCTGAAACGGTTTCGGTACATAAGGGTTGTTCTCGAGTCTGGTTCTCATTCCCGAGAAGATAACCATAGCGAGCAGGAAGCCTATCCCTGCTCCGAGGGCGTTCACGAGTGACTCAAGATAGTTATATCCCAAGTCGATGTTGTTGATGCATACGCCGAGTACCGCGCAGTTCGTTGTGATGAGCGGAAGGTATACGCCGAGCGCTCTGTGAAGTGACGGCACGAATTTTTTGAGTACCATTTCTACGAACTGCACGAGCGCAGCGATAACCAATATGAATACGATTGTCTGCAAATAGCCTATCGACCATAAGTTAAGCAGATTCATTATCGGCCATGTAGCTGCCGTCGCAAGTACCATTACGAAGATAACAGCTACGCCCATTCCTATTGCGGAATCGAGCTTCTTCGATACTCCGAGGAAAGGGCAGATTCCGAGGAACTGAGCGAGTACATAGTTATTTACAAGAATCATCGCTAATAAT
>JBHAFL010000095.1:0-5535 GCA_041856085.1 Anaerovoracaceae bacterium | reverse complement strand
CGATGGCCCCGGACTGCGTTTTGCGGTGTTTACACAGGGCTGCAGCCACGCCTGCCCCGAATGCCACAATGTCGACACATGGGACTTCGGCGGCGGTTATGACTGCGAAATAGAGAAGATAGTGGCGGCAATAGAGGCTAACCCTCTGCTCGACGGGTTAACGCTCTCGGGCGGCGACCCGCTGTTTCAGCCGAGGCCCTCGTATATCCTCGCCAAAGCCGTCAAGGATAGGGGGCTGAGCGTTATAGTGTACACGGGCTATCTGTTTGAGGAGCTTTTGAAGCTGGCTGAGGAGGACGAGAATGTGCATATGCTGCTTCTTAATACCGATATTCTGATTGACGGCAGGTATGAGAGAGAGAAGAGAGATCTGACTTTAAGGTACCGCGGCAGCAGCAATCAGCGCATAATAGACGTTCAGGCGTCGCTTGCGGCCGGACGGACGGTTCTTGACGAGAGATATATGTGACAACCCGAAAAAAATCGGCTCGCACAGCCGATATGAAATAAAAAAAGAATAGGCTGCCCCATATCGGCTTCGAACAGCATAATACGGGCGATAACAGGATACGACGCGTAAAAGTAAAAAAAATGCTTGCAATTAAGCGCCGATATGTGCTATACTATCATACGTTCGGCAAGAACGACGATAAAAGCAAGTATGCCACATATGGCTCAAATATAAAAAAGGAGGTGCACGGCATGTCAAGAAAATGTGAAATTTGCGGTAAGGGACAAGTTTCCGGAAACAACGTTTCTCACTCTATGAGACACACGAGAAGAAAATGGAACGCTAACATTCAGCAAGTGAGAGTAGTTGACGAAAAAGGTACGGTTAGAAGAGCTAACGTATGTACGAGATGTATGAGATCCGGATTAGTGAACCGTGCTCTCTAAAAAAGGATTTTTTGAGAATCGATTGAGGTCGGTTCTTTTTTTTTATTAAAAAACATGGTATAATATTTACACAGCTTCGCTACGTAAATATTATACGGAGATCATATCGCCGTGCGATAATTTTGCCTGCGTGAACTCCGGCAAAATCGCACATGGCTGAATTATACCATGTAAACATGGTATAATGATAAAGTACGAATTTAATAAAAAACCGCGAGTGCAGTCATCATATGGAAAAAACAACCGAACTCGGCACAATTAAAATAGCGGATTATCTCTTTGAGAGGATAATAAAAGAGGGGCTTGCGCTCACGGGAGGCAAGGCAAGCCTCGCTCTTGAGATGAAAAACATAACGGTGTACGACTTTGACGGTTTTCTCAAGATAGAGTTTCACGTAGTGCATAAGTTCGGGAGCAGTATAAGAAGCACATCGAAAACGGTTCTCGACTATATGGAGAAGATGATAGCTCCTATGAATATAGGCAAACCGGTCAGGGTATATATGATGATTGTGGCGATAAGGTCGCGAAGAATAGTCAAGAGAGATATAGAGATAGTGAGGGAAATAAATTGAGACTCGCAGACAGCGTCACCTCTCTTAAGGGCGTCGGAGCTAAAAGAGCGCAGACGCTTGCGAAACTTAATATAAAAACGATTGGCGATCTGCTTAATTTTTTCCCGAGAAAATATGAGGACAGAAGAGCGGTAAGCCTGATAATGAAAGCTCCGTTTGATGAGGACGTGCTCCTTGAAGTTACCGTAGTTTCATCGGGTATTCAGGCGCCGACATTTATGAAGAAAGTGCCGCTTAAGGTTATTTGCGAGGATTCGACGGGGACGGTTGAGCTCGTATTTTTTAATGCGAAATATCTAAGAGGCTTTTTTAGAGAGGGGCGGCGGCTGACTCTCTTCGGCAAGCTCTCATATAATGCGGGCAGGAGACAGATGGTTCACCCCGAGTTTCATATCACGGGCGACAAGGACGATATAAGGGGGCTCATCCCCGTATATCCTCTTACCGAGGGTATATCACAGCTTAATATGAGAGCCATTATGCTGCAGGCTAAGGAATGTATCGGACAGCTCACAGAGTGGCTGCCCGCGTGGGTGGTGGAAAAAAATAAGCTCTGTCCGCTTTCTTATGCGGTAGGAAATCTTCATTTTACGAGTGAGGAGAGGAAAATACTCGAGGCAAGATACAGACTTATTTTCGAGGAGCTTTTGGTGCTGCAGACGGGTCTTCTGTATATCAGGCAGGGGAAAAAAAATAATCGCAGCGGTGTGAAAATTAACGGGAAATACGACGTAGCGGAGTTCATCGCTTCTCTTCCATTTTCGCTCACCGAGGCGCAGGAGAGGGCGTATGAGGAGATAGAGCGTGACCTTGAGTCGTATATCCCGATGAACAGACTGCTTCAGGGCGACGTCGGTTCGGGAAAGACGATAGTTGCCGAGATGGCAATGTTAAAAACCGCAAAAAACGGCTATCAGGCGTGCATGATGGCGCCGACGGAGCTTCTTGCGAAGCAGCATTTCGACAATATCAGGCGGGATTTGGAGCCTTTCAGGATAGTCTGCGCACAGCTTAAGGGCAATATGAAGACAAAAGACAGGGAAGCGCTTAAGGAGGCTCTAAGGGACGGCAGGATAGATGTTCTTGTAGGCACTCACGCGATAATTCAGCCTGATATCGAGTTCAGAAACCTGGGACTCGTGATAACGGACGAGCAGCACCGTTTCGGGGTTAATCAAAGAGAACTTTTGGAATCAAAAGGAAAGGCGCCGAACGTGCTCGTTATGACCGCCACTCCGATACCGAGAACCCTTTCGGTGATTATGTTCGGGGATCTCGATACCTCGGTTATAGACAGCTTGCCTAAGGGCAGACTTCCCATAAAAACTTTTTTGAGATACGGTGAATCAAGAAAAAAAATATACGACTTCGTCGAAGCTAAGGTAAAAGAGGGGAGACAGGCTTACGTGATAGCGCCTCTCATAGACGAGTCTGAAACCCTCGAATTAAAATCCGCCGTGCAGCTCTATGAGGAGCTAAAGGCAAAATATAGGGGAGTGAGGTTCGGCCTGCTGCACGGAGCGATGAAGCAGTCCGAAAAAGACGAAATAATGCTCCACTTCAAGGAGGGCAGGCTTGACGTACTCGTTTCGACGGTTGTAATAGAAGTAGGGATAGATGTACCTAATGCCTGCGTAATGGTTATTGAGAACTGCGAAAGATTCGGTCTTTCGCAGCTTCATCAGCTCAGAGGCAGGGTCGGCAGAGGTAAGCTGCAATCCTACTGCATATTGATAAGCGGCTCAAAATCCGAGCTTGCAGAAAAAAGGAACAGGATACTTGAGCGTACCGGCGACGGCTTTGAAATTGCCGAGGAAGACCTTAAGCTAAGAGGACCGGGTGAAATCTTCGGTACGAGGCAGCACGGTCTTCCGGAGTTAAATGTGGCGGATCTCCTGAAAAATGCGGAAGTGCTCGTTTCGGTAAAAGCTACGGCGGAAAGGCTGATTGCCGACGACCCGACGCTTGAGGAATTGGAGAATATAGAATTAAAAGAAAGGGTTAAGAGAATGTTCGGTGATAACATATCTCTCAAGCTTTAGGTGATTAAGTGAGAATTGTAGCCGGGGAGTTTAAGGGAAGAAAGATAGAGACGCCGCTCGGCAGGGACATCAGACCTACGAGCGAGAAGGTGAAAGAGGCGGTTTTTTCAATGCTCTATGGAGATATAGATGGCGCGGTCGCAGCGGATCTTTTCGCCGGTACGGGCAACTTGGGACTTGAGGCGTTATCGAGGGGAGCCGAGCTTTGCTATTTTTCGGATATTTCAAGAGAGAGCCTTGCAATTACTCGAAGAAACATAGCCGTCTGTCGTGCCGAGGAACGGTCGGTGCTCGTGGCGGGGGACTTCGAGAGATGTCTCGACAGGATTATGAGAGACGGCGCTAAGGTCGATTTGGTTTTTATCGACCCGCCGTACAAAGAGGGCTTATACGGGAGATGCTTCAAGCTTATCAGGGAAATGGAGATTCTGGGGGACGGCGGCAAGCTAATCGCGGAGCATTCAAAAAATGACGTCTTACCGGATTATCTGTCGGGATATAATAAGATTAAAGAGAAAGACTACGGCAGCATAACCGTCTCAATCTATGTGTAGCTTTACAAAGATACGTCTTTATGCTAAAATATACACAGGTTTGGAGGTATGAAATGCATACAAGAGCATTATATGCAGGGACTTTTGACCCGCTCACGCTCGGACATTTGGATCTCATTAAGAGAGCTTCATGCATATTCGACGAGCTTGTCGTCGGGGTAACCGTGAATATGGAGAAGAGCCCTATGTTTTCGTTTGAGGAGCGGATGGAGATGATAAAAAACGAGGTCTCTTCTTTCGGTAATGTCAGCGTGGATAAGTGCGAGGGACTTCTTGCCGAATATGTCAACAGCGGCGGTTTTAACGTCGTCGTGAGAGGTCTGAGAAGCGGAGCGGACTTCGATAACGAGCAGTCTATGGACCAGCTTCATAAGCACCTCTATAACGAGGGTACGCAGACGGTATATCTCATAAGCGACAGCAGATTCGCTTTTATCAGCTCGACGATGGCTCGTCAGGTGGTGAGTCTCGGGGGAGACGGGACTGTGCTCGTGCCGAGCGGAGTTCTGAATAGAATGAAACTTAAATTGAATCTGAAATAAACGAAAGGGAGACAAACGATATGGAAGATACTACAAAGGTTCTCGATTTATTGGACGAATTGGAGGATTTGCTCGAAAATTCGAAGTCTGTACCGTTCACGAACAAGGTGGGCGTAGAGGCGGAGGACATATACGGGATAATCAAGGATATCAGGCTTGCGCTTCCCGACGATATGCAGCAGGCTAAGTGGATAAGGGAAGAGCGCGACAGGATACTTAACGAGGCGCGTCAGGATTACGAAAAAATAATCAGAGAGGCGAAGAAGCAGGCGGATTATCTTGTCGAGTCGGACGAGATAACGAAGAGAGCCAATAAGCTCTCTAACGAGATAGTTGAAGACGCAAAGATAAACGCCAAGCTCCTCAAAATGAAAACTTATGACTATGTGGACAGTATGCTTTATGAGATGCAGGGCAGAATAGACGAAATCAGCGTTAAATATGTCAACGTTATGTTCGCGAACTTAGAAGAAACCCTCAGGAATATCGACGCCACTCTCAGCAATAACAGGGTTGAGATTAAAGAATTGGCTAACAGGACTCAGCGCGAGGAAGATAAGGTATAAGCCGCGATAATTCCGAAGCATTAGTGTTATTTTGATTTTTTCGGGACGCGACAAACGTCCCGACATTTTTATAGAGAAAAACCATAAGGAGGGAAAAATGGTTGAATATGAGGTTATGAAACAAAAAATACTCGCTTCGGTTGAAGAGTATCTGAGCGAGGCTATCGCGCTTAATGACTATTTAGCGGATAATCCCGAGGTGTCGGGCTGCGAGTTCGGGTCTTCAAAAAAAATAGTCGAGCTTCTGAGAGGAAGAGGCTTTGAGGTCGAGTACCCGCTGGGCGATTATCCTACCGCTTTCAGGGCGTGTACGGATTCTAAGAAGAGAAAATACAGGGTTGCGATACTTACGGAGTATG
>JBHAFL010000094.1:0-4081 GCA_041856085.1 Anaerovoracaceae bacterium | reverse complement strand
GGCGAGCGGAAGAAACGAAGCGCGGCTGAATCGCGGGCGAAGCCCGAACCACGAACCGCGAATCACAGCGAATCGGCGCGCATAGCAGCCTGTAATTAAGAGCTTGACAACCTCCGTGCTCCGTGCTATCATGAATCGTTAAAACTTATTACCTTTTGCTTAGTTTTGCGACGCTCCGGCGCGGTACTCGGCAGAGGCGAACAAAAAAAGGAGAAAACCATGATTACTAAAGAACAGAAGACACAGATTATAAGCGAATATCAGCTTAAAGAGGGAGACACGGGTTCTCCCGAGGTGCAGGTTGCGCTTCTCACTTACAGAATTAACGACCTTAATGAGCACCTCAAGACTCACAAAAAAGATCACCATTCGAGACGCGGACTGCTGAAGATGGTAGGTCAGAGAAGAAATATGCTTGCTTATCTTAAGGAAAACGACCTTGAGAGATACAGAACTCTTATTGCTCGCCTCGGATTAAGAAAGTAGCAACAACGGAAACTATTGGCGGGGACGAACCCCGCCTTTGTTTATATCAGAAAGAAAGAAAGAATAGCATTAAGGAGGTAGTTTAATGCCAAGATTCACAGATTACAGAACATTCAGGTACCCGCTGGGCGGTCGTCTTCTTCAGCTCGAAATCGGTAAGGTTTGCGAGCAGGCAAACGGTCAGGTATGGGTGCAGTACGGAGATACGGTTGTAAGCGTAACCGTTACCATGTCCAAGACCGCTAAGGAGGGACAGGATTTCTTCCCGCTTAGCTGCGACTTTGAAGAGAGAATGTACGCGGCAGGTAAGATTCCGGGCGGTTTCATCAAGAGGGAGGGTCGTCCGTCAGAGCATGCGATTCTCACATCACGTCTCATCGACAGACCGTTGAGGCCGCTTTTCCCTAAGGGATTTTTTAACGACGTCGTGGTTGTGGCAACCTGCATGTCGGTAGACAATGACTGCTCGCCTGAAATCGCAGCTATGATAGGCTCTTCGGTTGCAATCGCTATATCCGATATACCGTGGGACGGACCTACAGCAGCCGTAAAGGTGGGAAGAGTTGACGGAGAGTTTGTCATCAACCCGTCGCTCGCGCAGCGCGAAGAGTCGGACATAGATATGACCGTTGCCGGCACGAAGGACGCCATCATGATGGTTGAAGCCGGAGCTAACGAAGTTCCTGAAATGGATATGCTCGATGCGATATTATTTGCACACGAAGAGATTAAGACGCTCGTAGAGTTTATCGAGCAGATTGTAGCCGAAGTAGGCAAGTCGAAGCAGGAAATCGAATATTACAAGCCGGATGAGGAAATCGAGAGACAGGTCAGAGAATTCGCGGCTCCTAAGATGAGAGAGGCGATTCACACTTATGATAAGCTCGAGAGACTTGACAATATGGATAAGGTTGAAGTGGAGACTAAGGAGTATTTCGCTGAGATCTTCCCGGAGGGAGCTAAGGATATCGATGCTGTTCTCTATAACATCACTAAGGAAAGCGTAAGAAATATGATCCTTGATGACGGCGTGCGCCCTGACAGCAGAGCGTGCGACGAAATCAGACCTATCTTCTGCGAAACGGGACTTCTTCCGAGGGTTCACGGAACAGGTCTTTTCAAGAGAGGGCAGACTCAGGTTCTTTCCGCCTGCACACTCGCACCTGCATCGGAATCACAGACGATTGACGGCATAACCGAGCAGACTGAAAAGAGATATATACACCATTATAACTTCCCGGGATATTCGACCGGTGAAGCTAAGGCACCGCGCTCGCCGGGCAGACGTGAAATCGGTCACGGCGCGCTTGCAGAGAGAGCGCTTATTCCGGTAATTCCGTCAGTTGAGGACTTCCCTTATGCGATAAGAGTAGTCTCCGACGTGCTCAGCTCGAACGGTTCGACCTCGATGGGCTCGACCTGCGGCTCCTGCCTCGCGCTAATGGATGCGGGAGTGCCTATTAAAAGGCCGGTTTCAGGAATCGCTATGGGACTCATCGAAAGGGTTAAAGAAAACGGAGAATCCGAGTTCGCAATTCTTTCCGACATACAGGGAATGGAAGACTTCCTCGGCGATATGGACTTTAAGGTTACGGGAACCGAGGTCGGCGTTACGGCAATTCAGATGGACATCAAGGTTCACGGACTTTCCCGTGATATCCTCGAAAAAGCGCTTAACCAGGCTAAAGAGGGCAGAATGCACATAATGGAAAAAATGCTTGAAGAGATTCCTGAACCTCGCGCCGAACTCTCCAAGTGGGCGCCGCGTGCTATATCATTTAGAATCGATTCGGACAAGATTAGAATCGTAATCGGTAAGGGAGGAGAGACAATAAACGGACTTGTTGATAAGTACGGTGTTAAGATAGACCTTGAGGACGACGGACTTGTCTCAATCTACGGAACGGACGCCGCGATGACCGAGGCTTGCAGGAGAGAAATCGAAATTCTCACCAAGGACGTGGAGGTCGGAGAAATCTACGAGGGTACAGTTACCAGAATCTTAAGCTCGGCTAAGGGCTCTGTAGGCGCGTTTGTCGAGATACTTCCGGGCAAGGAGGGACTCCTCCACATTTCCAAGATGGCTAAAAAGAGAGTTGAAAAGGTTGAAGACGTTATGAACATCGGCGACCGCGTAACCGTAAAGGTTGTCGAAATTGATTCTCAGAACAGAATAAACCTGAGCAGAAAAGAGTTACTTTAAGAACGATACAATCAAACGACTGTGGCAATAAGCGATAAAAATCGCCGAGCCACAGTCGGTTTATTGTGGGAAGCTACTGAAAATGTCGGGATGTCGGACAAAATCCTTAATGATTTGAGAATATAGGTGTGATTTTATAAAAAGAACCTTATAATCCGTAGTAAGAGCCTAAAACGGCTGCACATAACGGGATAGTAATTATACTCAGACTCGTAGTAAGCGCTATCATCTCGGCGGCTTTATCGGGTTTGTAACCGTAGCTCTCCACCATAGGAGCAACCATCACGGCAGTCGGGAATGCGAAAGCGAAGATGAGCCCTATTTTCACATCATTGTGTATAGGAAGCGGAACGAGTATGAACATGCATATTACGGGAATTAAGACATTTTTTATTATCGAAAAAGCAATCAGTTTTTTGTCGGTAATAAGCGATTTCATATCGCAACCCGCGAGCATCAGACCGACCAACAACATAGAAAGCGGCGTGGTGCTGCTCCCCACGATAGAAAGACTCTCAGTGACAGGCGCAGGGAAGTTAATGCCTGCGAACATCATCGGTATCCCTATAAACGATACAACAATAGGCGGACTCTTAAGTATGCCGTAAAAGGACTTCATATTAAAGCCCCCGTTCCCCGTTATGAGGTCTATTGCGAATATGCCGATGCCGAAGAGGAAAAAGCTCATTACAGTATTCTGCATCACCACGACATAGAAAATACTGTTTCCGAAAAGCGCGAGGGTGACGGGGAATGCGAAGAACCCGGTGTTAGTCGTATGAAAACCATAGGCGAACATTCCTATCGTCTCTCTGTCGTTTTCTCTGAGGAGATATTTTGCAACGAAAAATCCGAGGACTATGAATAACGTGAAAAAAAACAGCGAGAGTCCCATTGACCACAACGTTATCGAAAGGGTGTCGTCATTAACCTCGTGAGAAAGCGTGGCATGAAGTATCATACTCGGGCAGGTAATCTTGAGAAGCAGAGCCGATATGCTGCTCCTTGCGCCATCGGGAAATAGCTTTCTTTTTCCCGCAAAAAATCCTAATCCGATTATTAAGAATATTGATATAACTTTTTCTAAAATTGCCAACATATTTTTATCTTACGTAATCCTCTGAGCTTCGCAACATACGCAGCGGATTTTTCCTTTCTTCGAGTAAAAATCCATAAAAAAATAATCCCCGAAATGAATACGAAAAAATTATACAGCATTTCCGCCCGTTTTTCAATAAGACAAGCAATTTAGATGGTGTCAAGTTTTTACGGACTTTTTGGTTGACAGATTAGATTACCGCCCCAAGCCGACCGATTTGTTTGATGGCATTCTGTGTACCGGTGGTACCATTCATAATTGGTCTTTCGTTTTCAAAAATGCTCCAGTCATAT
>JBHAFL010000093.1:0-6809 GCA_041856085.1 Anaerovoracaceae bacterium | reverse complement strand
CTTACATACGGCTAAGAGCGATATATCGATAGGGAGGAGATATCGATACCCCTGACGGCATTATGTAAACATGACTTAGAACGGCATATCAACAGAGCTGAGGAGGACATATCGATACACCTGACGGCGGCATAGCGCCACGCAGTCTTCTAAGCTGTAGAGAGGTTAAAAAATGGAATTACAACAGCTAAGATATTTTATTGAGGTGGCGAATACGGGAAACATCACTAAGGCGGCAAAAAAACTGTCGATTGCTCAGCCTGCGCTGAGTCAGTCTGTTAAGCGCCTCGAGGACGAACTCGGCACGGAGCTTTTTAACAGGCGGGGAAGACGCATATATATCAATCCTGCGGGCGAGGCGTTATTCAGGGAGCTTTCACCGATAATGGACAGGATAGCTGCGCTTCCCGCATTGATCGCGGAGGCGGCGGGTAATGAAAAAAGAACAATCAGAATAGGCCTCGTATCCGCCTCGAAGCTTATGACCGATGTGATAATAAAATATAAGGAGAAAAGACCTGATATCAACTTCATAGTCACTCAGTCGCCCGAGGGGAAAAATGATATAATGGTAACCTCGAGAATATATAGAGAGGTAACGCCGCCCGAGGACGCGGGAAGAATTCTTCTTGCCGAGGAGATGTTTTTAGCCGTGCCTCTCAAATGGGCGGCTGACTTCGAGGAGCCCGTCATGCTAAAGGATTTCGCGAACTATGACTTTATCAGTATGGACTCTTCTAAACCCTACAAAACCTTATGCGACGGTTTTTTGCACGATGTCGGGATTGAACCGACCGTCGCATACTCGAGCGATAATCCCGCTTCGGTCAGAGATTTAATTTCGGCGGGATTAGGCGTGGCATTCTGGCCGCATTTTTCATGGGGCGAGATAAATACGGACAGTGTGAAGCTGCTGCATATCAAGGATCCCGTATGCAGGAGAACAATTTCGATATCTAAGACGCCGGATTTGGAAAAAGAAGAGGCTGCTGATTTTTTCACCTTTATAAGGAGCTATTTTGACGAGCGTTTCCCCGGCTGGGAGGATAGCTCGGTATGAAATTTTCACATTTTCAACATTTGTTTTCGCTCGGAATATGTTAAAATAGCATTTTGAAATAAGGTATTCTGAAAACAAAAAATAAACGCATTCGAGGTAAAATTTGTTCAAAAAATTATATGCTTACACAAGGGGATACAGGATTTTAACGCTTGCGACGCCCGTTTTAGTCGTGATTGAATCCGTAATAGAGATTATCATACCGCTGATAATGGCTGAGCTCATCGATAAGGGCATAAACGCGGGGGATATGGGTAAGGTGACAAGCTACGGCGCCGTACTTTTAATCGCGGCATTCTCTTCGCTGCTTTTCGGAATAGGCGCGGCGATTACCGCTCCTTACGCGTCCTCAGGCTTTGCAAAAAATCTTCGAGAGGCTATGTACTACAAGGTTCAGGATTTCAGCTTCCCGTCGATAGATAAATTCGGAACCGCTTCTATCGTCACGAGGCTTACGACCGACGTCAGCAATGTGCAGCACGCGTTTCAAATGCTCATCAGGGTATCGACGCGTGCTCCGGCTATGCTGATTTTCGCCCTTGCGGCGGCGTTTAGGGTTAACGGCAGACTCGCGCTCGTGTTTGCGGTATCCGTTCCTATTCTGGTGTTCGGAATAATCATTATAATGAGAAAGGTTCACCCCTTATTCGAGAGGGTGTTTAAGACCTATGACAAGCTGAATTCGGTAGTCCGCGAGAACGTTCGCGGTATGAGAGTGGTCAAGTCGTTTAACGGCGAAGAGCGCGAGGTCGAGAAGTTTAACGCGATTTCAGGCTCTATATTCCGCGATTTTTCAAAAGCCGAGAGGATAATGGCATGGCTGATGCCGCTTGTGCAGGCTGCAATGTATCTTTCTATGGCGCTGCTTTTCATATTCGGCGCCAAGATGATAGTGAAGTCCGGCAATAACGAGCTTATGGGCTTGACTACGGGTCAGCTTATGAGCATGATAACCTATACCGCGCAGATACTCATCAGCCTTATGATGTTAAGCGTTATTTTCGTAATGCTTATTATGTCAAAGGCTTCCGCTGAGAGAATAGTCGAGCTGCTCGAAGAAAAAAGCGATCTGAGAAACCCGAAGTCGCCTATATTCGAGGTGGCCGACGGCTCCATAGAATTCGAAAATGTTTCGTTCGAGTATTCGAATATGGCAAAAGAAAATGATACGGGGGATAATGAGCTTGCAGGCGACGGTGCACGCCGCAAGGTTCTCGACTCCGTTAACCTAAGAATCAAAGCGGGAGAAACCGTCGGAATAGTCGGGGCGACCGGCTCGGCTAAATCCTCTCTCGTGCAGCTGATACCGAGGCTTTATGACGTGAGCGGGGGGACGGTAAGGGTAGGAGGAAAGGACGTCAGGGATTATGACCTCGAGGCTCTCAGAAACGCCGTTTCCGTGGTGCTGCAGAAGAATATACTTTTTTCGGGAACTATTGCGGATAACCTGAGATGGGGCGATTTTGACGCGACGGAAGAGGATATGAGGAGAGTCTGTGAAATCGCTAAGGCAGACGAATTCATAGAGTCTTTCCCCGAAAAATATCAATATATGATTGAGCAGGGAGGGGATAACCTGTCAGGTGGACAGAAGCAGAGGCTGTGTATAGCGAGGGCGCTGCTAAAGAAGCCTAAGATATTGATTTTGGACGATTCGACCTCCGCCGTCGATACGAAGACGGACGCTTCGATTCGAAATGCTCTTAAAACACGAATGACGGGAGTTACAAAACTGATAATCGCGCAGAGGATTCATTCAATTATGGATTCGGACAGAATAATAGTGATGGAAGAGGGCAGGATTTCGGGCTTCGGCACCCACGAGGAGCTGCTTGAGACAAATGAAATCTACCGCGATATATATGAAACCCAGTCGGGGCAATCGGGCGCCGACTTGGATATTGAAAGGGAGTGAGAATTGATGTCCGAATCAGGCACGAAAGAAATTAAGTCGACGCACGGCGGGCGGAATATGCTCCAAAAAGGCGCGCTTAAGAATATGGATAAAAAGTCGTTAGGCAGACTTATCGGCTATCTGAAAAATTATCGTCTCGGAATGATAATAGTAGTCCTGTCAATATTGGTGAGCGCGGCGGCTGCTGTCGTATCCTCGCTCTTCATAAGGATTCTGATCGACGATTATATACTCCCTATGGTGAGCGGCGGGACGGACCTTTTTTCGGAGCTTCTTATGGCGGTAGGCATAATCTGTATAATATATCTGCTCGGCGTTTCGGCGACCCTCGTTACCAATATGGTAATGGCTACGGTATCTCAGGGGACGCTTAAGACGATCAGGGACGAGATGTTCTCACATATGCAGAGGCTTCCCATAAGCTATTTTGACAGAAATAATTTCGGGGACATAATGTCTCATTTCACGAACGACACGGATTCGCTCAGGCAAATGCTTTCACAGTCGCTTTCAAGCCTTATGAGCTCCGTTATGAGTATGATTATGGTTATGTTCTCAATGCTTCATCTCAGCCTGTGGCTGACGCTGATATGCGTAGGCTTCACATTTTTTGCGATGCTTATGCTCAGAACCGTGGTCGGTAAATCGGCGGCATATTTTAAGGGACAGCAGGATACCATAGGAGATCTTAACGGCTATGTCGAAGAGATGATAAACGGACAGAAAGTCATAAAGGTTTTTTCCAACGAGAGGAGATCCTGCGAGGGCTTTAAGCTGAGAAACGAACTCCTTAAAAAGAATACCTCGAGGGCAAACGCCCTGTCGATGGTAGTTATGCCTATGATGGGAAATCTCGGGAATCTTCTCTATGTAATAGTCGCGCTTGCGGGGGGCTTTATGGCGCTTTCGGGCGTTTCCAACCTCAGCATAGGCGGTAGAGAAGCCGTGACGATGGGGACTATCGCAAGTTTTTTGATTCTTTCAAAAAATTTCATCAACCCGATAACGCAGGTATCGCAGCAGCTCAACTCTGTTATTATGGCGATAGCGGGAGCAGGCAGAATCTTTGCTTTTTTAGACGAAGAGGAAGAGAGCGACGATGGAGGCGTTAAGCTTATATATACCGAGATTTGCGACGGCTGCCTTAAAGAAGCCGACAAATGCACCGGAGCATGGGCGTGGCAGGCGGGAGAGGAACTAATACCGCTCAGGGGCGACATAGTACTCGACGGGGTTGATTTCAGCTATATCGAGGGTGAAAAAATCCTGCACGGAGTGAACGTATATGCCAGACCGGGACAGAAAGTCGCCTTTGTCGGAGCGACCGGCGCGGGTAAGACCACGATAACCAATCTGATAAACAGATTTTATGACGTCGAAATAGGCAAAATTACTTACGACGGTATTGACATCAGGGACATAAAGAAATATGATTTAAGAAAATCGCTCGGCATTGTATTACAGGATGTCAACCTGTTTACCGGTACGGTTATGGAGAATATCAGGTACGGGAATCCCGAGGCTACGGACGAGGCTTGCATAAACGCGGCGAAGCTCGCGAATGCCGACGGCTTCATAGCAATGCTTCCAAATGGCTATAATACGGTGCTTAAGGGGGACGGCTCGAGCCTTTCTCAGGGGCAGAGACAGCTCATATCCATAGCCCGCGCCGCCGTTGCGGACCCGCCGGTTATGATACTTGACGAGGCGACCTCGTCGATAGATACGAGAACCGAAGCCATTGTCCAAAAGGGAATGGACAATCTGATGAAAGGCAGGACGGTCTTCGTAATCGCGCACAGGCTGTCCACGGTAAAAAATGCCGATGTGATAATGGTGCTTGAAAAGGGGAAAATTATTGAAAGGGGAAGCCACGACGAGCTTATCGAAAAAAAAGGAAAATATTTTCAGCTCTACAGCGGAGGGTTTGAAGATAACTGAGCTTTGTGGTAAAATGAGATTATGAAAAGAAAGATAGCGGCTTTAATCTTAATAGTGTTGGTGACGGCGGCATTAAGCGCCGGCTCGGCTTATGCCTACATTGGTGGAGTTCAAGTTAAGGAGCCTACTCAGGAGGACATAGTAAGGTTCGCGCTTAATCACCCTACGGGACTCGTCGGACTGGACACGGCGGGTAAGGTTGTGGACGACTACAGCGTATTGTATTTGATTTCACCGATTTTGACCGCTCCGTATTTTCCGGGGATATTGTCCGACGAAGAGAATAATAACGCCCTTAACACAATTAAGACGGTGCGTTATATAGCGGGAATCAATCACGAGGTCACATTGAGCGAGGAACTGTCCGAAAAAGCTCAGGCTGCTTGTATGGTAAACTACGCCAACGGTAATCTGAGTCACTATCCTAAGTATCCGCAGGGCATGGACGGGAGACTTTCGACGCTCGGAGTGGAGGCGTCGAGATACTGCAATCTTGCGAGATATACGAAACCGAATGCCTCGCTTAAGTTCGCAATTCTGGACGGGTGGATGTCCGACAGTGATTCCTCGAATATCTCATCGCTCGGACACAGGAGATGGATATTAAATCCGGCAATGGGAGCGGTAGGCTTCGGAATAGTTTCAAGCGAGGCGGACAGGGTCACATATAACGCTATGTACGTAAGGGACGATACGGGTCAGGACGATAATTACATCGGCGTTAAGTGGCCGGCTGCGAATATGCCTATATCCTGTTTTAAGGCGGGCGACGCATGGAGCATATCGCTGAATGAGACTCTCAGCTCATCTAATATCAAGGTCAGTCTCATCAAAATAGACAATCTGTCGAGTGAGAACCTCAGATACTGGAACTTCTCGAAAGAGGGTTCGGACGGGGACTTCTACGTGTCGAACAGCTACTACGGACAGACAGGCTGTATAATTTTTAGACCGGAGGGCGTAGAGGCATATAACGCGGGTGATAAATATTATGTCAGTATCAGCGGATTAACAAGCGAAATTTCCTATACGGTGGAGTTTTTCGATATGGATAACTTCTACAGTCCGGCGAAACCTAAGCTGTCATCGGTAAAGCTGAGCGAGGATAATAAGCCTGTAATCGAGTGGGGAGAGGTTGAAAACGCCGAATCCTACGACGTGTTCAGGTGTCCGAGAGGCGGCGGCGCTAACTATGTCAAGCTTGCAGAGGTTACAGGAGAGAGAAAATATGAGGACAAGACCGCGCTCAGCGGAGTGAAATACTTCTATAAGGTTTCTGCCGTGAGAGAAGAACTGGGAAAGCGCTACGCAAGTGAAAAATCGGGATATCTGAGAGGAGTTACGACGCCGCTCGGCAAGGCCGAATTGACTAAGATAAGACCGAATCAAAATAGCATTTTCATCGATTGGGATAAGGTTGACGGCAGGACGGGATATCTGGTCTACCGAAAAGCGGCGGGCGCAGCTAAGTATAAACTCATAGCTTCAACCGACCTCAGTTACTACTACGATAAATCTGCGGTTCGCGGCACGAGATACTCATATAGGGTAAGAGCCTATAAAACCTATAATTCATATACCGTAAATGGCGATTATTCCGAACCGCTTACGGCGGCGCGATTCTAAAATGACACGAAATAAAGGGTGCGGGTAAGCAAAAAATCAGCCTAATACTCGCCTCTTTTTTATTGCGGATAATTCCCAATGCAGTAATTCTATGGTATAATGACTGCATACCATATCTGAGCGATTAGTGCTGCCGCGCTTTTTAGTCCTCGCTTCGGATAACTCGTAGGGCTTGCTCGCCGGCAAAATGGTTCTCGTCAAAACTCGCTGCGCTCAGACAGTTTCCGAGAACCGAATTTTCCCGTCGCTCGCTTCGCCGAGAGTTAT